>JBFHWF010000052.1:0-16876 GCA_041589175.1 Gammaproteobacteria bacterium
ACTTATTCTGACTTCAACCGAACGACCACCACGTTCTAGCAATAAATCAACCTGTTCACCGACGTTATCATCCAGCAAGGACTCAAGTTCTTCAAATCGTCGAATCCATTTTAGCGGTGCATTAGCTTTTGCACCTTTTATCAAAATATCACCGGGCTCTAACTGCGTGCTCGCCTCACTTCCTGGAAGACTCCGACGAACAACCAGCATTCCAACACCATGATTAATCTTGCGCAGCCTGGCTTCCAGCTCTGCTCTCAGACCTAAACGACGCACCTCATCATATGGCTCGTAGTCGAATGTCGTCTGCAAGCTTCCCCTGTGTACTGTTTTGCCTTGTTGAATTAGCCGTAGCGCACGATCGACACGCTGTAGCGGCAGAAAAAAACTTGATGCTGCTTTAACCGAACCACCCGCGTTCAATGCAATCACATTGCCGTGAATATCAAGAACAGGTGAGCCTGAAGAACCGCCCGACACACCTGATGCAGACTGATAATAGAATGTATTAAAATCGTTATACCGGCCTCGCCCATAATAGGGTGCCTTGCGATCCGTACGGGCAAGCGTGCCTGCGAGTATGGATAACTGCTCTCCCGCATCATTACCTACGACGCGTATTTCCTTACCTACAACGGCCTCCTGTGGGCGTATCGGCAAGCTTACAGGCTTGATAAACTTTAATGCCGCAGGATTATATTGAAAGAAACCAAAGTCATGCACTGGGTCACGGTAGATTGGCTTGAGCTCAATCTCTTCACGGTTCGCAAACAGAGCTTCTGCGATTACGGGACCAGGCTGCACTACATGTCTATTCGTCAAGATGATGCCTCGTTCCGCATCCACCACGAAGCCACTGGCCTGTGATGAATTATTCACTGCTGTATCGAAAGCACGGACCGCATCTACCCTGATTGTAACAATTGAGTTTGTCACCTGGCTAATCATCTTCTGCCAGTCACGCTCACGGTCTGCCTGCGCTGTTCCGCACACGACAATTAACAGGAACAAGCCAAGTTTTCTGTACATTTTCTGGAATTACCTTATTATCGATTTATGCTAAATAAAATCTGGGCAGCTCTCATTATTACAAGCATCCTGTTCGCTCTGATACGGGACATCATGGACGAAATTAACAACCCCTACCAGAACGGGATACCTCAGAATATACCTTATACCGTATTAAAGCATGATACTCAGCAACTTGTACTGGGATTTCTCACTCATCAGCCTGACGACAAAGACCTCATCGACATCAATGCCATCATTGAAACTGACAGCAGAATTAAACTTTACATCGACAGTAATAGCCCACAGTGGTTACAGTTACTTGCCAGCGTACATGGTAATGGCTCTAATTTTACTGCGACTCTAATTGAACAAAATGCAGAGCATATGCATATTCTGTTTCCAGAACTTCACTGGGTTAAACTTCGAGCAATTACCGAAGCTGCCTTCGACATGGCTGAGTTTGCCGCCAAACTGGCACTGGGGCTGATTGGCCTGATGGCCCTGTGGCTTGGCTTGATGCGTATCGCCGAACAGAGTGGCATTATTCAATCGATGGTCAAAATCGTACAGCCACTGTTGCGTTGGCTTTTTCCAGGTATACCAAAAGATCACCCTGCGTTCGCCAGTATTAGTATGAACATGGCCGCAAATGTTCTTGGCCTTGGTAATGCCGCCACCCCACTCGGCATCAAGGCCATGCAACAGTTACAGCAATTAAACAACAAGAGCGACACTGCAAGCGATGAAATGTGTATGTTTCTGGCCTTGAATACCTCTAGCGTCCAGTTACTGCCGCCGGTCACGCTGATTGCTCTGATGGGCACGCAGATTAGTGACCTGATAATACCCATAATACTGGCAACAACCTGTTCGACTATCACCGCCATTATTGTCGTTCGTCTGTACCAGAAGGGGCGCCTTAGATGCAACAACTAAGCACGCTTATCATTCCGTTACTCATTCTATTTATCGTCTCTGTGGGCCTACGCAGACACATACCGGTTTACGAGGAATTTGTCGAAGGTGCTAAGGAAGGATTTAGCATTGCCGTTACTATTATTCCTTACCTTGTGGCAATGCTGTTTGCCATCGCGATGTTCCGTGCAAGTGGTGCGCTAGAGTTCTTTATGCATGCCCTTTCACCTGTCGCCAACTGGTTAGGTTTTCCTCCTGAAGTAATACCAATGGGTTTGATACGCCCGCTTACGGGCAGCGGGTCAGTTGGCGTTCTGGCCGAATTAATACAGACCCACGGCACTGATTCACTCATTGTAAAAACCGCCGCCGTCATGTTTGGATCGACAGAAACTACGCTTTATGTGCTGGCCGTTTATTTTGGAGCCATCAACATTCGTAAAACCCGTTACGCACTACAGGCAGGACTCATCGCTGACTTTTCAGGCTTTATTGCAGCCATCACCATTACCTACTGGTATTTCAGCTAACCAGCGAAGTCACTTTGACTGCAATCTCTGGTGTAGTGGTCTATCTTTAGATTAATACTCTTGTGAGGTAACATTCTAATGTCTCTCACTTATAGCGACTATCTAAAGCTAGACCAGCTGCTCGACCTTCAAGTACCACGTTCATCAGATCCTGAACATGATGAACATCTGTTCATCACCGTACATCAAGTTTATGAACTCTGGTTTAAACAGCTAATCCATGAGCTTAAACATCTCATCCAGCTTTTGAACCAGACAGATATCAGCACTGCATTACTGACGATCAAACGCGTACTTGCCATTTTTAAAACCCTGATACAACAGGTTGATGTTATGGAAACGCTAACACCTACGGAATTTCTCTCATTTCGTGATCGCCTTGAATCTGCAAGTGGCTTCCAGTCATATCAGTTCCGTCAGATTGAGTTTATCTACGGTCTGAAAAATCCAGAACATCTGAATAAACTAAAACCCGGCTCACCTGAATACATCAGACTCCATAGCAGCCTCCAGCAGGATTCCCTATGGGATGGCCTCATAAACTTACTCATCTCCAGAAACTGCTTCTCGGACAACGATAAGAATAATGATATGACAATACAGGCCTCACTCATCGAAATATATCATCACAACCCTGAACTCATGCAACTCTGTGAGGCATTTGTTGATCTTGATGCGGCTCTACAGGACTGGCGTTACCGTCACCTTAAAATGGTAGAACGAACTATCGGAAATAAAATGGGCACAGGCGGTTCAAGCGGCGTCAACTATCTTATTAGTACACTCTTCAAGCCTGCATTTCCCGATTTATGGTCAATTCGTTCTTCATTATGATAAACAGCAAAGCGATACCCGATACTATTGCACAACACTATTCCAGTTTTCGTGTTTCTGAGCGTCTATTACTCAATGGTCAGTCACATCAGGCCTGGCCAGACTGCGCTTATAATGGTCTGCAAAAAGCCTGGGACGATGCCGCATCACATATGGATGATAAGTGGCAGAATGCTTTGCAGCATGCTGACACACTCAGACACCACATTACTCAGATGCTGGATGATACTGGTGAAAACATTGCGCTCGCACAAAACACACATTTCCTGCTTATTCAGTTTTTATCCTCGTTGGAGCTTTCTAAAAAACCTCGCATCGTTACATCAGACGGCGAATTCCATACGGTACGTCGTCAATTATCACGTTTAGCTGAAGAAGGTCTTGATATACAGATTGTCTCTGTCGAACCACTCGACACGTTTGCCCGCCGTTTCTGCCAGCGCATCACTGCATCCACATCTGCAGCTATCCTTTCACATGTTTTTTACGAAACCGCTTTAGTTGCACCCGGCGTTGACACGATAGCTGCGCATTGTATTGAGCATGACTGTTTATTCATGCTTGATATTTATCATTCACTTAATGTCATTCCCGTTTCTATCAAGCAGCTGGGTCTTGAACAGGCTTATATCATCGGTGGCGGTTACAAATATATGCAGATGGGCGAGGGCAATGCATTCATGCGCTTACCTGAAAACTGTCAATTGCGCCCCGTAATTACTGGCTGGTTTAGTGAGTTTGCTCAGAAAGCCGATCACCCTGCAACCAGGGTGAGCTACGATAAGGGTCCCAGTCGTTTCGCCGGCGCAACGTATGATCCTGTCAGCCATTATCGAGCTACCGAAGTAATAGATTTTTTTACGTCTCATCACATGACGCCTGCTGCATTATATGCCCTGAACCGGCATCAGCTTGATATTATACATACCTGCATACTGGAGAATATGCAGCATCATCTGACTTTAGCCAACCCAGACTACCCGCATAATCAGGGCGGCTTTCTATCCTGTAAAACAAATCGCACCGCATTACTACATAACGAACTCAGATCATTAGGCCTGATTTGTGATTATCGAGGTGATTATTTGCGTCTTGGGCCAGCACCCTATGTTAGTGACAGGCAGATACTACAGTGCATGGAGCTGCTGGATCAGGCAATCCAGCAGGTATTCTAGTAAAAGAAAAATTATAGTTCGGGCAGGTCATCGGGTGAAGCAGGAAACTGAAGGGTTTCATTATGCTTGTTCTGTTCATCCTCTTTAACACCGCCACCAAAGTTAATTTTCCATTCCAGGTTACTTCTCGAGTCTGCATGTGAAAGTGCTGTTTTGATATCGATCTTGCCATCCTGGAATAATTGATAAAGCGACTGGTCAAAGGTTTGCATACCATCTGCTTCACCCTTCTCCATCACTTGCTTGATTTCGTGGAAGTCGCCTCGACGAATCAGTTCAGAAATAAATGGGGAATTAATTAGAATCTCTATCGCTGCGACACGTTTACCATTCAAACCCGCTACGAGTCGCTGAGATATAATGGCCTGCAGATTAAGAGACATGTCCATTAAAATCTGGTTTCGGCCATCTGTCGGGAAAAAACTCAGAATTCGGTCGAGCGTCTGGTTAGCATTAACAGAGTGAAGCGTGCTCAAACACAGGTGTCCTGTATCTGCATACTGAATAGCCGCCTCCATGGTTTCTCTGTCACGTATCTCACCAATCATAATTACATCTGGTGCTTCGCGCATAGCTTCACGCAATGCATTTTCATAAGACAAGGTATCGAGACCAACTTCTCGCTGCCCAACAATTGATCGTTTATGTTCGAACATATATTCGATCGGGTCTTCGATAGTAAGGATATGCCCGGGCATATTCTCACTTCGATAATTAATCATCGAGGCCAGACTTGTTGATTTTCCTGAACCTGTTGCACCCACAACGAGAATAAGACCCTTGCGCATACATACCAGATCTTTCAATCGTGGTGGCAAATTTAACGCGTCCAGGCTTGGAACATCAGATTTGATGTAACGAATAACCATGGATACTTCACCGCGTTGTGTATATACATTTACACGGAATCGACCAATATCCTTTAAGGAGATACCCAGATTCATTTCCATGGTTGCTTCAAAACCCATGATCTGGTTTTCATCCATAATACTGTATGCAATTTCTCTTGTCATACCAGGCTCGAGCGGTGTTTTTCCTATCGGATGCATTTTGCCTTCGATATTCATGCTCACTGGCGCACCCGTGGTAAAGAATATATCCGAGCCGCCCCGGTCTGCCATCAGTTTGAGATATGGATGTAATTTAGAACTCATATTATCTTCGTTTATTTCAGCTGCAAATTAGCGCAGGCGATGTTGATTTTTATCCGCCTCATCCTCTTCCATTTTAAGGCCTGATACCTCGGACATAAGATCCTGTCCACCCTGTGCGTTTTTACCTTTGAGTTTGATACGTAGTCGCAGATCATTAATCGAATCGGCATTTCTCAGCGCATCTTCGTAGGTGATATAACCTTCTTCATACAATTCAAACAACGCCTGGTCGAATGTAATCATTCCATATTCATTCGACTTCGCCATCAGCTCTTTCATCTCATGCACATTACCCTTGAATATCAGGTCTGACATCAGGGGCGTATTCAGCATAACCTCAACTGCCGGCACACGACCCTCACCACCTTTCAATGGCACTAGTCGTTGTGATATTACGGATTTAAGATTGAGCGAGAGATCCATTAATAACTGTGGACGTCGCTCCTCAGGGAAGAAGTTAATGATACGGTCAAGTGCCTGGTTAGTGCTATTAGCATGCAAAGTACTCAGACAAAGGTGACCTGTTTCTGCAAATGCAATAGCATATTCCATCGTTTCGCGATCACGGATTTCACCAATCAGAATAACATCAGGCGCCTGCCGCAATGTATTCTTCAGAGCAATATCATAAGACTCCGTATCAACACCAACTTCTCGCTGGGTAACAATACAGTTTTTATGCTGATGCACAAATTCAATCGGGTCTTCAATAGTAATAATATGACCAAATGAATTAGCATTACGATAACCAATCATAGCGGCCAGCGAACTGGACTTACCAGAACCGGTCGCACCAACAAACACCACCAGGCCACGTTTGGTCATGGAAATATCCTGCAGGACTGCAGGCAGGTTTAGCTCCTCAAAATCAGGTATTTCAGAGCGAATTACACGCAGCACCATTCCCATGGAACCACGCTGTGTGAATGCATTGACACGAAAACGAGACACCCCTGGCAAACTGATCGCGAAATTGACTTCCTGATTTGATTCAAATTCCCCTAACTGTTTGTCGTTCATTATTGAACGCACTAAAGTCTGGGTATGCGAGGGTGAAAGCGCCTGGTTTGATAATGGCGTCATCTTACCGTCGACTTTCATCGACGGCGGCGCACCCACAGTAACAAACAGGTCCGAACCATCTTTCTGCACCAGCATGCGCAACAGGTCGTGCATGTAGCGTATGGCCTTATCTCTATCCATACCATCAATCCATATAGTTGATTATGTTATCTATCATTCTACATGAACAGCCAGCTTAGCTGCTCACACAATTAAAACGCTTCTTTATTAGCCGCCTTGGTACGTGCCGCTTCTTTGGTAACAACACCCTTATCGACAAGTTCCTTGAGATTCTGATCGAGGGTCTGCATACCAACCGATTGCCCTGTCTGAATAGCTGAATACATTTGCGCAATCTTGTTTTCACGTATCAGGTTTCGAATTGCAGGTGTACCAATCATAATTTCATGCGCTGCAACACGACCACCACCAACTTTCTTCAGTAGTGTCTGCGAGATTACTGCACGCAAAGATTCGGACAGCATAGCTCGCACCATATCTTTTTCAGCGGCCGGAAACACATCTACAATACGGTCAACCGTTTTGGCCGCTGAACTTGTATGTAGCGTACCAAACACAAGGTGACCGGTCTCTGCGGCTGACAGTGCCAGTCGAATGGTTTCAAGGTCTCGCATCTCACCCACCAGAATTACATCCGGGTCTTCACGTAGTGCTGAACGTAAGGCCTCACTAAAGCCCAGCGTATCACGATGCACCTCACGCTGATTCATCAGACATTTTTTGCTTTCGTGTACAAATTCGATGGGATCTTCGATTGTTAGAATATGACCGTAATCATTTTCATTCACATGATTGATCATACCGGCAAGGGTAGTTGATTTACCAGAACCCGTCGGCCCGGTCACCAGTACGATGCCACGCGGCGTCGCCGCTATTTCTTCGAAAATTTTAGGCGCATTCAATTCTTCAAGCGTGAGAATCTTTGATGGAATGGTACGAAATACAGCACCGGCACCGCGGTTATGATTAAAGGCATTTACACGGAAACGAGCCAGCCCTGGAATCTCAAATGAGAAGTCAACTTCCCAGTATTCTTCAAAGGTTTTTCGCTGCTTATCATTCATTATGTCATAAACCATGGCATGAATTTCTTCATGGGGCATGGCGTCAACATTGATGCGCCTGACATCACCATCAACACGAATCATCGGTGGCAGACCTGCAGAAAGGTGTAAGTCTGATGCGCCATTTTTCACACCAAACGCCAGCAACTGTGCAATATCCATTGGTTCTCCCCGGGAACACTTGCGACAATCTCAGCCCGGGCCGAGTTTCGCTTGAAAGAGAATTGCCCTTCATAGGACAATGTTCACCCGATGCCGTACAAAACAGGCGAAAAACGGGTATTCTATTTATAGTCAATTATTTAGCAGGCATCAAACGGATGACAGACCCACTATCATTAAGTGTGAATATTACAGAGAATCTCCAGCAAATCCACCATAAGATAGAAGAAATTTGTCAACAATATCAACGTGATCCAGAGAAAATACAACTTCTGGCCGTAAGCAAAACCAAACCAGATCAGGCCATTCGACAAGCCTATGCTGCCGGACAGCGTCACTTCGGCGAAAATTATCTACAGGAAGCCCTGCAGAAAATCAGCGCACTGGCCGATCTGAACATAGAATGGCATTTTATTGGTGCCATTCAGTCGAATAAAACGCGTGAGATTGCCAGCCACTTCGACTGGGCACATAGTGTCGATCGCCTGAAAATAGCACAGCGTCTCAATGACCAGAGGCCCGCACACCTGCCGCCACTCAATATTTGCCTACAGGTGAATGTTGATGCTGAGGCCAGCAAGTCGGGCGTCCATATAGAACAGCTAGGCCAGCTGGTCGAGAGCATCATACCGTTACCACAGGTACGCCTGCGGGGTCTGATGGCCATACCAGCCGCATCAGATGACTTCGAAACACAACGCAGTGCATTTTCACGTATGCGCATCGCATTCGAAAAGCTGCAACGGACACACCCACAACTCGACACTTTATCAATGGGTATGAGTAACGACATGGCGGCAGCTATTGCAGAAGGCAGCACCTTGCTGCGCATTGGTACCGCCATATTTGGGCAACGAAAGACTTAAGTCGGCGCACAGACTTGCCTATAATAGGTCCATCAATTAACACATGAACTCCACTATGAGCCTACAAATCTGTTTTATTGGCGGCGGCAATATGGCACGCAGCCTGGTTGCCGGACTGATCCAGCAATCCCATCCGGCCAGCAACATCATCGTCACCGATACCGACGAACAAAAGCTGCAACAACTAGCCAATGAGTTTGGCATTACGGTTTCAAATGATAATGGCAGCGCCGTTTCACAAAGCGATGTCGTCGTGCTCGCCGTAAAACCCCAGGTACTCGAGGATGTCTGCCACGGACTTTCTAATGCTGCAGCACATCAGCCACTATTTATCTCAATTGCCGCCGGTGTGCGCAGCAATGATATCGAGCGCTGGCTCGGCGATGATCATGCTATTGTGCGTTGTATGCCAAATACACCTGCGCTACTACAGGAAGGCGCAACCGGCCTGTATGCCAATTCTCACTGCACAGAAAGCCATCGCTCACAGGCCCAGACCATCCTTTCATCAGCCGGTATTACGCTATGGGTAACCGAGGAGTCACAGCTTGATGCTGTCACGGCCGTGTCTGGCTCCGGCCCCGCATATTTTTTCCTATTGATGGAAGCAATGCAGCAGGCAGGAGAAAAACTTGGTCTCGACGCAGACACTGCCAGTCTACTCGCTCGACAGACCGCACTGGGTGCAGCACGCATGGCGATGCTGGGAGATGAGCCACCGGCCATACTGCGTCAACGAGTAACATCAAAAGGCGGCACTACCGCGGCTGCCATCGCCAGTTTCGAAAAGAATAATTTTAATTACATTGTTGAACAGGCTTTGACTGCCGCCTGTCAGCGTGCCGCCGAATTAGCTGATGAACTTGGAAATCCACAGGCCTGACCATGAACCCACTTTTTTTTCTTATCGACATTCTGTTCCAGTTATACGCTACTGCCCTTCTGATCCGCGTTCTGCTGCAGTGGGTACGTGCCGACTTCTACAACCCGATTTCTCAGTTCATCGTAAAAATAACCAACCCCCCGGTTAAACCTTTACGCCGCCTGATACCCGGCTTTGGAGGTATTGATGTTGCCACACTGATTCTGGCCGTAGCTGTCATAGCCATTAAGGTTATGATTATTTACCAGACGTTGAACCCGCTATTTATTGCCCTGATATCAATTGCGCAGACGCTGACACTGATTATCAGTATATTTCTCTATTCCATTATTATTCAGGCCGTGCTCAGCTGGGTGAACCCCGACCCCTATAACCCGGCAGTGAGTTTACTTAACAGCCTCACCAACCCGGTAATGAAACATTTCAGGCGACTGATACCACCCATCAGCGGCATGGATATTTCACCCATTTTCGCCATTATCGCACTGATGTTTGTGCAATACACACTGCGCTATTTATTTGCTAGCTTGTTTGGAATTTCCTACTAGAAAGCACTGGTTTCGAGTGATTTAGCCAGGCACATACAACCCACCTGGCTCGTTTATTACAGGCCACGAATAAACTGAGCCAGTTGCCACAATGCAAACACAATAACGACCGTACCCGCAGCCCAGCGAACACTCGTCTGCTGCAACCATTGGCGTAACTGGTCAGCAGCCAGCCCCATCGCCAGCAGGTTTGGTAATGTGCCCAGGCCGAAACTCAGCATGAGTAACGCTCCCTCAACAAAACCACCGGCAGATATCGACCAGACCAGCACACTATATACAAGTCCACAGGGCAACCACCCCCAGAATATACCCAGCATTAAAGCCGATCGAGCCGAGGAAACCGGTAGATATTTCTGTGCAAGAGGCTGGATATTTCGCCAGAGATATGCACCCGTTTTCTCCAGCCGACTTAAGCCCATCCACCAGCCGGAAATATACAACCCCAGCATCAGCATAAATAGCGCGGCAATCAATTGCAGTAACTGTTGCAATAGCCGAATATCTGTCCAGTATGCTAGCAGCCAGCCTAGCGAACCCATAAGGCCACCGGCGAGCGTATAGCTAAATAATCGACCCGAGTTATAGGCAATTAGCAGCGGCAAACGCTTTAAAATCGATGCATCTGATGAGGACTGGGAAGCAAAACTCAGGGCACCGACAATGCCTCCGCACATGCCAATACAGTGCACTCCACCCATCAAACCCACCGTAAATGCTGTTATATAAGTAAAATCAGGCATTTTTTAACAAACTTTTTCACAAAAACCCTTGTATTACAGCGCAAAAGCACTAACAATTCATGCTCAGAATAGTTTTTATTCTTCGTAAAAAAAATAACACCCATTACCATAGGAGCATTCTAGTATGGCGGTTAAAAAGAAAGCTGCAAAGAAAAAAGTGGCCAAGAAAAAAGCAGCAGCATCTGCTGTTAAAAAGCCACCAACCAAAAGTGAAATCCTTAATCACATTGCTGCCGAAACAGAGCTAAGCCGTAAAGAGGTTACTGCTGTACTGGAAAGCCTGTCTGGCCTGATCGAAAAAAATCTCAAGCCTCGTGGCCCCGGCTTCTTCAATCTGCCAGGCCTGCTAAAGATCAAGGTTATCAAGAAGCCAGCCGTTAAGGCACGCAAGGGCATCAACCCATTCACTGGCGAAGAGATGATGTTCAAGGCAAAACCAGCTCGCAAAGTTGTAAAAGTTCTGCCGCTGAAAGGCCTGAAGGACATGGTTTAATCCTCACGGATTAAACTGGCGCCCGGGGACAGCAAAAACACCGCATGTCCTCAGGCGTCATTCTCTTCTGTGCAACTGCATTTTCATGCAGCATCAGCATACTACTCCCTGCATACAATCACACTATATAGCTTGGTTGCGACCAGTCTCTCTTCTATAATGCTGGCATGAACACTCTGGTGAACACACTAACGAGCCGGCTCAAACCTGGTGCGACACTGCCTGCAAAGCTTAATCGCTGGCTGCCCGGCCTGTTCAGCCTGTTACTGGTAATTGCCTGTAGCTACAGCCTTTCACAAATCACCTGGCTGCTGATACCGTCTGAGGAAACAGGTGCACCTGAGCCACAGGAAGCACTTCCTGAAGCCGCACCACGTACGCAAAATCACTCTGCCATTATTAATGCCCATTTATTCGGCGTATACCAGCAAAGCAACACGCCGGCACCCAGCAACCGAACTGACGCCCCTGACACGCGGCTAAACCTGGTACTGAAGGGCATACTTGCGGCCACCCCCGCCGAAATGGCCAGTGTCATTATTGCGCTAGGTAAGGGCGGCAAAGAAGACAACTACTCAATTGGTGATAAGGTTTCCAGCGCCACTATCCGCGAAATTCACGATGATCGTGTAATCCTGGAACGTAGTGGTCGCCTCGAAACACTGAGGATGCCAAAGGAATTTAGCAATTCACTGATTCAGAGTGCGCCGTCTGGTAATAATACGAGCCGCCAGGTTAGTGAATCCGGGCGTGTATTATCCGATATCCGCAGTCAGATTATTCGCAACCCGGCCTCATTCAGACAGTTTGCCATGCCTGTTCCTCATCGGGAGAATGGTAATTTCGTAGGCTACCGGCTGCAGCCTACCAAAGACAAACGTTTATTTGATACCGTTGGCTTACAGGAAAACGACGTTATCGTCGCGGTAAATGGTGTAGAACTCGATACGCCGGCAAATGGCCTCAAGGCCATACGAAAATTACAGAACGCAAAACAGGTCAACCTGACTGTATTGCGTAATGGCACAGAAATGCCGTTAAATATTGCATTGCCATAGTGGCCGCATGAATCGATAGCACTTTAATTATTAGAGATACACACACCTAGTCAGGACAAAATTATTATGTGGGGACGCTTCACTTCAATCACACAGACATGGAACTCCATCTCGAGCAGAGTGCGAAGCTCCCTGTTGAGTTTTCTGGCTATTTCTACATTCATGCTCCACACCCCCGCCCTCGCTCAGGAAAACCAGATCACTCTTAACCTTAAAGACGCGGATATTCGCGCACTGATTAGCACCGTTTCAAAATTTACCGGCAAGAATTTTGTTGTCGACCCCCGGGTAAAAGCCAAGGTAACCGTGGTGTCTTCTGCCACTATGTCTGAGAACGAAGTATATGAAGTCTTTCTATCGGTACTACAGGTTCATGGTTATGCGGCCGTGTCCGTTGGAAACATTATCAAGATCGTGCCGGAGGTTAACGCCAAACAGGGGCCACTACCGGTTATTCGACACAAGTCTGGTAACGGTGATGAACTGATAACCAAGGTCATTACACTGGATCATGTACCCGCCGCTCAACTGGTGCCCATTCTCAGACCACTGGTTCCTCAGCAGGGGCATCTGGCCGCCTACAACCCAACCAATACCCTGATCATCACGGACCACGCAGCGAATATAAAGCGACTGATGCAGATCATCGACAATATTGATCGCCCCGAAAGTGACGAGCTTGAAATCATTCCCCTGAAACATGCGTCAGCATCCGAGCTGGTGCGCATACTCAACTCTTTACATGCAACCGGCGCTGCCAAGGCGGCTCCTGCGGATAAACAGATAACACTGGCCGCCGATGAACGCACCAACAGCATACTGATGAGTGGCGAGCGTGCCGCTCGACTGAAAATTCGTGCAACGATTGCACACCTCGATACCCCACTGGAAAATGAAGCGGGTAATACTCATGTCATTTACCTGAAGTATGCCAAGGCAGAGGATATCGTCACCATTCTTACCGGGGTACAGAAAAACCAGGAAGCCAGCAAGAAAAAAACCGCCGGCAAAACCGCTGTTGTTAATCAGGCAACCGACGTAGATATACAGTCGGATGAAGCCACTAATGCATTAATCATTACCGCCGGCCCCGATGTTGTGCGCCGCATGAAGTCCATTATTCGCCAGCTGGATATTCGTCGCGCCCAGGTTCTGGTGGAATCGATCATTGCCGAAATCAGCAACAATACGGGACGCGAATACTCGTCACAGTTTGTGGTTGGCGGCAAGGAAGGTGGCAGTGACGATAGCGTACCCATCGGCGTCGGTAACTTCGGTGGCGCCAGTGGCATTATTGGCCTGTTCAGCGGTGACCCACAGACCATTTCCGGCTCTCTCGGCGATGGTATATCTATCGGTGCAGGCAAGGACAAGGGCACACGTTTTGCGTTTCTGCTGAAAGCCCTGTCTGCAGATGCAGCGACCAATATTCTTTCCACGCCCAGTATTGTTACCATGGACAATCAGGAAGCGGAAATTGTCATCGCGCAGAACGTGCCTTTCCTCACCGGTTCTTTCACCACCGGTGCCGATGGCGCATCTAACCCGTTCCAGACCGTCGAACGTCAGGATGTCGGCATCACCCTGAAGGTGACACCCCAGATTAACGAAGGCAATACGATTAAACTGGATATCAACCAGGAAGTTTCCAATGTTGCCCAGGCGGCCACCGCAACCGGCGACATTATCACTAACAAACGCTCGATCTCTACGTCGGTGCTGGTGGAAGATGGCGAAATACTGGTACTTGGTGGACTGATTGATGACACCCTGCGCGATCAGGTATCCAAAGTTCCGGTGCTCGGTGATATTCCTTTACTCGGCTGGCTATTCCGCTCCCATAGCACCACCAAGGAAAAGCAGAACCTGATGGTATTTATGCGCCCCAGTATTATGCGTGATGCAAACGCTGCGGTTCACCAGACTAACCAGAAATATAATTACCTGCGCGCCCAGCAAATCAATGCTGGCAGCAGCGGATTTGGCCTGCTCACACAGGAAAGCTCTCCACTGCTACCGCCTCTGGACGATCTGATGAAACGTGAACAGTCACGCCAGCAGGCTATACAGCAGGACACAGAATCAACACTAAACCCGGTTACGGAAGAAGACTTTGAGTAGCAACTCGGATATTCAACCTCAGGACTCTGCTCCGCCGCCGCTTAGCCCTCAGCGGATTGCTTATGCCTTTGCCAAGCGCCATGGCGTCATGCTAGGTCAGATCGATGAGCAGCAGGCTCAGATACTCTATCACGGTGAGCTCAGGCCCCAGGCCATCGCAGAAATCCGCCGCATGGTAGATCGCCCTGTGAGCCTTTCCCCGGTGACGCGTGAGCAGTTCGATGCCCTGCTGGCACAGACCTACGAACAGGATTCAGGCCAGGCCATGGCCATGATGGAAGGCGTGAGCGAAGAACTGGATCTGGATCAGCTGGCTGAAACCATCGAACCGGAAGACCTGCTCGAAGCCGAAGATGACGCCCCGATTATTCGCCTTATCAATGCCGTACTGACCGAGGCAATAAAGATTAACGCTTCAGATATTCATATCGAAGCCTTCGAGAATCGCATGCGTGTTCGTTTTCGTGTCGATGGTGTATTGCGGGAAATACTACAACCACCGCGTAATATTGCGCCGCTGGTGATATCCCGTATCAAGGTTATGGCCAAACTCGATATCGCAGAAAAGCGTCTGCCACAGGATGGACGTATCTCTCTCAAAGTGGCCGGCCGTTCAGTCGACGTTCGTGTGTCAACATTACCATCCGGTCATGGTGAACGCATCGTGCTCCGCCTGCTGGACAAACAGGCTGGACGACTGGACCTGCAACACCTGGGCATGTCAGATGTCGACCGCGATCGACTACACGATATTCTGCATCACCCCCACGGCATTATCCTGGTTACCGGTCCAACCGGCTCGGGTAAAACCACCACACTATATGCGGGACTGACACGACTGAATGAAAAAAGTCGAAACATACTCACCGTCGAAGACCCTATCGAATATTATCTGGATGGCATTGGCCAGACCCAGGTAAACAGCAAGGTGGACATGACCTTTGCCCGTGGGCTACGCGCCATACTCCGCCAGGACCCGGATGTAGTAATGATCGGCGAGATTCGCGACCTCGAAACCGCATCTATTGCCGTACAGGCCAGTTTAACCGGCCACCTGGTGCTCTCAACCTTACACACCAATACCGCCATCGGCGCGGTGACACGACTGCGTGATATGGGCATCGAACCTTTCCTGCTGGCATCGAGCCTGATTGGCGTACTGGCCCAGCGACTGGTGCGTCGCCTGTGCCCCCATTGCAAGCAGCCACATACCGCGACCGAGAGCGAATGCGAGTGGCTCGATATCAGCCCTTCACAGGCACCCGAAATTTATCGCGCCAACGGCTGTGATGCCTGCAACCATCTGGGTTATATCGGCCGGACGGGTGTCTATGAACTTATTCCTATCGATGAAAAATTACATCAGATGATTCATGATGGTGCCGGTGAACAGGAGATGGAGAAATATGCCCGCGGCTTCACCAATAGCCTGCGCATGGATGGTAAACGGCTGGTGCTGGAAGGCACGACATCCCTCGAGGAAGTCCTGCGTGTGTCACGGGAAGACTAATTAGCATGGCGGCTTTTGAATACACCGCACTCGACTCCAGCGGACGCGAAAAAAAAGGCGTTATGGAGGGCGATACCGCACGCCAGGTAAGGCAACTTCTAAGGGACAAAGGCATGATGCCGCTACAGATCAGTGTGGCGGCAGGACAGGATCGAAAACGCTCTGACACACCGACACGCGTCTCGCGCCGCGGTATTAGCGCAACCGACCTGGCGCTTTTTACCCGCCAGCTGGCAACCCTGGTCAGGGCAGCACTCCCCCTCGATGAAGCGCTCTCGGCCGTCGGTCAGCAAACCGAAAAGCCGCGTATCAAAAGCATGATTTTCGCATTACGCGCAAAAATACTCGAGGGTCATACCCTGGCCGCAGGTCTGGCAGAATTCCCACGGGTTTTCCCGGAGCTTTATCGCGCAACTGTCGCTGCAGGTGAAAGTTCGGGGCATCTGGACATCGTGCTGGACCGCCTGGCAGATTACACCGAAAGTCGCCAGCAGATGAGCCAGAAGATCACCCAGGCTACCATCTACCCGATTATCCTCACGGTCATGGCCTTACTGGTTGTCAGCGGGCTGCTCATGTTCGTGGTACCGAAAATTGTCGAGGTATTCGACACCTCCGGCCAGCAACTCCCCGGCATTACCCTGGCCATGATCTGGCTCAGTGAATTTTTACAGGCCTGGTGGTGGTTATTAGTTATCATCCTTGGTGCCGCCAGCATCGCTATTC
>JBFHWF010000053.1:0-16620 GCA_041589175.1 Gammaproteobacteria bacterium
ACTGCACCCGGCTTGCTGAGCCTCAGATTCAGCCAGGGAACATCGAATTCCGTCAGAACAATCTGAGCACAGCGCTCTGCCAGGGTTTCCACCAGTTGAAATTCGGACTGACCAACAAAATCGATCAGTCGCTTGGCGACAGCCTTATAGTCGAGGGTGTCATCAATATGATCGGTTTCGCCAGCGCGGCGAATATCTGTGCCCATTTCCAGATCCAGGCTGACAATCTGACGGATTTCCCGCTCCCAGTCATAAATGCCAATCACGGTTTCGATACGCAGATCACGTATGTATACAATATCCATGGTCACTCTTTCACTCTTACATTATTATGTTAAATATCAAACGGTTATATGGTTGACGTGATGTTTTTTTCTGTCACACTATACCGCCAAGTGGTGCCTCCTGCCAGCCATTCCCCGTACACAACGCAGAAAATTGGAGGAATCCAGATAAGGCGCTTGTTTCGGGGCTGTAAATCCGGTATTATCACGCCCCTTTCGTATTTCCAGAGTTTGTCAGGTGATGGCGCAGGCTAAACACATGACGGGCTCTTACTAGATTAAAGTTTTGACTGGAGTCATCCATGGCTAGAGTATGTCAGGTCACCGGTAAGAAGCCGATGACAGGTAACAATGTATCTCACGCGCACAACAAGACGCGTCGTCGCTTTTTGCCTAATCTGCACAATCACCGCTTCTGGGTTGAGAGCGAAAACCGTTATGTAAAACTGCGTGTTTCGACCGCAGGCATGCGTATTATCGACAAGAAGGGCATTGACAGCGTGCTGTCTGAAATGCGTGCCCGCGGCGAGAAAGTATAAGGAGCAGACCCATGCGCGAAAAGATTAGACTGGTTTCATCTGCAGGTACAGGTCACTTCTATACCACAGACAAAAACAAGAAGAACATGCCTGAAAAGATGGAGATCAAGAAATTTGATCCCGTTGTTCGCAAGTATGTGATCTACAAGGAAGCTAAAATCAAATAAGCTTCCTGACGCTCCCCGCCCAGCAGGGGAAGCGACTCAAGAGCCCGCCTAGCGCGGGTTTTTTTGTGCCTGTCAAAATATTCCTGAAATACGCCACAAATTCACCTGCTTCATCATTCAATTGTTGCCGCTATGGGCTATATTCAGTTAACCATCACTGCACAAAGATTAAATTAAGAATGGACGGGCAATGGCCGAAATTTTTGTAGGGCGTCAACCGATCTATACACGCGACCTCGACGTGTATGCCTATGAACTTATGCCCCACATGACGGGCCATGAGGCAGGAAATAATGCAGCAGCAGATGACAATCTTGCTGCAGACAAAGCGACTTCCCAGGTTATTATTAATTCCTTTATGGAAATCGGCATTGATAAACTGGTCGGTACAAAAATCGCATTTCTGACACTCACTGAACACTTCCTGCAAAGCGACTATGAATTACCCTTGCCTGCTGAACGCGTTATCCTCAAAGTACCTGACTATATTAATGTCAGCAATGAAGTAATCGACGGCGTTACTCGTCTAGCCGATAGCGGCTTTAAAATCGCACTGGACAACTATCTGCAGCATCCACATCTGCAAGCTCTTTCCAGCAAGGCCAGTGTCATCGACATCAACATACAGGGTATGAAAACAGCGGAAATACGCGCTAATTTTAAAGTGCTAAAAAAGTTACACCCCGTCATTCTGGCCGATCACGTACGAACTTACGATGAATATGAAAGCTGCCGCGATATTGGCCTGGATTATATTCAGGGATATTTTCTCAACCGGCCAAGAATTGTCAGTGGTGAGTCTCTCGACTCTAACCAGATGAGCGTCATCAATCTGTTATCAACGCTACATAACCCGGAAACAGATACCGATACTATTGTGGACGTCATCAGTAAAGATGTTGCCCTGAGTTACAAGCTACTACAGCTCATGAACTCTGCCTTCTTTTCTCGCTCGACAAAAATCGAATCCATACAGCATGCAACCGTCATGCTTGGCCGCAAGCAGTTATGCACATGGGCATCGATGATGGTACTGAGCGGCATGGACAACAAGCCTCAGGAACAGGTTAGAATTTCGATGGTACGAGCTCGTAGCTGTGAATTGCTCGCGGAAAAGGCAGGCCTGAATCAGCCCGATATTTTTTTTACTGTTGGCATGTTTTCTTCACTCGATTTACTCCTCGATCGCAGCCTTGAGGAGCTAATCAGCCCATTACCGCTATCCGAAATTGTTATCGCTGCCCTACTCAACCGAGAGGGTGATGTGGGTGAAGCACTTAACTGTACACTCGCACAGGAACAGGGTGACTGGGTTAATATTCGCTTCGCAGACCTGCCACCCGAGACACTGACAGACATTAATATTGAGGCGATAAACTGGGCAGAGGACGTGCTCAATAGCATCTAGGTTTAATTACTATCAAACACAGCACCTGAAAACATATGCAGGAAATATACGTTGGACGACAACCTATTTATAACAGCTCTCTCGGCATTTATGCATACGAGATGTTATTTCGTTCCGGCCAACAGAATGACGCCAGCAATATAAAAAGCCAGGATGGCGCAACCTCTCAGGTTATTATCAATACCTTTCTTGATATGGGCCTCGACAACCTGGTCGGTAACGCCATGGCCTGCATCAATCTGAGTGAACGATTCCTCGCCAGCGAAGACTCCCTGCCAATTCCGGCAGAGCGTGTAATACTGGATATACATGCCAGCATCAATACCAATGCAGCAAGCCTGCAGGCGTTAAAGAAGCTAAAACAGGCGGGCTTCACGCTCGCGCTACAGGACATTCGCGACCTTCCATCATTTAACGAACTACTTAAAATAGCTGACATTGTTAAACTTAATATTCGCGAAAACTCTCAGAATGATCTGGCGGCCCGCATAAAAAGCCTGAAAAAATTTAACATCCGCCTGCTTGCCGACAAAGTTGAAACGCTGGATGAATATGACACATATGTTGACATGGGGTTTGACTATTTTCAGGGGTACTTTTTAAGCAAGCCACGAATTATTCGCGGCAAGACTCTGGAAAGCAATAAACTATCGGTTATGCAATTATTATCCACCCTGCATAATGCACGCGCGGACATCAGTGAAGTCGAAAACGCCATCAGCTCTGACCTGACACTTAGCTATAAACTCCTTAAACTAATCAACTCCGCATTCTTCAATCTACCGAGTGAAGTTGACTCCATTAAACGCGCCGTAGTTTTCCTCGGTCGCCGCAAGCTCACCAGCTGGGCTTCAATGCTTGCACTTAGCAGTATGGGCGATCAGCCAACGGCACTGATTAAAATCAGCATGGTTCGCGCCCGCGTCTGTGAACTCATAGCACAGCACTTTAAATTAAAAGATGAGGATCAGTTTTTTACAGCAGGAATGTTTTCGGCGCTTGATATTTTAATGGAACGTTCGATCGAAACGCTGATCGAACCTTTGCCTCTGGCCGATGAAGTAAAACGTGGCATCCTTGAACACAAGGGAAATATCGGGGTACTGGTTAAATGCAGCCAGTTACTGGAAACATCCGATGCAGATAATATTAATTTGAAGGGCATTAGCAAAGAAGCACTTTCCGCTCTTTACCTGCAGGCCGATCAGTGGGCAGAAGAAGTCACCCGCGCAATTAAATAACTCTAGACTGACTGTTTCTGCAGGCAGAGATTCCCCACTTTATCGACCCGCGCAAGCCAGCCTTTGTCTATCAATGTCGTCGATACCTTTTCCAGCACCAGTGCCGGGCCTTGCAACTGGTAACCCGCGCCAAGTTGCTCACGTTGATAACAGCGTATCGGCTGATCATAACCATAGCATTGCACCTGCTGAATATCAGGCATTGCCACCTGTTGTTGAATCTCTGGCAACGCAAAAGGCGGCGCATGACCCGCAAGGCTTACTCGTAAATTTACCAGCTCTATCTCGATATCAAGCGCGTGCCCATAACTTGCCCTGTGCCTGTCATGAAATGACTGCTGTACAGCTTTAAGCTCATCATCATGTATTGTCTGCACATCGATATTCAGCGTAAAACTCTGTCCACGGTAGCGTAAATCCATCGAGCGCTGCACCCGCAGTTCATCATCTGCCAGTTCGGCACGCATTTCTTCAAAGCCCTGCTGCTGTATCTGTAAAAAGGCCTGCTCAAGCTGCTGCGGATCCGCATCCTGTAGCAACTGAATACTCGTATGAGACAGTTCGCGTTTAGGGCTTGATACCAGCATACCCAGCGCCGAAAGCACACCGCCGTGAACTGGCACAATCGCACGCGTCATCGACATCGCCTCGGCAAGTGCACAGACGTGCAGGCCGCCGGCCCCACCAAAGCAGGCCAGAGTAAACGCCTGTGGATCATACCCTCGCTGTACCGAGATGGTACGCAGTGCTCGTACCATATGTTCATTTGCAACCTCAATCACGCCCAGGGCAGCCTCCTCAATACTCACTCCCAGCGAGTCGGCGACTGGCTGCATGACATCTCTAGCTGCTTCAATATCCAGGCTCATACCCTTGCCGAGAAAGCCATCGGCGCGTAAGCGCCCAAGCAACAGGTTGGCATCGGTAACCGTGGGCTGCATACCCCCATTAGCGTAACAGGCTGGCCCGGGACTGGCCCCGGCGGACTCTGGCCCGACATTCAGCAAGCCACCGGCATCCAGCCATGCTATCGAACCACCCCCTGCGCCGATGGTGTGCATATCAACCATCGGCACTGCCACAGGAAAGCCTCCCAGTAATGCTTCCGTGGTGAGGCGTATACGCTCATCGATGAGCGCCACATCGGTGGAGGTTCCCCCCATATCGAAGCTCAGCAGTCGCGTATTATCACTTAAAGCAGCCACATACTGCGCACCTTTGAGCCCCCCTGCCGGGCCGGATAACAGTAGACTCACCGCATGCTGCCCTGCACGGGCAGCATCCACCGTGCCACCACTGCTCTGCATAACGGCCAGTGATACGGATGCTGCTGGGTCACCTGCAGATTCCAGTTGTTCCCCTGTGGCCACCCGCATATCGAGCTGTTGCTGTAAACGCTGCAGATACCCCTGCATTAACGGCCCGACATAGGCATTCAGGGTGGTTGCCATACCCCGCTCGTATTCCCGGTGCTCGGCCAGTACATCGCTGGAGCAACACACAAATAATTCGGGAAAACGCTGCTGAATGGCTATTTTTAATTGCTGCTCAGGTTGCGGATCGAGAAACGAGAAAAGCAGGTTGATAGCCACTGCTTTGGGAGATAGCCCGGCAATCTCATCGAGCAGGCGCTCGATGTCCTGCGACTGTAATTCACGTAAACGTCGACCTGTGGCATCTGTACGTGTATCCACACCAAGGCAGCATGATGCATCTACCAGAGGCAAACTCGGCCTGGGCATCAGCTCATATAACGCCCTACGCGCCTGCCGACCGATAGTGAGCACATCGGTAAAGCCCTGGTTAGCCACATACAGCGTTTTAACACCCTTGCGCTCAAGCAGTGCATTAGTCGCAACCGTCGATCCATGCACCAGGTGCAGGCCCGCACAGGATACCTGCATTTCATCGATACCCTGCAGGATAGCGCGCTCTGGTGCATCAGGCGTAGACAGCACCTTATGAATACGCACCTGCCTGCCATCAAAATATACAAAGTCGGTAAAGGTTCCGCCTGTGTCGACACCCAGCCAGTGCGCCATATTGCCTCGTCGATATAAAGTAAATTCGCAGTCAGATGATACCGAATGTTAGCCTGCATGTGAAAAGCTTAACTTAAGCGTCTGGCAGTATTCTTCTAACCGTCAATTCCTGCTAGTATTTTGCACCATGTCAGTATTACTCCAGGCACATCATTTACATCGTTATTACGCCGATAACCACGCCGTAAAAGATGTTTCTATTGAACTTAAGCAGGGTGATATTCTGGCCCTGCTTGGCCCCAATGGCGCAGGCAAATCGAGCTGCATGCAAATGCTGGCGGGAACACTTGCACCCAGTGAGGGTGAAATCATTATCAATGGCTATGATTTACTGGAGCAGCCACAACAGGCAAAACAGCATATCGGCTATCTGCCTGACCGACCTCCGGTTTATCCTGAATTAAGCGTCGATGAGTACCTCGACTACACGGCGAGACTCCGTGCAGTCAATAAAGCACAGGTAGTTACAGCTCGTGAAAAGGCAAAGCATAACTGCGGCCTTGAACAACAGGGCAGAAAACTCATTGCGCATCTGTCGAAGGGCTACCTGCAACGTGTTGGGATTGCGCAGGCCATTATCCACGAGCCAGCCATTATTATCCTCGACGAACCCACTATAGGGCTCGACCCTAACCAGATGCGGGAAATACGCCAGCTAATTGCAGAGCTGGGTGAAAAGCACGGCATTATCCTGTCGACACATATTCTTCCAGAAGTCGATGCGGTTTGTAATCGGGTACAGATCATAGCGGATGGCTGCTCGGTTTATAACCGCTCAATGGATGAATTACGCCAGCAAAGCCAGTTATCCTTACGTCTTGAGAAAACCCCGCAAAGCACTCTTATCGAGAGCCTTGACTATATTGAATCGGTTATCGAGCTTGCACCCGGGCACTTTCTACTATCTGGAAACCAGTTACACCGGCATCAGAGCAAACTCAGTCAGTATTGCGTTGAACAGGGCTGGGGCCTGCTGGAAATGTCACCCGCACGAAATAATCTGGAACAGTTATTTGTGCACTTTACCAGTCGCGATGGCAAGCAGTTCGATGAGGAGGCGGCATGATCCGAACGATTGCGGCACGAGAATTACGCAGTCTTTTTTTCTCACCCCTCGCCTGGATTATGCTTGGATTAATTCAGTTCATTCTGGCCTGGAGTTTTCTCGGTAATATCGATACGTTTTTCAGCTTACAGAGTGAACTGTTAAAAATTCGCAATGCACCTGGCGTAACCGACCTGGTTGTTGCTCCACTGTTTGAGTTTGCACGCATCCTGATGTTAATGATTACGCCCCTTATCACCATGCGACTGATTAGTGAAGAGAGCCAGAGCGGCAGTATCCAGCTTTTGCTGTCATCACCCGCCAGTATGACTCAAATCATTCTGGGAAAATATGCCGGTGCTATGACATTTATGCTGTGCATTATAGGCCTGACCAGCCTGATGCCACTATCGCTTGGTTTTGCGACCCCGCTCGACTACGGCAAACTGCTTGCAGGAATACTGACACTCAC
This sequence comes from Gammaproteobacteria bacterium, assembly GCA_041589175.1. Classification (GTDB taxonomy): domain Bacteria; phylum Pseudomonadota; class Gammaproteobacteria; order SZUA-229; family SZUA-229; genus SZUA-229. Next base: position 7,199 of record JBFHWF010000053.1, read on the forward strand.
ACTAAACACATCCGCATTCGTTGCTCTCGGACTGTTTATGTCGACGCTGACCCGACAACCCATAATCGCCGCAATCAGCAGCTCGGGTTTACTGATTTTTTTCTGGATTATGAATGCTGCCGGCACAACAGGTGCAGCGGATGCCAATATTTTCAATCAGCTATCATTCACCTACCATAGTCTGCAAATGCTGCGGGGTATTGTATATAGTGCCGACGTTATCTATTTTATTCTGTTCATCACTGGCTTCCTGATGCTCAGCATACGCCAACTCGAAAATCGGCGTGTGCAACCATGAAAACAGATCGTAAAACGCAACGCCAACATCGACTGCAACATGCGATCTTTATTGCACTATTACTCGCCTGTCTGGGTTTTGCGGGCTGGTTAAGCAATGCCTATAACATACGCAGCGACTGGACCTCTGGTAGCCGCCACTCACTGAGCACAGACACACGACAACTCCTCGACACGCTGGACTCAGCAGTAACCCTTAGAAGTTACCAGCCCGATGATCCATTACTACAGGCTGCAGTTAAGGAAATCCTGCAACGCTATAAACTGCACAAGTCTGACTTTGACTTTCAGATTATTAACCCTGACATTCATGTAAACCAGGCAAAAAGCGATGGCATTACCAGTTATGGACAAACCGTTATTGAATATCGCGACCAACAGGAAAAAATTGCCACGCTAAATGAAGAAGCCTTAACTAACGCACTGCTGAGACTACAACGAGGAAAACACCAACGAATTGTATTTCTCACTCAACATGGTGAACGCAGTATCACCGACACTAGTCCGTCAGGTTACGCATTACTGGCGCAGCAATTACGACAGAAGGGCTTTGATCCCCAGCCCCTGTCTCTGCTACAACAATCCATTCATGCAGATGATTTACTGATCATCAGTAGTTTAGAGAAGCCGCTACTGCAAACGGAACAGGCACAGCTTCTGACACATATTGAGCAGGGTGGCAAACTGTTGTGGTTGCAGGACCCGACGACTGACAACAAACTGTCATTCCTCAGCGACCTGCTGAGCATTGAGTTTATTCCTGGCACGCTGGTAGACGATAACGAGAAAGTCCAGCGCATGCTCAAGCTGGGTCATCCGGCGATAATTCCGGTACTTGAATATCGTATGCATCCTATTACACAAAAGATGCAGTACTTCACCCTGTTCACCACATCCAGCGCCATTCGCCGACTGCAGCAAGACAGCGACTGGATCCATTCCGATCTACTCATCAGCTCTGATAGCAGCTGGGTGGAAACCAGCGACCTGCTGCCAGCGGTTCGCTTCGATAGTGGTGAAGATACTGCCGGCCCTCACAGCCTCGGTATGGCCCTGCAACGACAGATCACGATTAACGAGCAATCGACATCACAACGGGTTGTCGTTATTGGTGACAGTGATTTTCTTGCAAACAATCATCTCGGCCAGGGAGGCAATCTGGAATTCATCATTAAAGCCATTAGCTGGCTCAGTGAAGATGATGCGCTTATTCAGATCGCACCAAAGAATGCCCCGGACACACAGCTTACGCTAAGTCCCTCTATGGCAACTGGCATAAGCCTGTTGTTTCTGATCGGCCTTCCAGTCGGCCTGTTTATCTGCGGCCTGTTGGTATGGATACGCCGGCGACGCACATAACATGAGCAAGGCCGGCAGAACCAACCTGATACTTCTTTCGGTACTGATCGTACTGCTCAGTATTTTTTTCACTCATAAAAATCAAGCGCCCGTCGCAAGTAAGCTCACAGCATTATCCATTGATGACATTCACACTATTCGTATCGTTAAAACAGACGACAAAGATATTATTATTCAGAAAACTACAGATGCGTCCGCCCAACCACAATGGATGATGCTGCAGCCTTATTCACACCCCGCCCATGACTTCCGCATACAGACACTACTATCGCTGGCTGAATATGAAGTCGACAGAACCTATGATACAGCCGGACTTTCACTTGCCGACTATGGACTCGAACCGCCACGTGCACAGTTATATCTGAACGACACCCATATCGCTTTTGGAAAAACCAGTGCGGTTAACCACAAGCGATACCTGCATGTTGCAAGCGAACTATTTCTGCTTGAAGATAAAATCTTCCCGCTGGTAAGTGCACGGGCGAGTAGCTTGCTGTCACTGGAAATACTACCTTCAGATAGTGAAATCATCAGCCTGGACCTGCCCAGTATTAAAATCCGAAAACTTGATACGATTCACTGGCAACGCATACCCGATGCACTGAGTATCGACACCATGCATCAACTGTTACAACACTGGAAAACCGCACAGGCCTATGCCGTACACCCCTACCTCACACGCCAGAACACACAGAAAATACAACTGGTAACAGAACAACAAACATATGATTTTGAGCTTTATCGTGATGACAGCAATTTTATACTGGCACTGCCAGCCACAGGCATTGAATATCATCTGCAAGCGACTCATGGCGCGAGATTACTAGGAAAACCTGATGCCTGAACTGCCCGAAGTCGAAACCTCACGCCGCGGAATCGAACCCCACATTCTAAATCAACGGGTGACATCCATCACCGTCAGGCAACGCAAACTGCGCTGGCCTGTACCTCGTCAACTTGATCAGCAGCTACCTGGACAGCAAGTCACCCAGGTTGCACGGCGAGGTAAGTATATTTTGCTCTACACCGATGCTGGCACAGTGATTATTCATCTTGGCATGTCGGGCAGCCTGCGGGTTCTTGACTCAGATAGTGCTGCAGACAAGCATGACCATATCGATATCAGCTTCGCCAACCAGAAAGTATTACGCCTGAGAGATCCCAGACGATTTGGCTGCGTATTATGGACACTTAAAGATCCTGTAAAACATAAGCTCATCGCATCCCTTGGCCCTGAACCTTTATCAGATGAGTTCAATACGGAATACCTCTACCAGATATCACGAAAACGCCAGGTCGCCATCAAGACTTTTATTATGAATAGTCATATCGTCGTGGGCGTTGGCAATATTTATGCCAGCGAAGCCCTGTACATGGCAGGAATAAACCCGAAACGACAGGCGAGCAAAATTTCTCTTGCTCGTTATGATGCACTGGTATCTGCCATTAAAACGGTGCTTCAGCGTGCAATCAAACAGGGTGGAACAACCTTGCGCGATTTTACACGCCAGGATGGAAAACCCGGTTACTTTCAGCAGCAACTGTCCGTCTATGGTCGAGCAGATCAACCCTGCAAACAGTGTGGCTCAGGCATTAAGCAATTTACCCAGGCACAACGCTCAACATTTTACTGCCCAAAATGTCAGAAATAATCCCATACGCTAAGACTTGAAGCGCCAGGATGAATTCAGTATTTTATATAGATCACAGATAAATACGGAATTTCAAATGCCTGATAAGCAACACAGATCCTCTGTCAACCTGGCTCAGGTTGCTGGCGCCACGCTATTTATCAGCCTGTTTATCGGTCTGATATTACTCGCCATTTTCTATCAACCCGATAATTCCTTCAGCAGCAATTTCTTCGATGATGTTGCTAACAAGATGCAATGGAAATAAATCTGAATGGTTTAACGCTGCTTATCATTCGTGATGACATCACGACACGACACGTGGATGCCATCGTTAATGCAGCAAATAATTCGCTTCTTGGGGGAGGTGGTGTTGACGGTGCCATTCACCGAGCAGCCGGCCCACAACTGCTTGAAGAATGTAAAACATTGCACGGCTGCGCCACTGGCGATGCGAAAATGACTCGGGGCTACCAGTTACCCGCAGACTATGTTATTCACACCGTAGGACCTGTATGGCAGGGTGGACATAACAATGAAGCACAATTACTGGCAAGCTGTTACAGAAATTGCCTGAAACTCGCACTTAAACAGTGCATCAGCAGTATTGCCTTCCCAGCCATCAGCTGCGGTGTCTATGGCTACCCGATAAACCAGGCCGCACAAATTTGCATTAATGAAATACAGCTTTTCAGTCATGCACCCGGCTCAGTTAAACATATTGAACTTATCGCTTTTAATGAAGACGTGATTCAGTCATACAAGGCCATCACAACCACACTATAAGTCTTATTTTTCATTTAAATTAACTACTTACTGTCTACTTTTAATCCCTGCTCAAATTATTACAAGTCGTTTTACTACCATTATAATTAGACACCTGTCACACTCTGGGTTAAATTTGCTGTGCTAGACTCATTTAGTACCCCAGTTAAGCGGTAATTCCAGCAAATGAACTTAAACGCCCCGAGCGAGTTTCAGGAACTCATACGACAATGTATATCTGCAAATACGGTTGAGGAAATTCACCAGATTTGCAGCATAGCCTGTGATCAGTTCGGTTTTGATCAGTTCATGTATGGCAGTCGTGTACCGACTTCTTTTGTACGTCCGCAATTAATACTCATTAGTGGTTATCAGCAAGACTGGTGGGATCACTATAACCAGAATAATTACCTTAAAATCGACCCGGTTGTAGACTATTGCACTAAAAGCACACTACCGGTTCAATGGCACCAGCTCGATATAACGGGTCGTCATAATAAAACGGCACGTCAACTAATGCAGGAGTCAGCTGATTTCGGTTTAAGTAGCGGAATCAGCCTGCCTGTACACACACCGAATGGCGAATTTGCAATGTTAAGCTTTGCTTCAGATCGCGACTGCCAGTCTGACGAAAACCGCATCACCAACCTGAATCCACAACTGATGATGCTAGCCTATCATGTACATGAAGCATCCATGCGAATTTTCAGAGAACAGAAAGAAGATTCTGAACCTCTGACACGTCGTGAAAAAGAATGTCTGCTATGGGCTGCAGAAGGCAAGACTTCGGACGAAACCTCAATGATCATGCACATTGCAGAGAGTACAGTACGCTTTCATCTCAATAATGCTGCTCGTAAACTCAATGTACACAATCGCAGACACGCCATTGCAAGGGCCATCTGTCTGGGCGAAATCACCCCCCTCCTTTAGCTAGCTTATCCGCCTGACATCAGGAACTTTACCCATAGAAAATCTATACGGGTAAATGCTTTACTCAGCTGTATGTTCTTTAACGTCCTGAAACGGAGCTTACATACCCCACGTAACTAACCTAGCACATCTGATAGTTACTCGCGTCTCCTCTTCCTGCTTTACTGTTTTCTGTAAAACAAAGAGGTGATGTATGAATTCGATAACGATTGATAATGCTAGCAGTTCCAGATTTTCTCCTTACCAGCTTCACTCGATGTTCAAGCTACGTGGTGAAGTTTTTGATGGACGACTGGGTTGGGATGTAACCTGTATCGATGGTAAGGAACGGGATGAGTTTGATAACCTTGATCCTGTCTATATGTTATCAAGCAACTACCGTAATCAGATTGAAGGCTGCTGGCGCCTGCTACCGACAAAAGGCCCGTATATGCTGAAAGACGTGTTTCCACAGTTATTGAGAGGCGAAGAATTACCTGAAGACGAACATTACTGGGAACTGAGTCGACTCGCTGTATCTCCACGACAACAACACTACAGGATGAAAGCAAACTTAAACGAGGTCACTTTTGATATGTTTCGACATGTTTATGATTTTGCGATTGAAAACAACATACAGCGGTACGTCGTTGTTACCAGCGCTGCTATTGAACGCCTGTTGCGACAGGTTGGCATTCCAACACAACGCTTTGGTGACGGAAAATTAACTCGCATTGGAAAAGTGTTATCTGTCTGCATCTGGGTCGATATCAACGAACAGTTCAGACAGGCTGTTTACCCCGACTACACACTGCAAAAGGATGTCGCATGAATATACTCACAGTTGGATTACCCAAACCATCCATACATATGCTAGATCAGCTCTGTTGTAATAGTAGCAATCACATTCTGCATATTGATGATAGAAAGCGTGCGCTTTCAACATTACGTGAAATTCGTAACTACTGGGACTGGATTATCCTGCAGGGATCTGACAACCCTGCAGACTGGAAATCCATTCTCTGCAGCATCAATTCGAATGCCGTGCGCTCACAAATCACCGTTCTGTCTCACCATATAGATGGCACACGTCTGAAAACCCCGGTATGTAGCATGCACTCAAACAAACAGGGCAAGCTCTCTGTTTCACACTGTGCGATGCAGAATATCCTGCAACAGGAGCACTCGACGATTATGGATGATATTAAAACAGACGAAACATCACCCATAGTGTTTGAGTATCATGCACCATGCAGATAAACATATCGGTGCGGCACTCGGCGAGGCTATTGTGCGCAAACCCCGTGTCATCATCGCAGATGATGACATGGCGGTTCTGCTCTTGCTCCGACACGTGCTTACCGGTGAAGGTTATGAAATAACTGAGGCACATAGCGGCCAGGAAGCAATAACCCTCTGCAGTAGCAATCAGTTTGATCTCGCAATTCTTGATATCGTTATGCCAGACACCAATGGCTTCGATGCATGCAGACTGATTCAATCGAATACAGAGCATGCACCTCCAGTACTCCTGATTACATCTCTGGATGATGATATCTCCGTCGATCATGCCTTTAGTTGCGGAGCAACTGAATATATCACCAAGCCTATTAACTGGTCTGTTTTTAAACATCGTGTAAAGCGCATAATCGACAATCATACCAAGCAGGCAAGAATCGACCACCTGCAAAACCATCATCCGCTCACTGGCCTGCCCAATCGTTTTCTTATGCTAGACCGGCTCGATTCAGCAATTCTTCGCACCCAGCGCAGTCATAATTTTCTCGCACTTATTATGATTGACATAAACAACTTCAAGCTGATTAACGAAACTCTCGGCCATGATGCAGGTGACCGACTGCTAAAGAGTGTTGCACAAAGGCTAGGTCATGCGGTTAGAGATACCGATACTCTCGCACACACTGGTGGTGACGAGTTTTATATGATCATAGAGAATATACGTCGCATTGATGACATTGTTATTATCACGGACAACCTTTCACACATACTCGATCATGACATAAAACTTGATAACCAGGAGCTCCATGTACAGGCCAGCATGGGGATATCGCTATTCCCGCAGGATGGCCATGACATCAACTCACTGATGCGTAATGCCGATATCGCATTACATCAGGCCAAAGGCAATAGCCCCTATGAATTTTTTTCACCGCATCTTGGCGAACAGGCACATCAGCGACTTCGACTTGAAAACGATTTAAGAACAGCCATCGATAAACATCAACTTATTCTTTACTATCAACCTAAATACAGCATTAACAGTCAGTCGATTGATTCCATGGAGGCTCTGGTTCGCTGGGAACACCCCGACAATGGATTAATACCACCGGATGACTTCATCTCTATCGCAGAAGAGACCGGACTCATTCTACCACTTGGCGAATGGGTCATTCGCAATGCCTGCGAACAGTTTGCTCTGTGGAAGCAGCAGGGATACCCGTTTAGTCACATATCTATCAATGTTTCACCCAGACAATTCAAGGAACAAAATCTTTTACAGATTTTCGATGATATTTTTCAACGACTCAGCATTTCCCCTTCCTGCGTTGAACTGGAAATAACAGAAAGCGTGCTACTCAACAGCGAACATGCTGTTATCGAAAAACTGAATCAGCTTCAATCAATGGGCATTCGCTTTGCACTGGATGATTTTGGTACCGGTTATGCATCACTCACATATCTTAAGCGACTACCGATCGATACGCTGAAAATTGATCGCTCATTTATCGACGGCATCATCCATGACAATGATGATATCGCAATTGTACTCGCAATTATTGGTCTCGCCAAAGCCATGCAAAAGCAGCTGGTTGCAGAAGGCATTGAGACAATCGAACAGTACGAAAAAATACGGGAACTGGGTGTAGACTATGGACAGGGCTATTACTGGAGCCGAGCAGTGGATAGTGATGAGTTTATAAAAGTACTGGAATCACAGCGATTTGTTTAAGCATTTAAGTGTATGGATCACACATATTAATTCGCTGCTGCATATAAATCACACAATAGCCTTATTTGTTTCTTAGCACTTTTTCGTACTATGACAGGGTTATATAAATACTACGCCAGGTTTTCGACAACAATACAAACCTTCATACTCAAACATCACCCACACATATAAAAAAAGCCCCAGCCTTGAGGGCTGGGGCTTTTTGATCTGTATCAGACTGTGGCTTACAGCTTATCAGCTTCGTTAGCCAGGTAATCCGCTACACCATCTGGTGTTGCCGTCATACCCTTATCAACCTGGTTCCAGCCTGCAGGACAAACTTCACCGTGCTCTTCAGTGAATTTCAGTGCATCGATCATACGCAGCATTTCGTCTACGTTACGACCCAGTGGCAGGTCATTAACAACCTGGTGACGTACCATACCTTCCTTGTCGATCAGGAAAGAACCACGGAACGCAACCGCACCGTCTGGCGTCTCAACGTCGTATGCCTTACAGATAGCGTGAGTCATGTCGGCAACCAGCGTGTATTTAACCGGGCCGATACCACCTTCGTTGATTGGGGTATTACGCCATGCATTGTGCGTGAAGTGTGAGTCGATAGATACACCAATCACCTCAACACCACGCTTGGTGAACTCTTCCAGGCGGTGATCGAATGCGATCAGCTCAGAAGGACAAACAAAGGTAAAATCCAGTGGGTAGAAAAAAACAACCGCGTACTTGCCGCTAGTCGCTTTCTTAAAGTTAAAGTCTTCTACGATTTCGCCACTACCCAGAACGGCAGCTGCATCAAAATCTGGCGCTTCACGGCCAACGAGTACACCCATGATAGGCTCCTTATCAGTTTTATAAGTAACAGACCCCTGGAAAGCAGGCACCTGCTGAAGATGTTTTCAATAGAAACAACAGACCCTTTAAGATAAGGTGTATCCCAGAGAATTCAAGCCTGTTTTCCCAAATCAGGGGTAAATTATACCTATCGCTTTGATAGACACAATCTATAACCACTATGATGTTACCCAATCATTTCTTCGATCGACCCGCCTGCGAGGTCGCCATAGCCCTGCTGGGTAAGGTTATCCGCCATAATCATATGGGTCACTGGCTGGCGGCACAGATTATCGAGACCGAGTCCTACTACCTGCACGACAGAGCCAGCCACGCCTCGCTGGGCTACACCGAGAAGCGCAAGGCGCTGTTTATGCCACCGGGTACGATATACATGTACTACGCCCGGGGCATGGATTCCTTTAATATCAGTACAAAGGGTGAGGGTAATGCGGTGCTGGTGAAATCCGCCATCTATTACCACGATGACTTATGTGACGAGAATGACCTGAGCATTATGCAGCAATTAAACCCCCTGCCCTCAGGCCAGCTGCGCAAGCAACACCGCCAGTGCTCCGGGCAGGCCATTATGTGTCGATCGCTGGGCTTAAAAGTGACAGACTGGGATCAGGCTGAATTTGATGCTACTCGTTTAT
>JBFHWF010000054.1:0-16603 GCA_041589175.1 Gammaproteobacteria bacterium
AGGTCAATCACTGTTTTTTAATCCTGCGCACGTCATTTGCCACAACACTGTGTCATATCACTCACTTTGTCACCTGCCCCATTAAAAAATTCTCAGGTTTATTAGTAACTTAACAGTTGGCCCACAGTTTGCTGTGTGATCTCGATAACGTCATACCATGACACCCACGACAACTTATCGAGACTAATAACATATGAGACAGAAGCTTTACCTGGTCTGCCTGCTAGCACTTGCCACTAATACCTCCATAGCAGACAACATTCCAACGATTGTTATCGAATCGAAAACATTGAGTGATGTGAGTGGTGAAGCGGTTAAGTCTGCGGACCTGGCTGATGCTCTGAGCAGAAATCTTTCCAGTGTCTCACTGGTACGTCGCAGCGGTATTGCCAATGATATTATTTTACGTGGCCAGAAAAAGGATAATATCAACATCCTGATTGATAATGCCAAAGTTTACGGTGCCTGCCCAAACCGAATGGACCCACCCACTTCGCATGTACTTACAAATTCCATCGACAGCATCGAAATTATTGAAGGCCCATATGATGTCAAAAACTTCGGCACACTCAGTGGTGCCGTAGAAATATCAACACTAAAACCTGCTAGCGGATTTACCGGTGAGATCAATGTTAACGCAGGGCGCTGGGGCTACAAAAAATTATCTAGCAGTATCAGTGGCGGCAACGAAGATGTGCGCTACCTGCTTTCTGTATCCGATGAAAGCAGCGATCAATATAAAGATGGCGACGGTAACGAGTTTTATCAGCAACTTGAAACGCAGGGTGTAGACACACCTTTCCAGTACAAGGATATTTACCGTGACCTTCAGGCTTATCAAAAACAGTCTATTCTAGGAAAACTGTATATCGATACCTTTAAAAACCAGGAACTGAAACTAAGTTATACCGCAAATCGCAGCGATGACATTCTGTACCCATCCAGTAAGATGGATGCACTTTACGATGACTCAAATATTTTCAACATGGAGTATTCATTTACACAGCTGGGTACATTATCGAATGAGCTGGTTATTCAGTTTTACCAGTCTGATGTTGATCATCCCATGTCGACATTTTATCGCAACTCATCAGGCCCGAATGCAGTTAATGAAAAAATTAGCCGGCTCACCACCGATACCCAGGGCATGAAAATCATCAATCACATGGATCTCTCACACAACAGCCGCCTGATGCTGGGCATTGATACCAGCATCCGTAACTGGGATGGCGAGTACCGGGGTAAGGGTAGTCAGTCAAACATTACAGGTTTATACAGCATTCCCGATGTAGACACCGAAAACACGGCGGTATTTGCCGAACTTAGCCATGATCGGGCAGCTATCCATATCAAGGCGGGCTTACGCTATGACGATACAACGATTACGCCACAGGCAAGCAGTGGCCTGCCGCACAATGATTACAGTAGCCTCAGTGCAAACGTCATGGCCACCTTCCGTGGCGACTCCGGACGCAAGTACTTCATAGGGGCAGGACGGGCCTATCGCGTCCCCGATGCCCGTGAACTCTATTTTACCGGTGCCATGGTAAACGGCATGATGGTAATGAAACCCCTGATCGGCACGCCTGAACTGGAAGACACCCGTAACACAGAGATTGACATGGGCATCGAAAGCCGTGCAGGTGCCTTCAAATACAAGACTCGCCTGTTCCATAGCTGGCTCCAGAACTATATTTATTACCAGCACAAAGAAAATATGATGGGCATGCCTGTCATGGCCAGTAATTTTCAGAATATCGATGCTCGCCTGTATGGCCTGGAAATTGATGGTCAGTGGTTATTTAATGACACCATCACATTCGACCTTGGCCTTTCATACCTGCGTGGCAAAAAGGACGACGCACTCCCTGGTCAAACCGACACAGACCTGGCCGAAATCCCACCCCTCAAAGCCAATGCAGGCATTAACTATGAATATAGTTATGGCAATAGCGCAAGCCTTGAAGTTGTCGCTGCAGACGCCTGGGATAACTTCGATGCCGACAATGGTGAACAGGCGATTGCTGGCTACGGCGTGGTCAATATGAAAATTATTCATAATATTTCAACGAATTTTGAACTTACCGTGGGTATCGACAATCTATTTGATCGCAGCTATGCCGTTACCAATACCTACAAGGATCTGACACTGCTGGCGGACGGCACAGGTGATGTCATGCTATTGAATGAGCCAGGGCGCTACTACTATGTGAATGGCAGTTATCGCTTCTAGTTTTTCATCCAGGACAGTTATTGTGTGGTCACAATCATAAGGGGCGCAAAAGCGCCCCTTTATTCTTTTTTGCGTTTATTCTACTGTGACTGATTTTGCTAGATTTCGCGGCTGATCCACATCCGTACCTTTACGCACAGCGACATAGTATGAGAATAACTGCAATGGCACCGCATAAAGCACCGGTGCAACTTCAGCAGGTATTTCCGGAACCGTCATCACGTGGCACTTGCTACCCAGGTCACTCATATCGAGTCGTTCATCTGCAAATAGATAAACCTCACCGCTTCGTGCCAGCACTTCCTGCAGGTTGGATTTTAGTTTGTCTTCCATGCCATCCTTCGGTGCCACCGCAATGATTGGCATTTCCGGATCGACCAGCGCCAGCGGCCCATGCTTTAGTTCACCTGCAGCATAGGCTTCGGCATGAATATAGGAAATCTCCTTTAACTTCAATGCGCCTTCCATAGCGATGGGGTATTGCAAGCCCCTACCCAGAAAAATTGTATTCGTAATATCCTTAAATGCATCAGACCAGCGTTCGATCTGATTACTTTCAAGTATTTTTTCTATCTGCAGAGGAACATGCTGCAATGCTTCCAGCAGGCGCGTTTCTGCTTCTTCATTAAGTCCATGGCGTCTTCCGATTGCCAGCACCAGAAGCATAAGACCCACTAACTGCGTCGTAAAAGCCTTCGTTGATGCCACCCCAATTTCAGGCCCTGCACGTGTCATTAACACCAGTTTAGATTCACGAACCAGGGAGCTTTCCGGTACATTACAGATAGCCAGACTATGTTTTACTTTAGTTTTTAAACTTCTAAGTGCTGCCAATGTATCAGCCGTTTCACCGGACTGTGAAATTGTGACGATCAGGGTATCGTCTGTCACAACGGGTGATCGATAGCGGAACTCGGAAGCCACTTCAACATTACATGGTACCCCTGCCAGTGATTCAAACCAGTAGCGAGCGACCATGCCAGCATGATATGAAGTTCCACAGGCGATGATCTGGACACGTTTAACTTCATCGAAGATGCTAGAAGCTTCTGCGCCAAATGCAGAATCAAGCACCTTACCATCGTAAATTCGCCCTTCCAGTGTTTCCGCTAGCACCAGTGGCTGCTCGTGGATTTCCTTCATCATATAATGACGGAATTCACCACGACTCACCGCATCAACACTCAACTCTGATGTGCTTATTTCTCTTTCAACAACCTGATTATTCTTGTCATAAATAACCAGGCTATCCTTGGTGATATCGGCAATATCACCTTCTTCCAGAAAAATAAATCGCTGGGTTACAGGTAACAGGGCTGCCACGTCGGAGGCGATAAAATACTCGCCAAAGCCCACACCAATAACCAGAGGACTCCCACTTCGTGTGGTGATAAGCCTGCCCGGCTCATCATTAGCGACTACACCCAGTGCATACGCACCTTCAAAATCATCTGTCGCTTTTATAACGGATTGCAACAGGTCATTGCCTGCCTTTTTATAAAGTTCGATCTGGTGTACAACAACCTCGGTGTCGGTTTCAGAGGTAAAGACATAACCTTTCGCTTTTTGCTGCTCCCTCAGTGTTGCATGATTTTCAATGATGCCATTATGAACAATGGCAACGGCATTATTACAGATGTGGGGATGGGCATTAGGTTCACTGGGCTCACCATGGGTTGCCCAGCGTGTATGCGCAATACCGATAAAACCCTTGAGCGGTGTTTGCTCAAGAGAATTCGATAGCTTTTCTACCTTACCGACACGGCGCACACGCTCGATACACTGGCTATCATTAATAACCGCAATGCCAGCTGAGTCATACCCGCGATACTCGAGTCGCCGCAAACCTTCCAGCAGGATCGGCGTTACATTCCTTTCTGCGACAGCACCTACAATTCCACACATAAAAACAAGCCCTATTTCGAGTATTTCTAGCTCATTCTAACTGGAATCTGATTTTGTGCAATCACACAAACAAACGGCAACCGCTTAAATGCGGTTGCCGTATATTATGTCTCACTCAGGGATCAATACAGCCTTGAGGTGATGGCAGCCCGGCAATACGTGACCCCTGACGCGCGGGCCCCTGTGGGAATAGCCGATACATATCATCCCTATTAACGGCCTGTTGCCCCAGCTCTTCACGCATGTGCTTGAGCAGAATTTTGACCATGGGTGTCACGCCGTACTTGAAATAAAAACTGCGCAGGAAGTTGAGAACCTCCCAGTGTTTATCGGTTAATTCGATACCCTCTTTTCTGGCCAGTGCCACAGCCATTTCTTCATTCCAGTCTGCCAGATCGACAAGATTACCCGATGGATGCATCTTGATCTGCCTGCCATCAAACTCAAAAACTGGATGCGCTTTTTTTGCATCTGTGCCCGGCTTAACCGCACGCATATGCGTGGTCTGCTCAAGCTCAGCGTCTAGATAGGCCAACGGAACCCCGGCGATTCGAGTCCCCTGATATTGCACGCCCATGGGAAATAAGCGACTTAATGTCTGATCTGATGCATGCTCTGCACCATATTTGCGGGATAACTCCCGACGTAACAGCTTTAAAATCGGAGACGTATTATATTCCTGATAATACTCCCGCATGGTATTAATTACATTCCAGTGTTCTGGTGTCAGGCTCATGCCATCCTGTTCGGCAATTGCCTGTGCCAACTCAGGCGTCCACTGGCTAATATCGGCAAGACGTCCATCCGCCCGAAACTCCACTTCATGTCCTTGAATCATCATACTGCTTTGCATAATGCACCACCCGTCTTCAGTGAAATCTAGAGAAACGCTGCCTGACATGAAGCTTGAATACAAGGCAACCCAACCACCCCTGTACCCGTCATCTACTATGGCTTGCGAATCCTTCACCAGAACGTACGTGGTATTAAAGTTTCTAGTCCAGTATGTTGCGCATCGCCAGTCAAATAGTATCAACGGCATTATTTCACGCCTGAACACCCCCCTTCGATATACCCGCCAACAAAAAAGCCCCGATATACGGGGCTTTAAGTATTTACATTACCATCTAAGGTAAACCTCAGAATGGGATATCATCATCAAAGCTATTATCCACCGGTGCTGGCTGATTAGCAGGCTGTGGCTGAGATGAGGACTGCTGTGGTGCAAAATCACCACCGCCAGGGCGGCCACCCAGCATCTGCATCTCATTAGCGATGACCTTGGTGGTATAGCGGTCGTTACCCTGCTTGTCCTGCCATTTCTCAGTACGCAGACTACCTTCAATATATACCTGCGAACCTTTCTTAAGGTACTCGCCAGCAATCTCGGCCAGACGCCCGAAGAACGTGATGTTATGCCACTCGGTACGCTCCTGTTTTTCACCTGTCTGCTTATCTTTCCAGCTTTCATTGGTTGCCACGCTGATTGAGGTGACAGCTCCGCCAGAAGGCATATAACGGGTCTCAGGATCTTTTCCGCAGGTACCCACCAGAATTACTTTATTTACGCCTCGCGCCATTTGTTTACCCTATTGTGTTTCGTTAATTGAATATTTGAATAATGCGTCTTTATCCAGTGCATGCAGTTCAACCTTGAGATAGGCGATGCCTTCATCGGGCATCACGACTGCTTCTGCCACCCCCTGCACTGAAACCAGCCTGGAGACCATCTGGTTGACCTGGGAAGGCTCTATCTTACCAATTTTTAACAGGTAGGTGCTGACATATCTTGGATTCTTCATGGTATAGGCTAACAGCAACCACACCAATAAGGCAAAGCTACACATCAGGTAAACCCCCTGGCCTCCCCAGGCCTGATAGCTCAGCCCCCCCAGCCAGCCACCGATAAAGGCGCCCACGAACTGACTGGAAGAATACACCCCCATCGCGGTGCCCTTACGGTCGGCCGGTGACATCTTCGCCACCAGTGAAGGCAGGCTGGCTTCCAGCAGGTTAAAGGCGGTAAAAAACACCACCATGGTAAATGCCAGGTGCCATACAGAAGCCCCGCCAAAGACCAGGTTCAACTCAGCCACCGCCAGTACCCCAATAGCGCCGACGAATACCTGCTTCATGCGACGCTTTGTTTCTGCCACGATAATAAACGGCACCATCAGGGCCACGCTAAGCAGAAATACCGGCAGGTAGAGCTTCCAGTGATCGGCTGCAGCCAGGCCGGCCTGGTCCTGCAGCATGAGAGGGAAGGCCACGTAGGTTGCCATCAACACCATATGCAACACGAGAATGCCGAAATCGAGGCGTAGCAGCTGGGTATCCACCAATACGGTCTTGAACTGTGTCGTCTCGACCTGGGCATCGCGGTGGAAAATACTCTCTTTCGGGCTGGGCACCCAGATAAACAGAATAAGCAACGCCATGAGCGCCAGCACGGCGGTAATCACGAATATCCCGGACAGCCCCACCAGCTGATTCAGCACAGGCCCGAGCACCATGGAAACCGCAAAGGCAAAACCGATACTCACACCGATAAAGCCCATCATCTTGAGACGGTGCTCTTCCCGCGACAGATCGGCAGCCAGCGCCATGAGCACGGCGGCAATGGCACCACTTCCCTGCAGTGCGCGGCCCAGGATAACGCCGTAAATGGTATCCGCAAAGGCCGCAACCAGGCTGCCAACGGCAAAGATCAGCAGGCCAATAGTGATCATGGGCTTGCGCCCGAAGCGATCGGAGAGCATGCCATACGGAATTTGCAGCAGGCCCTGGGTCAGGCCGTAGATACCCAGCGCAAGACCGGCCAGGGCGGGGGTAGCACCCTCGAACTGATCGGCATACAGGACAAACACCGGCAGGATCATAAACAGGCCAATCATGCGTACGCCATAGATCGCCGCCAGCGACATACCCGCTCGCTTCTCGAAGGGGCTCCAGCCGGTCTGTAGGCCTGCCTGTTTAGATTCGCTCATGTTCGCTGCGCTACTCCAGGTTCAACATCTGCAAAATCCCGTATCATACCTTAAAGCAGGGGTTCACTTCACCACATGCGCAACACGCTTTTTAGTCAGATTGTTATGGTATGCTAGGCGGTTTAAACCTGCGGTTAAGACGGTTATTCCCTAATGATGCACGAGATTCAAATACGCGGCGCCCGTACCCATAACCTGAAGAATATCGACCTCGATATCCCCCGCGACAAGCTGGTGGTAATCACCGGGCTGTCCGGTTCGGGTAAGTCCTCACTGGCTTTCGACACCATCTTTGCCGAGGGACAGCGTCGCTACGTGGAGTCCCTGTCTGCCTATGCCCGCCAGTTCCTGTCGATGATGGAAAAGCCGGATATGGACCATATCGAGGGCCTGTCACCAGCAATCTCCATCGAGCAGAAAACCACTTCCCATAACCCGCGTTCAACCGTGGGCACCGTCACCGAAATTTACGACTACCTGCGCCTGCTATTTGCCCGTGCGGGTACGCCTCGCTGTCCAACCCATGACATAACCCTGGCAGCACAGACCGTGTCACAGATGGTCGACCACGTGCTGGAACTGCCGGAGAATACAAAACTGATGCTACTGGCCCCGGTCATCCAGGATCGCAAGGGCGAACACCGGGAACTGCTGGATGATCTCAAGCGCCAGGGCTTTATCCGTGCCCGCATTGACGGCAAGGTGATCGAGCTGGACGAGGCGCCCGAGCTGGAAAAGAACTACAAACACACCATCGAGGTCGTGGTCGACCGCTTCAAGGTGCGCGAAGATCTCAATCTGCGACTAGCCGAATCCTTTGAAACCGCCCTCAACCTGACCGATGGTATCGCCCGTGTCGCCTACATGGATGACGATGCTGAAGACATCGTATTCTCATCCCGCTTTGCCTGCCCGGAATGTGGCTATAGCCTGAGCGAACTGGAACCAAGGCTATTTTCCTTTAATAACCCGGCAGGTGCCTGTGGTGACTGTGATGGACTTGGACAGATCCAGCACATCGACCCGGAGCTGGTGGTCAGCAACCCCACATTAAGCCTGCCCGGTGGTGCGGTGCGTGGCTGGGATCGACGCAATGCCTGGTACAACGGCATGCTGGAAAGTCTGGAAGAGCATTACGGCTTCGATCTCGATCTCCCCTTCAAGGAACTACCAGAAGATATTCAGCAGATCATCCTCTACGGCAGTGGTGATGAGGATATCGAGTTCAGCTACCCGTCTGCCAAGGGTGGACTGAAAACCCGCGTACACCCCTTCGAAGGCATCATTCCCAATATGCAACGCCGTTTCCGCGAAACCGAGTCATCGGCGGTGCGCGAGGAGATGACCAAGTACTTTACCGACCAGCCCTGCCCCAGCTGCCAGGGTACGCGACTTAACCAGGGGGCACGCCACGTATTCATCGGTGAGCAGACGCTGCCGGATATCACCAGCCTGTCGATCTTCGATTGTCATACCTTCTTCGATAGCATGCAACTGGAGGGCCACAAGGGTGAAATTGCCGAGAAGATCATCAAGGAAATCTCCGCCCGCCTGCAGTTCCTGGTGAACGTGGGCCTCAACTACCTGTCGCTGGACCGTAGCTCAGACACTCTGTCGGGTGGTGAAGCCCAGCGCATACGCCTGGCCAGCCAGATCGGTGCCGGACTCGTTGGCGTGATGTATATACTCGACGAACCCTCCATTGGCCTTCACCAGCGTGATAATGACCGCCTGCTATCCACACTGACTCACCTGCGCGACCTGGGTAACACGGTGATTGTGGTCGAGCACGATGAAGACGCGATTCTCAGTGCAGACCACGTCATCGACATTGGCCCTGGTGCAGGCGTCCACGGCGGCAATGTCGTGGCCTCGGGCACACCATCTCAGATTATGAAAAACCCTGCATCTCTCACCGGCCAGTACCTGGCGGGAAAACGCGAGATTCATATCCCGGACGAGCGAGTCGCACACAGCGGACAGGTGTTGACGATCAAGGGTGCCTGCAGCAACAACCTGAAACACGTTGATGTTGATATACCCGTTGGCCTGATGACCTGCGTCACCGGGGTATCCGGTTCAGGTAAGTCGACCCTGATTAATGACACCCTATATAAGATCCTGGCACGGGAGATCAACGGTTCCTCGCTGGTACCTGCCAGCTATAAGAGCGTGGAAGGGCTGAAGCAGTTTGATAAGGTGGTGGATATCGACCAGGCACCGATCGGTCGCACACCGCGTTCGAACCCGGCGACCTATACCGGCCTGTTCACGCCGATACGCGAGCTATTTGCCGGCACCCAGGAAGCCCGCTCAAGGGGCTACAAACCCGGTCGCTTTAGCTTTAACGTGAAGGGTGGACGCTGTGAAGCCTGCCAGGGTGATGGCGTAATCAAGGTTGAGATGCACTTCCTGCCAGACATCTACGTACCCTGCGACGTCTGCAAGGGCAAGCGCTATAACCGAGAAACCCTGGACATCAAGTACAAGGGCAAGAACATTCATGAAGTGCTGGAGATGACCATAGAGGATGCACTGGATTTCTTCCACGCGGTACCCGCGATTCATCGCAAGCTACAGACCCTGATGGATGTTGGCCTGTCTTATATCACCCTCGGCCAACGTGCGACTACGCTATCGGGTGGTGAAGCGCAACGTATCAAACTGGCTCGTGAGCTCTCCAAGCGGGATACCGGAAACACTATCTATATTCTGGATGAACCCACAACCGGGCTACACTTTCACGATGTTGAGCAACTATTATCAGTACTGGTCCGGCTACGCGACCACGGAAATACCATC
Source organism: Gammaproteobacteria bacterium (assembly GCA_041589175.1). GTDB lineage: Bacteria > Pseudomonadota > Gammaproteobacteria > SZUA-229 > SZUA-229 > SZUA-229. Next base: position 9,928 of record JBFHWF010000054.1, read on the forward strand.
GTCATTATTGAGCATAATCTTGATATTATAAAAACAGCCGACTGGATTATTGATCTGGGCCCAGAAGGTGGCTCCGGCGGTGGTCAGATTATCGCTGAAGGTACGCCCGAAGACGTCAGCCAGAATCCTGACTCCTTCACTGGACACTATCTCAGGAAAATACTCGATAAAAAAGCTGCTCTGAAGAAAACAGCCAGTTAATTTGCAAGCGAAAGGAGGCCTGCATGCCACATAGACCAACCCTGTTTGTTCTTATCAGCATCGCCAGTCTCTCTAGCTGCCAGTCCTGGCTGGAGCCATCGCGGGTTACCACCACAGACTCCTATCTTTTCAGTGTTCCTGGTGGGTCACACATTGAACTTTTAAAACCCGTAACCATTCCGGCTGAGCAGGCACGTGTTTATATCCAGAACGGTAACCTCTATTTACAGCAAATGGATGTTAACCAGTACACACCATACTGTGAGTTTGAGTTATACGACCTGAGCCCTCAGCCACGTACGATTCAACCGGATACATTTATCATCAAACAGGTTCTCGATGAAATGTACACGTCCACATACAGAAGCCAGCACTTACAAACGGTTACCGTTAACTTTAGCCCGATGCTCACAGCATACAGCACAAGCTATTATTTACAGTCACTGCAACAGCCAGCTGTCTATCGACTTAGTTGCCTCTACTGGTCGGATGTAAGCTCTGACAGTTTTCCAACTTACAACGAAATAACTCGTACACTAGATGGCCTCTTTCGCTTCAAACTCAAACACACAGCTCCTATCTAGTATTATTCCAGCCACAAAAATATTTATTGTCTACAATCAGTAAGATAACAAGAACACATGAGCCAATATGAAGCTACGTAACCAGATACTGACAATTCTAATATTCTGTGGCCTGATACCGCTCGCCGCAGCCTTTATATATGCGATCTGGTACAGCACCAGCACAACTGAAAACCTTACATTAGAGGCGGCTGAACAACGCCTCAAACTCGCATCAGCGAAAATCGCAGACTATTTTAATCAGCGGCTCACTGAGGTTGAAATCCTTGCGATGGACCCCAGGGTCAGAAGCATGCAATTTAAGGAAATGCGCCCATATCTCATAGATGCACTGAATCACAAGAAACCCCACTATGAAAAATTTATTGTGGGTCACATCGATGGAACATTCAATAATACGGCCGGCGGCAACCCTTATCAGGCAATGTTACGAACATTCAATGATAAATCCCCCGATGCTGAACCCAAAAGCATACGTAACCGTGACTACTGGAAATTCACCGTTGGGGATAATTTACTTAGCCAGAAAAAACGTTATATTTCAAACCCCATGATTTCCTACACAACAGATGTTAAACAGGTTGTTGTCAGCAGCTCCATTCACAGCAATACAGGTGAACTCGTTGGCCTATTAGGCGGCGCATTACCCTGGAACAATATTCTGTCAGTAATGCGGCAACACCGTAATGAGTTTGAAAAACACTTCTCAGGCCTTGCGCGATTAGCCCTGATTAGCAGAGACGGAACATACTGGTATCACTGGGATAACAACAAGGTCATACACTTTGCACGCGACAACAACGGCAATTACATCCTTGATAAAAATAACGAGAAGCAGACTATTAAAACCAGTCTTTTCAACGTTGAGCAGGCCGAGATACGGCGCGCCGCAAAAGACATCATGGAAAGCCAGGTCCATCTTATAAAAACCGAAGAACAAAAACAGCCGCATTATAATATTTTCACGCCCATTGGTGATACCGGCTATCTACTTCAGCTAAGCATACCTGAAAGTATACTGAAATCATCCACGTTTAATCTTCTCTATACGCTAACTGGAATTTTTGTTCTGACAACAGTGATTTCTTTATCCTTAGCTATTATTTTTTCCGGCATACTGACCCGACCACTCATATCATTCACCTCCAAAGTAGAACAATTAGACACTGACAAACTACAACCTATATCTCAAACCAGCAGAACAATCGAATTTAACAACCTGTTTAAGTCTTTTAATCAGCTAATCAAGACACTGCTACTTCGTGATAATTCGCTCAATCAGAGCGAAGAACGATTTGCGCTTGCCATGAAAGGCGCCAATGATGGCTTATGGGACTGGGATATAAAAAACAACAATGTTTATTTATCGCCAAGATGGAAAGAGATCATTGGCTACGCTGACCATGAGTTAGCAGATACTATTGATACGTGGGCAAAGACCATTATAAAGGAAGACTACGATCGCTTAATTAAATGCATAGAAGATTACAAAGCAGGCTCAAGCACATCTCTTAGATGTGAAATCAGGATGAAACATAAAAATGGAAATATCATTCATGTTTTAAATCGAGGTTTTCTGATACGCGGAATAAATGACGAGCCTGTACGCATGGTTGGCACTCACATTGACATTAGCGAACAGAAAAGACATGAACAGCAACTCAAAGAACTCAATAATGATCTCGAAAATCGTGTTACAGAACGAACCAACGAACTAATTAAATTAAACACTGCCTTAACAGAAGCTAAAAACAGCGCAGAACAAGCTAATCAGGCAAAAAGTTATTTCCTGGCTAATATGAGCCATGACATTCGCACTCCAATGCATGGGATAGTCGGCTTAACAGAACTATTGCACCGAACTGATCTCGATGAAACACAACTAGATTATGTCGATAAACTTAAGTCTTCAACCAAGACACTACTATTTATTCTGAATGATATTCTGGATTTCTCCAAGATAGAAGCCGGCAAGCTTGACCTTGAGAATACAGGCTTCGGCATACATGAGCTAATTGAAGGAATCGTCAGTATATACAATGTCCAGGCCCATGAAAAAGGCATAAAACTTATCGTTAATATCGATAGAAGAACGCCAGCATATGTTATTGGTGACTCAGTAAGGTTAAACCAGATATTATCTAATCTAACGAACAATGCGATCAAGTTCACTGAAAATGGATCTATAACTCTGTTTGTATGCCCAGCCAACAAGAAAAACTACATCAATTTTACCGTACAGGATAGCGGAATAGGCATAAGCCCTGATGACCAGAAAAGGCTTTTCCAGTCATATATTCAAATTGATGGTGCAACACCAAAAACACAGGGCAGCACAGGACTAGGCCTGTCAATTTGTAAGAATCTGGTTGAAATAATGCAGGGAGAAATTTCCGTGACTAGTCAACCAGGGGTTGGTAGCAGCTTCAGTTTTTATGTTTATCTCCCAGAAGACACTGACTATATCAAAACGAGCAATTCAAAAATCAGTGAACACCCCAGCAATAGAAAATCAGAAATTCTTAAAGGCAAACTGGTGCTAATTGCCGAAGATGTCCTCGTTAACCAGTTAATCGCAAAAGAGTTTTTTAGTCAGGCAGGCATGCTGGTGGAAGTTGTCAGCAATGGGCTTGAAGCGATAGAAAAAGCATCTAATAAACAGTATGACCTGATCATCATGGATGTGGAAATGCCAGAGCTTAATGGCTATGAAGCGACTCGAGAAATTCGTAAGCTCGATAATTATTCAGACACACCCATTATTGCCATGACAGCAAATGTCATGGATGTAGATAGAAAACTCTGTTTAGCTGCTGGCATGAATGGTCACATTGCTAAACCTCTGGATACAGATAATGTCATTAGTGAGATCGAATCTTATTTCACATAACCCATAAACTGTCTTATGGCTTTTCACTTAAAGGGCAACAGCGAAAACACTCGCATCGTTTTTATGACTGTGAGCATATTTGACCTGGTACTTATGAATACACACAAAAAAGCCCTGATCGAATAAGATCAGGGCTTTTTATAATTGCCTGGCAGTTTCTAAAAGCAGGCAGCGTATGCTGTATTTGATTTATCAGCTATTATTCTGCTTCAACAGCTGCATCAAGTGATGTGTCTGGACGATCAACTAATTCAACATATGCCATAGGTGCAGCATCACCCGCACGGAAACCACATTTCATAATACGCAAATAACCACCAGGGCGATCTTTATAGCGTGGTGCCAGTTCAGCAAAAAGTTTGCCTACCATTTGCTTGTCACGCATACGGTTGAACGCCAGACGACGATTTGCAACACTGTCTTCTTTAGCAAGAGTGATAAGAGGTTCTGCAACACGACGCAGCTCTTTTGCTTTAGGCAGTGTAGTCTTGATTAACTCATGTTCGAACAGTGAGTTAGCCATATTCTGGAACATAGCCTTGCGATGGCTGCTGTTACGATTGAGTTGACGACCTGATTTACGATGACGCATGATCTTTTACCTTAAACAGATTCCTGGTTACTAAGCCTCAGCTTATTAACTCGCTTGTTTTTCACGAATAGACGCAGGCGGCCAGTTTTCCAGGCGCGCACCTAGTGACAACCCATGAGATGCCAGTACGTCTTTAATTTCAGTTAGTGACTTCTTACCCAGGTTAGGGGTCTTCAGCAGCTCAACCTCTGTGCGCTGAATCAGGTCACCAATGTAGTATATATTTTCTGCCTTGAGACAGTTTGCTGAACGAACCGTAAGCTCCAGATCATCGACTGGACGAAGCAGGATTGGATCGATTTCTTCTTCCTCTTCCTTCGCTTCAGCTTCTTCAATGCTCTGAAGATTCACAAATGCAGCCAGCTGTTTCTGTAACAGTGTTGCCGCTGTACGAATCGTTTCTTCTGGATCAACCGTGCCGTTTGTTTCAACATCAAGAATCAGTTTATCCAGGTTAGTACGCTGTTCAACTCGCGCACTCTCCACGGTGTATGCTACACGCAGGATTGGGCTGAATGAAGCATCAATAGATAGAGCTCCAATTGAAGATGACTCAGCTGATTCTGATTTACGCATCGTTGCTGGCTGATAACCACGACCCTTACCAACTTTGATCGTCATATTCAGGTCAACTTTACCTGTAATATTTGCGATCACGTGATCAGGGTTAACAATTTCAACATCGTGATCAGTAGATATATCGCCTGCTGTCACCACACCTGGGCCTGACTTTTTCAGCGTTAGCATAGCTTCAGTACGCTCATGCATTCTGATCGCTACACCTTTCAGGTTCAGCAAAATTTCAAGCACATCTTCCTGTACACCTTCGATTGAGCTGTACTCGTGCAGAACACCGTCGATTTCAGCTTCGATAATTGCTGCACCTTCAATAGAAGAAAGCAGGATACGACGTAGTGCATTACCCAGTGTATGACCAAAGCCTCTTTCCAGTGGCTCGAGCACTATCTTCGCATGTGTATCACTATAAGCGTGTACATCAATATTACGAGGTGTAAGAAGTTCTTCAGATTTGCCTGACATTCGGTTAGGTATCCTTTACTTGGAGTACAATTCAACAACCAGCTGTTCGTTGATATCAGCTGACAGATCACTACGCTCAGGAACAGATTTGAATACCGCTTCCATCTTGTTCTCATCCAGCTCGATCCAGCCTGCGATACCGCGCTGTTTAGCTAACTGAAGTGAGTCCTGGATACGTGTCTGCTTCTTGGCTTTCTCACGAATCGAGATCTTGTCATTTGCCTTAACAACATATGAAGGAATATTTACGATCTGGTCATTAACCATGATTGCCTTATGGCTAACAAGCTGACGCGCTTCATTGCGAGTCGTACCGAAACCACTACGATAAACAACATTATCAAGACGTGTTTCAAGGTTTTGCAGCAGGTTTTCACCTGTAGAGCCTTTCTTAGACGCTGCTTTCTTGAAGTAGTTAGCAAACTGCTTCTCTAAAACACCGTAAATACGACGTAATTTCTGCTTTTCACGTAACTGAAGACCGTAGTCTGTCAGTCGACCACGAGCAGCGCCATGCTGACCAGGTTTCTGTTCCAGCTTACATTTGCTATCCAGTGCGCGAATGCCTGATTTATGTTCAAGATCAACGCCTTCACGACGGCTTAGCTTACACTTAGGACCTAAATAACGAGCCACAACTATTCTCCAGCCTTATACACGGCGTCGCTTGGGAGGGCGACAACCATTGTGTGGAATTGGGGTAATATCACTAATGTTAGTAATCTTAAAACCCGCATTATTCAAAGAACGCACGGCAGACTCACGGCCTGGACCTGGGCCCTTGACTAATACTTCAAGGTTTTTAACACCGTAATCTTTCGCACGGGTACCGGCACGCTCAGCCGCAACCTGTGCAGCGAATGGTGTGCTCTTACGTGAACCGCGGAATCCTGAACCACCTGCAGTAGCCCAGCTCAGTGTGTTACCCTGACGATCTGAAATGGTCACAATGGTGTTATTAAATGACGCATAGATATGCGCAACACCATCAGTGATCGTGCGTTTAACTTTCTTTTTAGCTGTCGGTTTAGCCATTACTTTTACCTAAATAACGGGTTTTCAGGCCCGATTTTACTTACGAATCGGGCGCTTAGGACCCTTACGTGTACGAGCATTAGTCTTAGTACGCTGACCACGTAGCGGTAGACTGCGACGATGACGGATACCACGGTTACAACCCATGTCCATCAGACGCTTGATGCTCATCGATACTTCACGGCGCAGGTCACCTTCTACGGTGAATTTACCTACTTCCGTACGTAAACTCTCTAGCTGCTCTTCAGATAGAGTGTTAATTTTAGCTGTTGGCTCAATACCAGCAGCGACACAAATTCCCTGCGCACGAGTCTTGCCAATACCATAGATATA
>JBFHWF010000055.1:0-16339 GCA_041589175.1 Gammaproteobacteria bacterium
CCTGTAGGGTCAAAATCACAGGACGTGATTTTGAGGGCTGATAAGCCAGGACGGCGCATCTGCCCGACCCGGCAACGAAGATAGAAAACTCAACGATTCCAACTAAACAAACAAGTGGCCCATTACAATTTTCGGGAACCCCCATCGCTGTTTATGGGGGCAAGGGTGACGGAGCGGCATTTCTTTGGTTACTTTCTTGTTGCTGGAGACAAGAAAGTGACTCGCCATAAAGGCGAAACGCCAGAATTCAAATTCCCCCTTAGATAAGAGCTTGCTCACAACAACACAAGTTCCCACCACAAAAAAATAAAACAATAAAAAAGCCAGGTAAAAACCTGGCTTTTTTATCCGGGGCTACGACTCCCTAAAGTATCAGAACTTTAAGCAGCCTTTTCACCCTTTAAATGGTATTCCTCAACCTTCTTAACTTCGTTAGAAGATCCCAGGATAACAGGTACACGCTGGTGCAGGTCAGTTGAGTCAACTTCCATGATGCGACCACGTCCAGTTGAAGACATACCACCCGCCTGCTCAACGATGAAGCTCATTGGGTTTGCTTCGTACATCAGGCGAAGTTTACCGGCCTTTGAAGGATCACGGTTATCGAATGGGTACATGAAGATACCACCACGAACCAGGATACGGTAAACCTCAGCCACCATCGAAGCAACCCAGCGCATGTTGTAGCGCTTGCCTAATGGGCCGTTTTCGCCCGCCAGACAGTCTTCGATGTATTCCAGCATTGGCTCTTCCCAGAAACGCTTGTTGGCCATGTTGATTGCGTACTCTGTGGTGTCTTCTGGAATAGAAACGCCTTCAGTGGTCAGTACGAATTCACCGATCTGGCTGTCCAGGGTAAACATGTTAACGCCCTGGCCAGTGGTCAGAACCAGTACAGTAGAAGGACCGTAAACAACGAAGCCAGCTGCCTTCTGCTCAGTACCCTTCTGCATGAAGTCTTCTTTCTTTGGCTTTTCTTTGCAGCCCATAGGCGCCTGCAGAACAGAGAAGATTGTACCCACAGAAATGTTTACGTCGATGTTTGAAGAACCGTCCAGTGGATCGAACAGCAGCAGGTATTCACCGCGCTCTTTCGCTGGTACTTCGATTGGCTCATCAACTTCTTCAGAACCCATGCCAGCAACCAGGCCAGACAGGGCCATGTGGTCAGCCATGATATCGTTAGTGATGATATCCAGTTCTTTCTGAGTTTCGCCCTGAACGTTTTCAGAACCCGCTACACCCAGTACACCAGACAGTTCGCCACGGCTTACAGTTGCCGCGATTTCTTTACATGTGATACTTGTTTCGTGGATCAGCTCGATCAGATCGTAAGGCAGATCAACACCTGCACGCTTCTCATGCAGCAGGAACTGCTTTAATTTCATACCAGTGGTCATAAACGACTCCATTAACGTCTTGTGAACCAAAATCCCATATAAAACAATAACATGGAAATCAGGCCCAACTTTTAACTAAAGTTGACCAGGCAGGTCGCCCAGGTACATCACCGAGAAACACAACGGATTGAGCAAAAGCCGGTCATCAAAAAATTTGGCGCGGTATATTAACATATCAGTACTTTATGTATATGTAATTTTATCGCCTGGTGTGGATTTTCCGATAAAAACAGGCAAAATAGCCCTCAAATCCAGAGAGATAGGGAGTGTAGCCTGCATAAGCATAGACTCACGACCGTTGGGCTGAAATAATACCTGTTCTCGATATCTGGTCTGCAGATGACCGCGCCTGGCCGAGGCCGTGATTTGACAGCTATATTAATGACTACTAATATTTTGGATAGCACCCGAGATTTTACCCAGGGATTATTGATGGCACGGATTATTCTTTCACACCACGGCCTGTTTTCAGGCACGTATTACAACCTGTCGGAAACAATCAGTATTGGACGCGCAGCTGAAAATACCGTTCAGCTGACACATGACTCAGTGAGTGAGCGACATGCTCGCATTGCACTTGAGCTGGATCATCACGGCTGCCAGTATTTTGTACTCGAAGACCTCGGCAGTAAGGCCGGGTGCTACCTGAACCGTAAACGCGTGAAACGCCAGCGGCTTCAGCATAAAGACCTGATTCGTATCGGACACGTTCAGTTTACTTTTTTTAATCACAAGGAATTGCTACAAACCTCCCCGCTGACCGACACCCATGCTAAGAAAACTGCTTGATAAAATCCCCCTGCATCTGCTGATACTCCTTACCATCCTGATGTCACTCGCACCTTTCGTTCCCGAACCTCATCTGGTCGAAAAACTACGGATGCTGTCAGAGGGCTCTCTCAGTCGCCCCATCGATATCTTCGATCTGTTCTGGCATGGCATCTGGGGCGTTCTACTGATACTCAAACTGGCACTGGGCTCGAAAGCGCCAGCGGATAGCTAGGCTAAAACATATCCTGGGGGTCGATATCGATCGACCAACGCACCCGATTAGCCGACTTTAGTTTTGAAAGTTGCGGCACCCAGTGTCGACAGGCACCGTGTAGCACCTTGCGTGCTTTCGCCAGCAGAATCAGTTGCCAGCGATAGCGCCCGGCACGACGCTCCATCGGTGCTGGCAACGGCCCAAATACCTGCACATCGTGATAATCAAATGCCGCGCGTGCCTCATCGAGAAATGCCTGCCCATAAGCTTTCTGAGTCGATTCGCAACGAATCAGCGCCATATAACTGTAAGGGGGAAACTCAGCCTGACGTCGTTCTTCAATCGCCTCCCTGGCAAAACCCTCATAACCAGATTCCAGCAAGGTATGTAAGAGCGGATGCTCCGGATGGTGGGTCTGGATAATCACCTCTCCTTCACGCTCTGCACGCCCGGCGCGCCCGGCAACCTGAATAATCAACTGCGCCATGTGCTCAGTACCCCGAAAATCGGCGCTAAACAGGCCCTGATCAGCATTCAGAATCCCCACCAGCGTAACATTGGGAAAGTCGTGCCCCTTGGCGAGCATCTGCGTACCAATCAGTATTTGTGCTTCGCCTTGCCGGGCTTCACTTAGCTTGCGGTCCAGCTCACCCTTACGCCGCGTGGTATCCCGGTCGATTCGGCTGATCGCCACATCCGGAAAGACCTGCTGCAATCGGGTTTCAATACGCTCGGTGCCTGCACCGGGAATATACAGCTCCTCGTGACCACAGCCGGGACACTGAACAGGTGCGGCCGTTTCATGGCCACAGTGGTGGCAGCGTAAGCGCCGGTTGTGCTGATGTAGTGTCATATTCGCATCACAACGCTGGCAGGCGGTAGTCCAGCCACACTCATGACACATCAGTAACGGCGCGTAACCACGTCGATTGAGAAATAACAGTACCTGCCCCTGCTGTTGCAGGTGCTCATCGATGGTTTTTAGTAAACGGTCAGAAATACCATCTTCCATAGGCCGATGACACACATCCAGCAGGCTCACTCGAGGTGGCCTTGCACCGCTAGCACCACGCTGTGTGAGCTTGAGTTTTGTATGCTGGCCTCGATCGGCATTGAGCAGGCTTTCAAACGAGGGTGTCGCCGACCCCATTAACACCGGCACAGCACAGTTTCGGGCTCGTACCAGGGCAAGGTCACGGGCATGGTAGCGAAAACCTTCCTGCTGCTTGAAAGACGCATCATGCTCTTCATCCAGAATCACCAGCCCCAGTTCGGGCAGGGGCGTGAACAGCGCCGAGCGCGTGCCGATAACCACTCGCGCAAGGCCACGTCTGGCATGCAACCAGGCATTATGCCGCTGGCTATCGTTGAGGCCCGAGTGCAAGCTGGCGATTGTCGTATCGAGGCGATCGGCAAAACGTTGCGTCAGCTGCGGCGTGAGCGATATTTCCGGAACCAGCACCAGTACCTGCTGCCCCCTGGCGAGCACCTCACTGATGAGCTCGAGGTACACCTCGGTTTTACCGCTGCCGGTTATACCCTGCAACAAAAAGCTATCGAAACGCCCCAACGACTGCTTCACCGCATCAACCGCAGCCTGTTGCTGTACATTAAGTTGTGGCGCAGCGCGCTCACCACTGCCACGGGTAACGCCATCCATGGCATTCTGCAGGCGGGTTTCCACCCAGCCCTTGTCCTGCAACGCCTTAATGGGGGCACGCCAGCTTTCCCAGTCACGATTCAGCACATCGGCGCTAACCGCCAGGGGCTGCTGGTGCCGCAGATAATCCAGCAATGCAGCCTGCTTAGGCGCCCTCGCCAGTTGCTGATGTACCTCTTCCGCTGTGGTCTTAGAAGCCCTCTCACTCAATACCCAGCTGGTCACCTGGCGCAAATCGGCACTCTGCCCCTGGCGCAACAGGCCCGGCATGGCAGTAAATACCACTTCACCCAGCGGGCTGTGATAATAGCTCGACGCCCATTGCAGCAACTGCAAAATGTCTTCAGGAAGCAGCGGCTGTGTATCCAGCAGTGTCTCCACCGGCCGCAGCTTTTCCACAGGTAACTGTGAGTCTGAGCCAAGCCCCAGCACCATCCCCACCAGTCGCTTACGCCCAAACATAACCTCAACACGAGCGCCCACCTGGATGCACTCGGCGAGCGAATCGGGCACCCGATAATCAAATAGACTGTACAGGGGAACAGGCACAGCGACCTGTGCGATGATGGCTTGTTTCATTGCGCTATTGTGCCAGTGAAAATGTTTCAGGTGGAGACTTGCCAAACACTTGAAAAAATGCCTGATAGCCAGGAAGTCGCCGTTTTTCCACAGAAGCTGTGGATAACTTTGTGGAGAAGTCTGTGAAATACCCCTGAAAGCGGCTTCCCATCGTTACAGCCATTAAAGTGATTATTTTTTGCTCAACTAATAAATCATTATAAATCAATATGTTATAAATCATGGCAACCGGAAAGCCTATAAATACAGGCTTTCCCGCTACAGCTGTATTGTTCCACAGCATGCGTGTGTATAAGTAATTTACAAAATGGCGAAATTAGCTTAATCGACAATCTTTTGGCGCGAATTTCACCTATGGTTAGCCGTATTAGTTAAAGTAACTTCTTAATGTTAAATTTATATGTTATTGTTTTTAAAGGAAATAAAAACTTATCCACTAAACCTGTGGATAAGTCTGTTTATAAGACTTGAAAATCAGTACAAATGTGGCATTTCCGGGCGCTTGGCGACACCCTGGTCAATTTTTAACCTTAAAATAAATTCTTTAAAATCAATTAGATACAAAACACACGTCATATCTGATCGTTTTTTGTACAGGAAAGCCACCCAACAACAGCTTCATGTGCATAACCACACCCTGGAACAGCGACTCGGGTTGACAGAAATCAGGCTTTGGGGCCGTCCTGTATCTGCACACCCATCATCTGATTGTCGATAATGATCTGTTTCATACGGGCGGCAATCGTCATCGCCTTATCCATCCAGTAACGCGCCTTTGCGTCTGAAATTTCCGATGACAGGGTCTCGCTAAACAGTCCCAGCCAGGTCTGTAAATCCTCTTCCTTAATACCCAGGGCAAAATGTTTACCAATCATGTCTATCCTGGGTGGTTGCACCAGCTTACCCCCCATACTGACATACCAGAAATCCGCAATGCGCTTTTCATGCTCAGAAAAGTCATCGATGCCTTCAAAAAAATGCCCAAGCTGGGGATGCACCGTCAACTTCTGGTAAAAGCGGTTAATGACTCGACGAATTTCGTCATAGTCTGGAATATGATTTTCAGTTGGCATAATTGACATCTTTCGTTAGGGTAAGGGCGGCATACTACCAGTCAATTCAACCTGGGCAAAACCAATGCAGCAACTCTGGGATCAACTATCACGCGACATCCAGGCACACACCGGCCATGGCTACACCATTACAACGCATAACGCCATGGGTGGTGGCTGTATCAACCAGGCGTTTCGTATCAGCGATGGCCATATCGACTACTTCGTAAAACTCAATAGCCGAAGTCACGGTGACATGTTTGAAGTGGAAGCACTTTCACTTGCAGAAATGGCGGATACGAATACCGTTCGAGTACCTCGCCCGATCTGCCACGGACACACAGACACCCAGGCTTATGTCGTTCTGGAATACCTACCCATGAATGGTCGACTGGATGGTGCAGCTCTGGGCGAACAACTCGCCGCCATGCATAGCGTCACCGCTAATCAGTTTGGCTGGCATCGCAATAACACTATCGGGTCTACACCTCAGACCAATGAACCGATGGATAACTGGGTTGAGTTCTGGCGCGAACGTCGTTTATTACCACAGTTCGCACTGGCCCAACGCAATGGTTATGCACATAGCCTGGATGGCATTCGCGATAAGCTGCTCAGCGACTTCCCCGCACTGTTCCGCCAACATACGCCACAGGCCTCGATGCTACATGGCGATTTATGGGGTGGTAACGCTTCTGGATTACAGGATGGTACGCCGGTCATATATGATCCCGCATTTTACTACGGTGACCGCGAAGCAGATCTCGCCATGACACATTTATTCGGTGGGTTTAGCGCAGACTTTTATTCGGCATACCAGAATGCCTGGCCACTGGATGATGGCTTTGAGGTACGCCGCAGCTTTTATAATTTCTATCACATTATTAACCACCTTAACCTGTTTGGCACAGGCTATCTGGGGCAGGCAATCTCAATGGCAGAAAAAGTCCTATCTGAAATTTAAGTCGCATCAACGGATTTCTGATTCTTAATACCCTCCACACTTATCACATCAATCACACTACTTTTCATTCTGTTATACAGGCAGCCGTATAGGAATTTTTCCCGCCACAAAATAATGCATGTGTAACCGCACCGTAATAGTTATGCACACATTTGATACAGAAACACACGAAAATAATGTCATAACGCCCTGTTTTTCGTTTTGGCCCATGAATTGCTTGCGCACTAAAACACCGCAGAGCACTTTCATCACCATCGCGCTTAAGAGGTTTTTTATGGGCTTAAAACGTTTCCCCCTGATGGGCAAGTATCGCGATATTGTTATCGCGGCAAGTCTGTTTGTAATTTTCGACTTATTTGTACTGGTATTAAACTTTTATACCTCATTCGAAATTGCGGAGGATGCCACCGCAATCAACCTTGCCGGACGTCAACGCATGTTATCGCAACGCATGACCAAGGCACTGTTACAGATCGAAACAGCCAGGGAAGCTGAACAGAAAGTTATCGCAATGTCGGAACTACATAGCACCGCAACATTATTTGGCGATACATTCAACGCTTTTAAAGATGGCGGCAAGACACGCAATACCGATAATACGGACATCACTTTACTCGCCGTAAGCGATGAAGAAGCACAGGCCGTAATGAAACAGGCCGAAGCTTACTGGCTACCACTAAAGAGCAATATTGAAACTCTAACATCTAACCCGGCAGATTCCAGTGCGCTTGCTGCGGCACTTTTGCTAGCAAACAGCAACAATCTTCAGCTGCTAAAACTGATGAACGCACTCACTACACGACTTGCGGTAATGGCTCATGACAAGGCCGAACGCCTGCGTTTATTCCAGACCATTGGTATTACACTGGCCTCGATCAACTTTGCATTATTGTTGTTCCATTTCCTGCGCAAGTTAAACCGTAGTGATGCTGCCGCGGAAGAAGCCAGAAAAGAGACCGAGGAAATTCTTACCACGGTGAATGACGGATTTTTCCTTGTCGACAGGGATCTCAATCTTGGGCATAAGTATTCAAGTGCCATGTCTGATCTATTTAAACGCGAAATTATCCCAGGAACTCCCTTCCTCGGATTACTTGAAGGTAAAGTCAACCAGCAGACACTGGATACCGCACGTGAATATATACAACTGCTATTTACAAAGCGTATTCGCGAAAATCTGACTAGCGATCTCAACCCACTCATACGGCTTGAAATAGATCTCAGCGAAGACGCACAGTCACAGGATATTCATTATCTAAATATTCAGTTCAAGCGCGTTAAGAACGACCAGAGCATTAGTCATCTACTGGGTTCAGTCTCGGATATTACCGAACAGGTAAAACTGGAGAAATCACTGGAAATTTCTGAGGCGCGTTCACGTGAAGAGCTAAATATGCTGTCACAGCTTCTGCAAAGTGATCCCATACAGATGAAAACCTATATCGACGACTTAAACCGTTATCTGCTATCCATTAATGACATGCTGGAAAGTTCACATAATGGTAATGACTATGCGCATATTGTTAACCAGAACCTGCCTGTCATTCACAAGTTCAAGGGCGATGCCAGCGCAATGGGTAGCGACTTATTCTCTTCAATGTGCCATGAACTTGAGCTCACCATGAAACCCTTGCAACAGTCAACGGACATTAGCGCAAAAGATCTACTGTCCGTTACAGTTCAGATCAACACCATGATTGCGAAGATCAGCACAATCGAGCAGATCATCGAAAAAATTACCCGACTGGTTCCTGCCTTCAGGCAGGCAACTGCAACCCGTACGAGCGAAGACTGGCAACGTGACTTCGACATGCTGGCTAAAACAGTATCTGACGATCTGCAAATCAGCGCCAGGGTCAAACTTGATCAACATAACCTCGATAACGTCGAGACTGATGATGCCAGTAAATTACGCGATATCTGTATTCAAATGATACGCAACTCACTAGCACATGGTATTGAAACACCGGCAACCCGAACCAAACTCGACAAACCCGAGCAGGGTAATGTTTCGATTCATCTGAATGCAACGGTTGATAATACCGAGTTGGTCATACGTGATGATGGACAGGGATTATCGGTTGATAAAATTCGTGAGGCCTTACTCAAACGTCATGAATACAGCCAGGCACAACTCGATGAGATGGATGACAAAACCATCATTATGACCATATTCCGTGGCGGCATCAGCACAGCAGAAACATTAAGTGAACATGCTGGCCAGGGTATTGGGCTTAATGTCGTCCGTCAGGCCATGAATGAACTCGGCGGCCGGCTCACCATTGGTACACGCAGGGGGCTTTATACTGAATTTCGTTTTCAGTTCAGCAATGTTCGCCTGAATGCCATAACAGAGGAAATGGCCGCATGAAGATTATGATTGTTGATGATTCTAAAATAATTCGTGGCAAGATCCTGAATATTATCAGGCAATCTGTAATTGCTGATATCACCGTTACTGGTGTTGCCAAAAACGGACTCGAAGCTGTTGATCTGTGCAAGAAGACCATGCCTGATATCACCACTATGGATCTCACCATGCCAGAGCTGGATGGTGTCGAAACCATTAGCGAGCTGGTTAAGATTAACCCGGAAATTCTCATCCTTGTCGTCTCTGCCCTCTCAGACAAAGCAACTGCAATTGAAGCCCTGAAGCGAGGCGCCCATGGGTTTATCTGTAAACCATTCACCGATCTGGAACTGAATGAAGCACTAACCGAACTACTCGAGGTCAGGAACTGCGCATGAACGAAGCGGACATCGATATTTTTATTGACACCATCAGTCATTACTTTCAGCAAATCACACGTCAGACTGCAACCATCGGTGCGGCTTACCTGAGTACGCACCAGGGCCTGGAAAATTATGATTACTCAGGCCTGATCGGTATCGCCGGAAAATATCGCGGCTGCATATATTTCACGGCACCACGACCACTACTACGCCACCTGCTAGTAAGCATGGGTGAACACAACCATTGCGACGAACATCTTCTCGATATGGTTGGCGAAATTGCCAATACACTTTCCGGTAACGCCAGAAAATATTTTGGCTCGGAGTTTATTATTTCCGTGCCTGTTAGCATTAAGGGCCAGATTGATAATGTCAGGCCACCTTCCGAGTTATTACCCTATGTAATTCCATTAACATGGAATGGTTACCGAGCATCATTGGTGATATGTATTTCTAATGATGCTTAAGTTTCATTTACGCTACCCGTTATCTATGTTTATGCTTCGTTGCGACAACTGGTTACGTCATTGGCAAGCACTTATCCGAATGGGAATTAGATAAGCGCTTGCCCAAAACAATACAAAATTTCACAACACAAAAACCACTGAATCCCTGCACAAAGCATAGCGGGATAACGGAGATGCAATGCTGATTCAGCATACAGCAAACAGAAATGCCTCAACACTTGACCTGACACCCACCAGGTACACATCCCGCCTGACCACTCGCCAGACTGGAATTCCCCCCCCAACACCATGTAAAATTCGGCCTCCAAGAGACAAACGGCCATCACATTGAAACACGACATCCAGACTCTGCTGACCCAGGCCCTGAGCGGGCTTAAGACCGCCGGTATTATCCCTGCCGACACTGACCCCACCATCCAGGTGACACGCACCAAGGACCCCAGCCACGGGGACTTTGCTACTAACCTGGCGATGATGCTGGCCAAACCGGCGGGAAAGAACCCTCGCGAGCTGGCACAACTGCTGATTGAGCACCTGCCGCAGAACACCTCCATCGACAGGGTCGAGATCGCCGGGCCGGGTTTTATCAACTTCTTCGTATCACAACAGGATACCCTGGCCGTGATCAACCATATCAACACCCAGGCAGAAACCTATGGTCTGAGCAATATCGGCGCCGGACGTAAGGTACAGATCGAGTTTGTCTCCGCCAACCCAACCGGCCCGCTACACGTGGGTCATGGCCGTGGCGCGGCCTATGGCGCTACCGTGGCCTCGCTGCTGAGTGCCGTTGGCTTCGAGGTACACCGTGAATACTATGTGAATGACGCCGGCCGACAGATGGATATACTCGGCACCAGCGTATGGCTGCGCTACCTTGAGCTGTGCGATGTAGCCATCCCCTTCCCCAGCAATGGTTACCAGGGTGAATATGTTAAGGACATAGCCGCTAACCTGTTATCCCAGCATGATCGTAACCTCATGCACCCGGCCGAAGCCGTATTCGACGGTATTCCCGCAGATGAGCCAGACGGTGGCGACAAGGAACTGCATATCGATGCACTCATCGACCGTGCCAAGACTCTGCTGGGTGATGAAAGCTATGAACAGGTGTTCGATCTGGGCCTGAATACCATCCTCGACGATATTCGCGAAGATCTGGAAGAATTTGGCGTAGCGTATGATGAGTGGTTCTCCGAGCGCACGCTGACCCGTAACGGCCTGGTACGCGAAGCGGTAGAACGCCTGCAAAAAGCCGGTTACATCTACGAAAAGAACGGTGCACTGTGGTTCAAATCCACCGAATTTGGCGATGAAAAAGACCGCGTAGTAGTCCGCGAAAACGGCCAGAGCACCTATTTTGCCTCGGATATTGCCTACCATATGGACAAGATGGAACGTGGTTTCGACCGCGTGATCGACATCTGGGGCGCCGATCATCACGGCTATATCCCCCGCGTTAAAGCCGCCCTCAAGGCACTGGGTGACGACGTCGACAAGCTCGACGTACTACTAGTACAGTTCGCCATTCTCTACCGTGGTGGCGAGAAGGTTCCTATGTCGACCCGCTCCGGCTCCTTCGTGACCCTGCGCGAGCTACGGGATGAAGTGGGCCGTGACGCAGCGCGTTTCTTTTACGTGTTACGCAAGTGCGAACAGCATATGGACTTTGATCTCGACCTGGCCAAGTCACAGAGTAGCGATAACCCGGTGTACTACATCCAGTACGCCCATGCCCGTATCTGCAGCATCTTCCGCCAGCTGGACGAAAAACAGCTGAGCCACGATGCACAGCTGGGCAGTGACAATCTGGCCCTGCTCACCGAAAGCCACGAGACCGAGCTGGTGACCTCACTGGCAAAATACCCGGAAGTTGTGGAAAAGGCCGCTCTCAACGAAGAACCTCACCAGCTGGCCCACTACCTGCGCGACACCGCCAACCAGCTGCATACCTATTACAATGCGCACCAGTTTATCGTGGACGATGCAGCCCTGCGTAATGCCCGCCTCAACCTGATCAACGCGACCCGTCACGTGCTACATAATGGCCTGGAGCTACTCGGTGTTAGCGCACCCGAGGCAATGTAATGCCCCCGGCCTCCCATGACCTGAAAGGACGACAGATGTCGAACAAGAAACCGGTACCGGGTTATATCTGGATGCTGGCTGGCCTGGTGGTCGGCCTGTTTGTCGCATTTCTCGTGTACCTCGACAAGCAACCCGCCGAAGACGTCTCCTTCACCGAGGCGGTGAAGCAGGAATTAAAGAAGGCCCGCGAAGTTCAGGCACAGGCCGAAGCCGAGAAGAAACGCCGCGAATCGCAGGCCGCCAGTGAGCCGCAGGTGAAGGAAGATGGCTCCCGACCCCGCTTCGAGTTCTACACCATCCTCTCCGAACTGGAAGTGTTCGTTCCAGAACCCGAAGTCGATGAAAAACCCGCACCGGAACCCGCCGGCAGCAAACCGATCGAGGGTGGCAAAAAATACCTGCTACAGGCCGGCTCATTCCGCAGCCAGGCCGATGCCGAACGCCTCAAGGCGAGCCTTGCGCTACTCGGCGTCACTTCGTCCATCCAGAGTGTCACCATAAACACGGATCAATGGCACCGCGTTCGCATCGGCCCATTCACCAACCCCATCACCCTGCGGGAAACCCTCGCCACGCTCAAACAAAACCATATACAGGCTATGACAATGGAGTTAAAATAGCGCCCATTATTAAGCCTGCATCAGACGGGCAACGACGGAACTCAATATAGGCACGACGCCTGACTGCAATTGAAAAAAGCAATACCAAAGAAGTAACGGAGCATTAGTTTGAAGCTGTTTGATAGTGCGTGGATGGATAAATTTAAGGACGAATGGAACAGAGATCCTTACCTCTCCCAACACCTCCAGGAACTCAATTTCTCATCGGTCATCGGCTATGGATTTCCCGATGAAGATAAACCTCGAAGCTGTATTGTTGTTAAAAATGGCTATGTTGTTGAAGCCGGTCAATATGATAACCAGGAGCTGAACTGGGACCTGCGCGCCAAGTCGAACCACTGGAAAGAGTGGATGCAGCGAGAAGTTGGCTCCAGCAGCCTGGGCCTGGCCTACACTACGGGCAAACTCAAGTTTCTCGAAGGCGATTACCAGTCAATTATCAAAAACCCACTGATGCTATCGCCTTTTATCAAAAGTTTTTCTGCCATGGGGCGAATTTAGCTATAGTGTAACTGCTAAATGCTTTGCCCGGCAAAGCCCCTCATGGAATAAACAAGGCGAAAGTTACAACAGGAATAGATGTGCATAAAAATCTGGAAAAAAACCTGCCCTTCCTGATCGAGGAGTTTTCCAGCAGCGGTATCCCTATCGACATCCGCTGGGAAGCGATATTGTCACGCTTCTTTTCTGACTGCGACCTTAATATGTACACTGACACCATTAAGCAGTGCCATATTACCAACCATAACAAGATACTGGCAGTCCCCTCGGTAAGCCAGCGTCACGGCTATGTTCTGAGCTCTCGCGAACCATCCTATACTTTCAATCAGGATGACCTTGAGCTGGCTGACTCACTACTCAAACTCACCAAGCAGTTTATGAGCATTGAAGAAGCCTTTGAAAAAGGCGCTGCCGAGGAGCGAAAGCGTATTGCTCGTGACCTGCACGACGATGTAGCGGCCCGCATGCTCACGCTGATTCACTCGGTGAAGGAAGAAGAAACCATTGCACTGGCACGCAGCATATTAAAATCGCTACGCAGTGCCATCTATACCCTTGACAATAAGTCTACGGCCCTCATACTAGATGCGGTCACCGATGTGCGTTCCGAAGTACAGGAGCGCCTGAATTCAATTGGTATGCAATTGCTATGGCACCAGTCGGAAGAACTGGATGGATTCTTTACCCCACGCCAGCATATCAACCTGAATCGCATGATACATGAGATAACAACCAATATAATCAAACATGCGGGTGCCAACTTTATGGAAGTGATTATCAACAGCTCCGACCAGCTGCTCACCATTGAGTGCAGCGATAATGGCAAGGGCTTTGATATGGCAAACTGTATACCAGGCAAGGGAATAAATAATATAACAACACGTGCCCGGGAACTTGGCGGAACCGCCAGCTTTTTTAACCTGAGTGATAAGGAAACGGGTCAAAACAAAGGCAGCTGTGTACGTGTCGCCTTCCCGATACGAGACACCGCTGAAGACGAAAACTAATGCAAAGAGTATTAATTTTAGAAGACCACCCCGAAACCCGTGAATGGCTCGCCAGCATCATTGAACAGGCCTTTTTGGAAGTGGATACCCACGAAGCCTCCAGCCTGGCACAGGCACGTAAGCTGCTGGAACAGCATTCCTTCGATCTGGCACTGATCGACCTTAACCTGCCCGATGGAAACGGTGTTGAAATTATCGGTGAAATCACCCGTCACTCACCCAATACTTACTGTGTCGTCGCCACTATTTTCGACGATGACAACTATCTGTTCCCGGCACTCGAAGCCGGTGCCCAGGGGTACCTGCTAAAAGAGCAGACTACCGATGAATTCATCCAGAGCCTGCGTGGCATTATTAAAGGTGAGCCCCCCATTTCACCCGCGATTGCACGCAAGATGATCAGCCACTTCCGTGGTGATACAGCACAAGATGACCGACCCGAACTGTCCAGCCGCGAAAAAGAAATACTCGGTGCGATTGCCAAAGGCCTGAGCCGTAACGAAGCCGCCGAAGTACTCGGCATTACCTCTAATACCGTCGCCTCACACCTGAAGAGCATCTACGGCAAACTCAACGTATCCAACCGCGCACAGGCAACACTCGAAGCGCTACGTCTGGGGCTGGTTAAGCCTTAGCACACTCACCGCTGGCTACCTATATCAGGGTATCCAGCGGGCTATTCACACTCACACCCGGCTTATTTAACACGTGAGTGTAAATCATCGTTGTCGACACATCCGAGTGCCCCAGTAACTCCTGCACCGTGCGAATATCGTAACCTGACTCAAGCAGGTGCGTCGCAAAAGAATGACGCAGTGTGTGAGTAGTTACGCGCTTGGTGATACCCGCCTTATCCGCCGCCTGTTTGATAAACTTTTGCGTGTTACGCTCATGCATATGGTGACGCCGGGTTTTCTTACTGCGTGCATCGGTAGCGACACGAATAGCCGGAAAAAGGTATTGCCACTTCAATTCCTTCGCCGCATTTTTATATTTACGCGCAAGCGCATCAGGCAGGTAAACCTCACCATAACCCTGCTGCATATCAAGCCGGTGATATTTCTTTACCTGTTCAATCTGCTTTTTAATCGGCTCAATCAATTTCACCGGCAACGGTACAATACGGTCCTTGTTACCTTTAGCCGCACGAATAACAATCTGTTTATAATCGAAGTCGATATCCAGAATCCGCAAACGAATACACTCCATCAAACGCAAGCCACAGCCATACAAAAGTGATGCCACCAGTTGATGTACTTCATGCCTCATCGCATGTATTAACAACTTAACTTCATCACGGGATAGCACAACAGGTAAACGCCGAGGCTTACGCGCACGCAAAAACTCACTGAAGTCTTCAAGCTCCATGTGTAAGGTTTTTCGGTAAAGAAACACCAGCGCATTCAAGGCCTGATTTTGGGTACTCGCCGACACATTACGTTTCACCACAAGATACTCGAGATATTCAACGATATGCTGACGACTCAACTCAACTGGATTACGTCGCTTATGATAAACAATATAACGCAACACCCATGAAATATAACTACGCTCCGTACGAACTGAATACTGGCGAACCCGAATTTCTGTTACCAGACGATCAATAAGCTCGGGAAATAAAGCCTGAATTTCATAAAACAGGCCCTCTTCATTCTTAGACAGATAATTAATATCACCCACTGGAATATCGCGGGCGATTGTAGGGTGCTCAGGCTCAAGAGAATCGGCCAGCCCCATCCATTCATCCCAGGGAAATCCAGCCGCCCATGCGGGCTTTAAACATTCTGAAAACAACAGCTTTAAAGCAGAAACAACCTGCTTATACTGCCAGTCCAGGAGTTTTTCCCTGCCGCCTATCTCCTGCAGGTAGGTACTCACCATATTAGCGGTATGCTGCCTCAGCCGAGTGTCAGAATAGTAACGAATATAACTCTCAACACGTATCACATACCAACGAGCAACATGGCGCTTTACACCGTATTTAGTTGATTTTTCAATATATTTATCCCAGAATCGGGCAATAGACTGTTCCATACGCAAAATCCCTTGCAGCACAAATCCAGCCGCAAGACTAAATGCACATGGAAATATTTGTCAATAACAACAAAAAACAATACCCGGCCGCCGGGTTACTCTGGAATACCCGGTCGCCGCCTATTTCACTGTTATGTGTAAGAAACACTATGTTTAAATTTAAATGTAATTCCTGCTCAGAAATCCACGAGGGAATCCCAACATTTGGCTGGAAGTTTCCAGTACAGTATTTGGATGTACCAGTTGAAG
>JBFHWF010000056.1:0-16152 GCA_041589175.1 Gammaproteobacteria bacterium
CTTTTTTCTATTAATTGTCATGCGATCAGCTTTCTGGACACAGGCGTATACCGAGTAATACTGGTAATTATTCTACGTCTTCATCCAGTGATTCAACTGCCTCTTCGAGATCGCGATAAGCACGGCTGTAACGGCTTGAGATGCGGTTAAAGCGATCAAAATCCTTTTGCCAGTTAGTATCCAGCGTACTCTGACTAACCTTTCGATTATCGAAGCTAACCACCTGATTAGCATGTATATCGAAGCTTTTTCTATACTCGATAAATTCCCGTGCGATCTGCTGTTTATATGCGCGGAACTCATCTTGCATCGCCTGTTGCTGCTGCATGACTCGTTGTCTGTAGGCCGCGAAATCATCCTCTGGCTTTTTTTGCCGCAGTTCATAATCCCTGTCATCCGGTGACTGGATGTTCAGATTGCCTTCCTTCAACGCAATCTGTGGTTGAAGGTCATTAGCATCCACGATAAATGTGGTGCCTCGTATGCCAATGGTCGCGAATCGCGTCTTTACTTTTTTACGCTCAGATTTGCCAATAACTTTTCTGAAAATGTAATACACTTTTCCACCCAGCTGTGAAAGCCAGCCGTTTTTTTCGACTAACAGCTCACTCTCCTCATCGACAACAGACATAACACCATCATCAAACTGCACAACGGCCTGACTATTTTTTTCTGTTACGATGGTTTCATTTTCATTAACCAGGAATTTTTTCCTGTCGGGTGTTCGTTTTTCTCCATCACCATTGACCACGTAGACCTGCCCTTCAGATTCTACAATACGCGCACGAAATGTCTCTGCCGACAGGCTTGAAGAAAAAAGGATAATAAATAAACAGATAGCCGGATTTCGCATGGGGTTCCCTGTTGTCAGATGCACATTCCAGATCATAGACTAATGTCTGCGTTCACGCATCATGGGTTTTGTGACCTTACCGGCAGATTCGCCTGCTCCCAGGCCATCAGCTCACTGGACAGGTCACCGGGATACATCTTCATGGGATAGAGTTTTCTATACGCCCTGAGTGACTGAGCCAGCTCTTCAAATGACTGTTGCTGATATAATATTTCGAGCTTTTCTATCCAGCTTTTCTGATCAGGTATTAGCGGTTGTGAGTCTGTCACAATCGGCGACGCTGTTGTCTCTGGTGTAGTCAGTTCCACACTGGGGATGGCTAGCGATTCTTCTACTTCAGGCAGCCTGACCGGCGCGGGAGGCGCAGACTGTACTTCAAGTGTTCGCATCAGCGGTTCTGCCTTCTGCATTTCCCTGTGTTGTTCCTTGAGTCTTAGCGTTGCCGCCGCTCTGTCCGGTTCAGATGACTGACTTAATTCAGACGACGCTGCATGATCAATTGACCTATCCGGTTGATAGCCACGCTTATCGAGTAACTGCATGGATTCAAGCTCTGGCTCAAGTTCTGGCTCAAGCGCAAGTTTCATCACCACGCTAAGGCTAATCACCAGTATCGCAACATAGGAGGCCGGTACATACCAGGCTTTATTTACAGGCTGAACATCCACACCCAAAGCAGGTTTTTCTGATTCAAGTGCACGATGTGCTGCCTCTAAAATCGTTTTATCAACAGATAAGGATGGCTGTTCATCACTGACATCCTGATAGACCCTGTGCAGATCCTGCTCATCGTTTAACTGTTTATCTTTGCTCATGTCACAGACCTCAGCGGTGACAATACTTGCCGTAATCGCTTTACCGCATAACGTAGACGACTTTTCACCGTTTCCCGGTTCACGCCGGTTACCTCAGCTATCACTTCCAGTGCCAGCGCCCCCTCCTCTTTTAACAGGAACGCATTTCGCTGCTCCTCAGGCAGACTGGCAATAGCCTGCTTCAACTCAGCCGCCATATTTTCAGCTTCAAGCGACTGCTGTGGCTGTGGATCTGTATTGGCCAGCGCTTCATCATCCAGCGGCTGAGTCATCGTAACGTTACCACGACGCCAGTGATCCACCAGGCGGTGATACGCCACACGGTACAGATAAGTTGAAAACTTTGCCGATGCTTGATAATTCTCACGCCCATGTATCAGCTTCATCCACACCTCCTGAAATAGCTCATCTGTCAGTGCCACCTGATGATCTAGCTGGCGCAGCAGATAACGATAAAGTCCTGCACGATGCCGTGAATACAGAACATCGAAGGCTCTGGTATTACCCTGCTGATATGCCAGCATTAGCGATTCGTCACTTTGCTGCTGCAGCTCTATGGATTGCATGCTACCTGTTATCTCTGATTAAAGCCTGTTTACATATCCAGTGATTTTGCCAGTGATACCAGCTGAATAAATTCACTTCGATATCCCTCTTTATCCTGACCACGCGATTGTCTTGCTAACGAAAGCGTATCATCATATGTAAACTGCTGTAGATTTTTCCCGCCTCGTAGCTGCTGAGCAAACGCCGCTACGGCAGCTGCAAATCGAAAGTTATCCGAAGCATCAGCAACGTTCTCCAGTCTATCATTACGATTGATCACTTTATTCATTTGACGAGACGTATTATTTATATCGTTTTTATAGCGAAGCTTGATATATGCCAGCTCATTAGAATAATGTTTCGTACCTCGACTGGTATTTTCGTTCCCATAACGTAAATCGGGTAACTGTTTTTTACCTGCATCTGCGAGTGTGATCTCATAAAGTGCCGTTACACTATGCCCTTCACCAACTTCCCCCGCATCAACTTTATCGTTGTTGAAATCTTCCCGTGCCAGCGCCCGGTTTTCATAACCAATCAATCGATACTCTGCGACCTGCTGTGGATTAAACTCTACCTGTACTTTTACATCATATGCCAGCGTATTCAATGTCGCATGCATTTCATCGACCAACACCTTACGTGCCTCGGTGAGATTATCAATATAGCTGTAGTTTCCATTACCTGCATTTGCTAACTGCTCCATCAGGTGATCATTATAATTGCCGTGGCCAAAGCCTAGTGTTGTTAATGACACACCACCCTTACGTCGACTTTCCACCAGCTGTTTCAATTCCTCAAACTGGGTAATACCGACATTAAAATCCCCGTCGGTTGCAAGAATAATGCGATTGATACCCTGCTCGATAAAGCCCTGCTGCGCCATCTGATATGCCAGCTGTATACCGCTGCCTCCATTGGTAGAGCCACCCGCCTGAAGTCGCTGTAATGCCCTGAGTATTGTGGCGTGCTGATCACCCGCTGTTGGTTCCAGTACCACACCCGTGTTAGCGGCATAAGTGACAAGGCTAATTCGATCCTCTGTTCTCATTTGCCGCGTCAGCAGTTGTAATGCCGACTTTAATAACTCCAGTTTATTTGGCCCCTGCATCGATCCCGACACATCCACCAGAAACACCAGATTACTGGCCGGGCGGGTCTGTTGTGTATATGACTGCAATCCAATATGCAGCAGCTGGCTATTTTTATTCCAGGGTGAGGGAGCCATTTCTGTTGTCAGTCTAAAGGCTTCATCACGACTCTCAGGATTGTCATAGTTATAATTAAAATAATTAATTAATTCCTCGGCACGTACCGCATCCCGATGCGGCATCTGCCCCTGATTAAGAAAACGTCGCACATTGGCATAGGCGCCTGTGTCCACATCGATGCTAAAGGTAGACACCGGCTGCTGTGTTACTGAATGGATTCCGCTATCATCGAAGTGCTGATAGTTTTCCCTGTGCTGTATTGAATAACCCGGATTAAATGCCCAATCGGCTGCTAACCGCTGACTTTCAATGGCAGGCTTTTGCGGTATTCGCTGGCTATGGGGCGCCAAAGACGATGCCTTAAGTCGTGCACCATTCACAATCGCCTCCTCGCGTTCACTCACAACCCGATCAGAAATGGGATACTCGACAGCTTCCACAGACGCGATCGACTGTGTCGGTTTATCAACGGATGAATCAGAGATATTCGTGGTGTTTTGTGGATTACCACAGGCAACCAGCAACATCGTCATAGATGTTGCGAGTGTCGCGAAGTAAAGATAAGGGCTTGAATTTTTCATGGTTCGCTCCAGTTAAAATAGCTTTCTAAATGCTATAAACGGAGCGAACCAGAAAAAGGGGTTAATGCATCTGAAAAATTAATTTTGCAGCATTTCTTCGATGGTTTCCCAGTATCGATCTTCCTGCTGGGTGTGACTAAGAGAATGATATATCCAGACCCGGTTGATTTCATCAACCACTTTTTTACAGTAGTCGGGAATAAACGTGTACAGAATAAAGCGGTGCATGCCCTGGCTGGTCACAGAAGCGGCAAACACTGATACTTTCTGTGACTCGAGACGGTCACGCAGTAATAATTCCAGCTCCTCCAGTAAGCGACTTTCATCCTCATAGGGAAAGCCTGCTGCATCAACCTGGTTGAGGGGGACATGAATATCGACCTGGTACATATAACGGGGGTGACAGACATAATCTTCAATCCCCTGGTTTAAACGAATATTGATGGTTTGCCCATCATTATGGGTTTTATACAGCTCCCAATAGTCTTGATAAGCCATAAAGTTACCTGCCATGTGTAAATCTGCTGGACGCGAATCACCGAGGGCCGATGCAGCAGGCTGATGTCTCACGCAGACAGACGTGTGATTAATAAAGACTTCCAGTTTTCATTTAATAATATTATTGTCAGCTGATATTACTGACAGATCACGCTGAAGATTTAATGCAAAAATGCGCCCACTATCTGCATTAGGTTTTCGATTTCAATTGATTAGAAAAAGGAGTGAAACTGAAGCCTTAAGAGATATCTGACAAAAACTGTCAGGATCCCCTTACCCGTTTTCAGATTTTTTACACTTGACTAGTCGAGAATGGCATCGAGTCGATTCAGATCGTTGATCATTTTCCAGTGACCGCCACCGGACTCAACCCTTGCCGTCCATGCATCGACCCGTTTCTGGTATTCCCGTGGATCGATATTATCACTCTGTAACTTGGTGACATTAATAGCGACCATACGAATACCATTGAAGCTGATGGGAAAATCCCTGACCTGACCTTTCTTTACCTCTTCCATCAGGTCAGAAAATATCAGAATGGTTTTATGACTGGCACCGGTTTCATTCAGGTATTCGATAGCCTGCAGCACCCCACCGGTAATATCGGTATATTTACTGGGCTTGATGGTCTTACCGAACTCATCCACCGATTCCAGAAACGCACGCTTCTGTGAGTTGGCCATTGAAGGCCGCAGATCGAAGGTCATGCGGGCAACAATATCCTGCTCACTAAAGCTGGCGCTGTCGATTTTTGCCAGTGCCAGAGATTCACCCGGTTGCAGGCGCCCTAGCATGTAGCGCATCACCGCCTGCACCTTGTCATACTGTTTACTGTAGGTTCCCGAGGTATCCACCAGCACATACACCGCCTTACGTCCGTTTTCATCGGAGCAGGCTGCAAGGCCAAACAGGCCAGCCAGCAAACTAATGAACAGGCTGGCTGACAGGAGTTTCAGCATGACTTTCATGAAGCGTCCTTCAGATGATCGGTTTCGACAAGCTGAGGCTCGGCTTCCGTTTTAGGCTCTGTTTTCTCAGCGATGTGCTTCTGTTCTTTCTTCAGGCTGCTCTCGACTTTGAGCGGGATAAAGATCACCAGGTCATAGGCACTCAGCAGGGTTCGTCCAAGTCCGTAAATCAGGTTACCCGTGAAGCGAATAAGCGACACAACCAGGTTCAGCAACCACGCCAGAAATAAGCCTGAGACGGTGCGTGATGAGTGAATAAATGATTCGAGTGGTATTGCCACAAAGGTAAGAACAAACGGCAGGGTAAAGCCCATAATCATCTGCCCGACAGCAGGTATCCAGCGAAGTGGCGGCTCTTCGACCTGTGCTCCCATGAGCAATTGAGATAGCGCTTCACGGTCAGCTGCCAGCATATCCCGCATATACGCGAGGGAGGCTTCAATACCGGCAAAGATAAACAGGAAGGTGAGCATCACCCAGAATATGGTTTTGCGCTTGTGATCCTCCAGCATATGAATAATCGGAAACAGGCGCGTCACCCCCACGGCCTCCATCAGGAACAGCCCCAGTATCACTTCGATACTGATAATAAACAGTGCCGCGACATCCGATGCGCGTATCGCACTATTTCCGAGATAGCTGGCCGCACCTACCATTTCCTGCATGGGCAGTGCCACCAGCTGGAAGTTAACATACATACCCACTATCGCGAGGCATAGCGCCAGGCCGGAAATAAAAAACTGGGTCATGGACGATGAGGACAACAGGCGCACTGAGAAATCACTCTGGTTGCGTATATCCTCATAAGCCTTCATCTGATCATCGATAATGACGGAACGCTTCTCCAGCCCGGTAATTTTCTTTTCCACGGAATTCAGGCTATTGGTGAGTGTGCGCCAGTAAGGCATCATTTTTTTCAGCAGGTTATGCCGCTCGCGGTTGGCCTTGCGATACTCCCGCATATTGGCATCCAGTGATTTGCTCAGGGTGCGATGAATATCGCTAAGAATTTTGCCTACGACAGATGAGCCATTATCGGGAATCTCTGCAACCGCTTCGACAGCCTTGAGCCACTCGGGTGGCTTGGGTGGGACCTCGCTGGAATGCACATAATCCTCATCAATCCGGGTAATCTGCTCTTTCAGATCCCGCTGCAGTGAGGGGTAACCACTCAGATCACGATTTACCAGTGCTTCGACACGCTGAAATTCGCGCTCGATAAAGCGCTCGGAATGCTCCTGCCCCTGGGCCAGTAACACTTCCCGATTGCGGTTACGCAGCTGCTTCTCAGCTAGCTTTACCGACTGTGCCATCAGTCGTAGTGCATTACGCACACTACGCACAATGGTCATAATCAGCTGATGCGCTGGCTGGCGAGCGATATACATCACTACAACGAGAATACACAACCAGGCCAGCACGGATAACTCCGGCTGTCCGGGGATCAGTTTTGTCCAGAAATCGATCGTCATAATGACTCCCGTTTTTATGACCTGTTATTGACCTGAGCCATTGCCCTGGCCTTACCTGCAGCGCTATCATTTTTTAATGATGTTATGAGAATACACCATCATCGGCGGCTTCGCTGAATCTTAACAAACTTTTAAACTATATTCTCTAAGTTTATGATACTGTTAAAAAATACTAATACATAAGTATGGAAAACATCGACACAGTGGTCTAGTATC
The DNA here is from genome assembly GCA_041589175.1 of Gammaproteobacteria bacterium. Lineage (GTDB taxonomy): Bacteria > Pseudomonadota > Gammaproteobacteria > SZUA-229 > SZUA-229 > SZUA-229. The sequence goes on from JBFHWF010000056.1 coordinate 7,161, forward strand.
AATAGACGCTACCAGCAAATGAGCCACAGGAATGCGAACCGGCTCACTTAAATAACGAGCAATGACGAATGACTGCTGCAGAAAAACATAAAGACAACGCCACACCCATTGATTTCAAGCACCCCGAGTATTATCTCAACCGCCAGTTGAGCCTGCTGGAGTTTAACTGGCGAGTGTTACAACAGGCTCGAGATGAAAACATACCGCTACTGGAGCGTCTGCGCTTCCTGTGTATTTTCAGCACCAATATGGATGAATTCTTCGAGGTCCGGGTCTCTGGTCTGCAACAGAAACTGGAGCTGGGTGCCCTGCATAACGAGCCAGACAATACCACCCCACAACTGGTTCTCGAACAGATCAGCCAGCGCGCCCACGAGATCGTGAGCGAGCAGTATGAGTTACTGAATATGCTGCTGGATAAAAGCCTGGCTGAAGAGAATATCCATTTCGTACGCCGTACTGAATGGAATGAACAAACCGATAGCTGGCTGCGTAGCTATTTCGAAGATGAGCTGCAACCCATTATCAGCCCACTGGCCCTGGACCCGGCCCACCCCTTCCCCCGCATACTCAACAAGAGCCTGCACTTTATCGTGTCACTCAAGGGCAAGGATGCGTTTGGTCGAAACAGTGGCCTCGCTATTGTTCAGGTGCCACGGGCATTACCCAGAATCATCCAGCTACCCATGGAAGAATGTGGTTGTGGTGAAAATGACTTCGTATTCCTCTCCTCTGTGGTGCATGCCTATGTAGACTCCCTTTTCCCGGGCATGAATATCAAGGGCTGTTACCAGTTCCGGGTTACTCGCAACAGTGACCTGTATGTGGATGAGGAAGAAATTGACGACCTGCTGCGTGCCGTGGAAGGTGAACTGGGTTCACGTCGCTATGGCGATGCCGTACGACTTGAGGTCGCACACGACTGTCCACAAAACATGTGTAAATACCTGCTGGACAAGTTTGAATTAAGCGAAAAAGATCTTTACCAGGTTGATGGCCCGGTGAATGTGAACCGTCTGGATGGCGTGTACGACCTGATCAATCGCCCCGAACTGAAGTACAAGCCGTTCGTGCCTTCAATACCACCCAGACTCACACTCAAGTCGAACATTTTCGAAACACTGCAGAACGAAGATGTCCTCCTGCATCACCCCTATGAATCGTTTGCACCAGTCGTCGACTTTGTACAGCAGGCTGCTGCCGACCCCAATGTACTGGCTATCAAGCAAACGCTATACCGTACCGGCCCGAGTTCAGCAATTGCCGGCGCTCTCATCAAGGCTGCAAAACTGGGTAAAGAAGTTACGGTTGTTATCGAACTGCGTGCCCGCTTCGACGAAGAAGCCAATATCTCACTGGCGGCCAGCTTGCAGGAAGCTGGTGCACATGTGGTGTATGGGGTGGTGGGCTACAAAACCCATGCGAAAATGCTGCTGGTGATTCGACGTGAATCACAGCATCTACGCACCTATGCGCATCTGGGTACCGGTAACTATCATTCACGTACCGCGCGCCTCTATACCGACTATGGCTTCTTTACCTCCAAGAAAAAAGTCTGTGAAGATGTAAACCGTGTGTTCCACCAGCTAACCAGCATGGGCCAGACGAAAAATCTTAACAAACTCCTTCAGTCACCCTTTACCTTACAGGAAAGCATGGTTGCCAAGATCGAGCGTGAAAAGCAGCATGCGCTACAGGGTAAGGAAGGCCGCATCATGGCCAAGCTAAATTCACTGGTGGATGCAGAAATGATTAGCTCGCTCTACCAGGCATCTGCTGCGGGGGTGAAAATCGACCTTATTATTCGTGGCATGTGCAGCCTGCGCCCGGGGCTGCCTGGCATCTCTGAAAATATCCAGGTGCGCTCGATTGTGGGGCGTTTCCTTGAGCATGATCGCGTGGTGTATTTCCGCAACGATGAAACCCCCGAAGTCTTTATATCCAGTGCTGACTGGATGGAGCGAAACCTCTATCACCGTGTTGAAGTCGCCACCCCCATCGAGTCGAAACCGTTGCAGGACCGCATCATTAGCGAACTGGAATACTACCTGCTCGACAATAGTCAGGCCTGGATTATGAATAGCGATGGCAGTTATACCCGCGCCACCCCGGAAGATGGCAAGGTAGCCTTCATTTCCCAGGAAAAATTCCTGCATGATCTGGCAGAAAGCAGTTAGGATTACATCGCTTTAGAGTCGACGTTCGAGTTGCAGGTTTATACCAACATTCAACAGGTAGCTGGCTTCCTGTTCCAGATCATTGATCGTTAATGGGTGCTCGTTTAGCCATTTATCTGGAATCGACAGGTATAAGGTATCTCCATTTAGTTTCAGACCAATGGCGGGTAACACATGATCACTACGACTGCGGTGAAAAATAATCGCCAGTCGTAGTACAACGGCAAGATGCAATAACATGCGCCGCTGCTCGATACGTGCATCTTCAAACATATCCGCACCAATCTTGCCTCGATGCGCATTTACAACCGCTGCAAGTCGCCGCTGTTCCTGCCGGGAGAAACCTGCCAGGTCTGCATTCTGTACAATATAAGCACTGTGCCGTTGAAACTGAGAATGGGAAATATCGCGTCCAATTTCATGGATTTCACAGGCCCAGCGTAACAGATTACTGGCCATCTGCCAGTCTTCAAACCAGCCATCCTTTAATTGCTGAAAGAAATCAAAAGCCGTCTGCTCGATACGCTGCGCCTGCTGATGATTAATATGAAAACGGGTTGCCAGTGACGTAATACTTTTATTGCGAATATCATTATGACTCCGCCTGCCCAGCATATCGTACAACAGGCCTTCTCTCAGAGCCCCCTGCGAAACCTGCATACGTTCTATTTCCAGCGCTTCAAATACACCGCAGAGCACAATCAGACCACCCAGAAAAACCGGCTTACGGCGTTCACTCAAGCCGGGCAGGTTAAGCTTATTAATACTCTTTGCCTTCGAGCAGGTATCCAGTAGTGAAAACAGTGCGCTCGCGCCAATGCCCTCTTCAGTATCAAGCTGCATCTCGCGAATCACATTTTCGATAGACTTGATCGATCCCGATGAACCAACTGTCACCTGCCAGCCCATCTGTCGATACATGATATGCACCTCTTTCATTCGTTGCAGTACATAGACACGTGCCGCCTGAATCGATTTGCTGGAGATTTTGCCATCACGAAAAAACTTACGCGTCAGCATGACACAGCCCATTTCAAGGCTATTCATCAGTCGTGGTACAAATCCTTCGCCGATAATCAACTCCGTACTGCCACCACCAATATCCACTAACAGTCGAGTAAATTCATCCTGCTCAACCGTATGAGCAACACCCTGATAGATCAGGCGTGCTTCTTCTATACCGCTGATAATTTCGATGGGAAAGCCCAGTGCCTGCTCAGCCTGAAATAAAAAATCATCTGAGTTTGTAGTGCGACGTAATGTATTGGTTCCAACAGCAGCAACACAACTCGCATCAAGATCGCGAATGCGCTGCCCGAATCGCTCCAGACAATCCAACGCACGTTGCTGCACATCGGGATCAAGGTCACCATCATCATTCAGGCCTTCTGCCAGGCGAACCATTTCCCGAATACGATCAAGTATGACCAGCTGACCTTTTTTCTCCCTGGCAACAACCATATGAAAACTGTTAGAGCCGAGATCAATGGCGGCCATGGTAGCGGAATTTGTCATGCTATTACACTCAACCTCGTTAAATGATTACCGTCTGCGTCATTAGAAAAATTTATCTGCACACATTATAGAGGAGTTTAAAAACAAGCAGTAGACCAGCTGCATTTTTATGGCCTGAAACTTGCGTGCAATCAAGATAAGGACAGAACGTCAATTTCTTTACGAAGAATCGACTGTCAACCATCGGCCGGACTATACCATGCATCGTATGCCGACATTGCCTGTGAAATGCAGGGTCGGCGGGAAATAAATGCTTTTATTCTGGTCTATAGTTTTATAAAGGACGATCAATCTGTTACAGACAGCAGCCAGTATTGCATCACGGGGGCAGAGCTATGAGTATTTTTGATCACTATGCGCAACGCTTCGAGAACGCCATGGAAGAGGAGATGAGTTTGCAGGATTATCTGAATCTCTGCAAAACAGACCCTCTTACCTACGCAAGCCCAGCTGAGCGTATGCTCAAGGCCATCGGCGAACCCGAGCTGATTGACACACATAACGATCCCAAGCTGAGTCGACTCTTCCAGAACAAGGTCATCAAAATTTATCCTGCTTTCAGGGAATTTTATGGCATGGAGGATGTAATAGAACAGATCGTTTCCTACTTCCGCCATGCCGCTCAGGGACTGGAAGAAAAGAAACAGGTGCTCTACCTGCTCGGCCCGGTGGGGGGTGGTAAGTCATCACTGGCTGAACGGCTCAAGGCATTGATGGAAAAAGTTCCTTTCTATGCCATCAAAGGTTCACCTGTATTCGAAAGTCCACTCGCACTTTTCAATGAAGAGGAAGACGGCGATATCCTCGAATCCGAATATGGAATACCTCGCCGTCATCTGGGCAGCATTATGTCTCCGTGGGCCACCAAACGCCTGCATGAATACAATGGTGATATTGGCAAGTTTAGCGTCATTAAATTACACCCTTCAGTATTACGGCAGATAGCCATTACCAAAACCGAACCCGGCGATGAAAACAATCAGGACATTTCTTCACTGGTGGGCAAGGTTGATATTCGCAAGCTTGAACAGTTTTCCCAGGACGACCCCGATGCCTACAGTTATTCCGGCGGGCTGTGCCGCGCCAATCAGGGCTTGATGGAATTCGTTGAAATGTTCAAGGCTCCAATCAAGGTACTACACCCTTTGCTCACAGCAACACAGGAAGGTAACTACAAGGGCACCGAGGGATTCCCGGCGATTCCCTTCGACGGCATCATCCTGGCACACTCCAACGAATCCGAATGGCAGGCATTCAAAAACAACAAAAACAATGAGGCCTTCCTGGATCGTATCAATATCGTAAAAGTTCCATACTGCTTACGCGTCTCAGAAGAAATCAGGATTTATCACAAGCTGCTGGAACATAGTTCATTAAATAAAGCGCCCTGTGCACCGGGCACCCTGGAGATGATGGCGCAATTTGCTGTGCTGTCACGACTTAAAGAGCCGGAAAATTCCAACCTGTTTTCCAAGATGCGCGTATACGACGGTGAAAACCTGAAAGATACAGACCCACATGCCAAATCATACCAGGAGTATCGTGACTTTGCCGGTGTCGACGAAGGCATGACAGGCTTATCAACGCGTTTTGCATTCAAGATTATTTCCAAGGTATTCAACTTCGATAACACCGAAATCGCTGCCAACCCTGTTCATCTTTTATATGTGATCGAGCAGCAGATTGAACGTGAGCAGTTCCCGGCAGAAATCGAGGAAAAATACCTGTCCTACCTGAAAGGCTATCTGACTCAGAAATACATCGAGTTTATCGGCAAGGAGATACAGACTGCCTATCTGCAATCCTATTCAGAATACGGACAGAATATTTTTGATCGCTACGTCTCCTATGCTGACTACTGGATACAGGATACCGACTTTAGAGACCCGGAAACGGGAGAAATGTTTGATAGAAGCGCTCTCAACGATGAACTGGAAAAAATCGAAAAACCCGCTGGCATTAGCAACCCCAAAGACTTCCGTAATGAGATCGTTAATTTCGTACTTCGTGCACGTGCCAACAATGAAGGAAAAAACCCACGCTGGACCAGTTACGAAAAACTACGTACAGTGATTGAGAAGAAAATGTTCTCCAATACCGAAGACCTGCTGCCGGTTATTTCCTTCAATGCCAAGGCCTCACCTGAAGACCAGAAAAAACACGAGGACTTTGTCTCACGTATGGTTGAAAAAGGTTACACGGAAAAGCAGGTACGACTACTTAGCGAATGGTATCTACGTGTTCGCAAGTCATCCTGATCGAGGCCGGGGCCATGACTCAGATCGTAGACAGGCGGCTTAATGGCAAAAACAAGAGCGCGGTGAACCGACAGAAGTTTCTGCGCCGTTTTCGTCAGCAAATAAAAAAGTCTGTTGAGAATGCGATATCGGAACGCAGCGTCACCGACCTCGACAAGGGTGAAAAAATATCCATCCCGCAGAAAGATACGACCGAACCTTTCTTTCACCATGGTCCAGGCGGCCATCGTGAAGTTGTTAATCCCGGTAATCGCGAATTTCAGACAGGCGATAAAATACCACGCCCCGAAGGCAGCGGCCAGGGTAGTGGCGGCGGTGAAGCTTCTGACTCCGGCGAAGGCATGGATGATTTCGTATTTGAACTCAGTCGTGAAGAATTCCTGCAGTTTTTCTTTGAAGACCTGGAGCTCCCAAACCTGGTAAAAACTCAACTATCGAGTGTTGACGAAGTACATAAAGTTAGAGCCGGGCATACTTCAGATGGCATACCTTCAAATATTAATGTTATACGCTCCCTCACTGGCGCACTCGGCCGTCGCATTGCCTTACGCGCACCTTACAAACAGGAAATCGAAGAGAAACAGCAGGAACTAGAAGACCTGCTAAAACGCCATAACGACACCGACCCAGTTGTCATTGAAGTTAAACAGCGAATTGAACAGCTGGAAAAAAAGATCAATGCCATTCCTTTTATCGACACCTTCGACCTGCGCTATGACAATCGCATTGACCAGCCAAAACCCACGACTCAGGCTGTTATGTTCTGCATTATGGATGTATCAGGATCAATGGGGCGTGAAGAAAAAGACATTGCAAAGCGTTTCTTCATGTTGCTTTATCTGTTTCTCACACGTACCTATGAAAAAATCCAGGTGGTTTTTATCTCACACCATACGATAGCGTCAGAGGTCGATGAAGAAACCTTTTTCTATTCACGTGAAACCGGTGGCACGGTTGTATCTAGCGCATTAAAACTCGTTTCGTCGATCATACAGGATCGCTATCCGACCAGTGACTGGAACATCTATGCAGCGCAGGCTTCAGATGGAGACAACTGGCATAATGACTCGAGCATCTGTAGCAAGGTTATGACAGAAAGCATCATGCCCTATGTGCAGTATTTTGCATACATCGAAATAACTGCAGATCGGCACCAGAACCTATGGGAAGAATATACCGACATCAAGGCCAAATGGGATAATTTCGCCATGAAACGCATTGAGAACGTGGCCGATATATACCCGGTTTTCCGCAAACTGTTCAAGAAACGAAACCCATGACGCGCAAGCCAATTTCAGACACGTCAGAATGGACCTTTAAGCTAATTGAGGAATACCATACCGAGATTGAACGCATCGCCGGTAATTTTGGCCTCGACACTTATCCCGTACAGCTGGAAATTATTACAGCTGAACAGATGATGGATGCCTATTCTTCGGTCGGCATGCCCGTTGGTTACAGCCACTGGAGTTTTGGCAAAGAGTTTGTTAACACTGAACGCAATTATAAACGTGGACAGATGGGGCTGGCTTATGAGATTGTCATCAACTCTAACCCCTGCATTGCCTATTTAATGGAAGAAAACTCCATGCCCATGCAGGCACTGGTCATCGCTCATGCCGCTTATGGACATAATTCATTTTTCAAAAGCAATTATCTTTTCACTACCTGGACCAGTGCAGATTCGATCATTGATTATTTACTGTTTGCCAAAAACTATATCCATAAATGTGAACAGCGTTACGGCGAAGAAGCTGTGGAAGATATTCTGGATTCCTGTCATGCCCTGAAAAACTTTGGCGTAGATCGCTACAAGCGCCCACCCAGATTATCGATGCAGGAAGAAAAAAGCCGGCAGAAAGAACGAGAAGCTTATTTGCAATCACAGGTAAATGAGCTCTGGCGCACGATTCCTGTTCGACAGGAAGAAGAAACACACATCGAAAAGCAGCGTTTCCCCGACGAGCCCCAGGAAAACATTTTATATTTCATTGAAAAGAACGCACCTTTACTCGAACCCTGGCAGCGTGAAATCGTTCGTATTGTTCGTAAGATCGCACAGTATTTTTATCCACAGCGACAAACTCAGGTCATGAACGAAGGCTGGGCTACTTTCTGGCACTATACATTACTCAACCAGCTATATGATGAGGGTTATTGTACTGATGGCTTTATGATCGAGTTTCTGCAGTCACACACCAATGTTGTGTATCAACCCAGTTTTGATAGCCCGTACTACAGTGGAATCAATCCCTATGCACTTGGCTTTAATATGATGTCTGATATACGGCGTATCTGCGAGAATCCTGATGATGAAGATCGTGAATGGTTTCCCGAGATAGCAGGAAGCAACTGGCAGGAAACCATGGATTTTGCGATGCGCAACTTTAAGGATGAAAGCTTTATCGGTCAGTATCTGTCACCCAGGCTGATGCGTGATTTCAAGTTTTTTGCCATTGTCGATGACGACAAAAATCAGCAGATCGAAGTTAGCGCGATTCATAACAACCAGGGTTATCAGCAGCTTCGCCAGACACTGTCAGAACAGTATAACCTGGGCAGTCGCGAGCCTAACATCCAGGTGCATGATGTGGACATTCGGGGTGATCGCTCACTCACATTACGACACACACTATATCAGCGCATGCCACTGGATAAATCCGCCGACGAAGTTTTAAAGCACACAGCCAGACTCTGGGGTTTCGATGTTCGACTCGAAACTGTTGATGAAAACGGCAACATCATCAACACACTGGAGTGCCAGCCTGTACGTGGCTGACAACTTAATCATCCGAGTTACTGTAATAGTCCTTGGTGCCACACATTTTTATAACTTCTTCTATGCGTTTCAATGCCATCGCATAGGCTGCCTGGCGTAAGCTGCTCTCTTTGTTAGTGTGCTGGTATTGCCACATTTCTTCGAACGCAGCTTTTAGTTTCTGTTGCAAACGCTCACGCACCTCTTCCAGCGTCCAGGGGAAGCCTGCTCGATTCTGCACCCATTCAAAATAACTGACAATTACACCGCCCGCATTGGCTAGC
>JBFHWF010000057.1:0-16125 GCA_041589175.1 Gammaproteobacteria bacterium
GAGCTTTATCGCGCAACTGTCGCTGCAGGTGAAAGTTCGGGGCATCTGGACATCGTGCTGGACCGCCTGGCAGATTACACCGAAAGTCGCCAGCAGATGAGCCAGAAGATCACCCAGGCCACCATCTACCCGATTATCCTCACGGTCATGGCCTTACTGGTTGTCAGCGGGCTGCTCATGTTCGTGGTACCGAAAATTGTCGAGGTATTCGACACCTCCGGCCAACAACTCCCCGGCATTACCCTGGCCATGATCTGGCTCAGTGAATTTTTACAGGCCTGGTGGTGGTTATTAGTTATCATCCTTGGTGCCGCCAGCATCGCTATTCAACGCCTGCTGAGCATCACGGCCTATCGTCGTCGATACCACTTTTTCCTGCTTAAACTCCCCATCATTGGCAAGCTGGTTCGCGGCATCGATAGCGCACGCTTCTCGCGCACACTCAGCATCCTTTCTTCCAGTGGTGTACCGGTGCTGGATGCCCTGCAACTGGCCTCCCCGGTAATGACCAACCTTCCCATGCGTGAAGCGGTCATCGACGCCGCAGAGCGCGTGCGTGAAGGTTCCAGCATACATGCCGCACTGGAGCGCAGTAAGCTATTCCCGCCGATGACGCTGCACCTCATTGCCAGCGGCGAATCTTCGGGCAACCTGGAAGACATGCTCGACAAGGCAGCGATTCAGCAGGAGCGTGAACTGGAAGTCGTCGTAGCGACATTTATGGGGCTTTTTGAACCGCTACTGATTGTAGCCATGGGCGGTATCGTTCTGGTGATCGTGTTATCGATATTGTTACCGATTATCAATATGAACGATCTGATGCAGTAAATCGCTGCCAGAGTGTGATCAGACCCAGAAACAGGCCTCCTGCCAGCGCACCATAGAGGTGTGCATTCACCGCAACCTTGCCCTCAGCCAGCGACTCTGAACCCGGTAGAGCGCCTACGAGTTGCTCCCAGAGCAGTTTCAGGACAATCACAAGTAGCAATAACACACCGCTCAGCTTATAACGCTGATATTCATGGTAGCCACCAAGTACAAACAGACCATGTAGCACACCGGAAAAACCCACATACCAGAAGAGCTGTTGATCCACCCACAATCCTAAACTGGTCAACAGGCTGATAAACACGATAGCCAGTATCCAGTAGTAAGCACCGGCATAGCTACTGAAGAACAGCATAACGATCAGGACACCTGCAAGGTTCATCGCCAGATGCGAATTACCCGCATGAGTGAAATGCGCACTTAGCAAACGCCACACTTCCCCTTGCTGGATTAACTGACGATCAAATCGCAGCACTTCAACCAGATCCAGCCACTGCACCAGCACGCAGACCAGCATGAGTAATATCCATGGCAGAAATTGCTTCAGCCGCATTAACCGTTCTGTCATAGTTGATTCTTCTGCCATCTGGTATGATATTCAGCCTGAGTTTAACCATTTATCCAGACGGGGGCTATTCGTGAAAGCGGCTTTCAGAAAACAGCAGGGATTTACCTTAATCGAAATTATTGTGGTGGTGGTCATCATCGGCATACTCGCCACATTTGTCGCCCCCAAATTTATGGGTAAAACCGATACCGCCCGTATTACCAAGGCCAAGAGCGATATTCAATCGCTGGAAAATGCACTGGATGTCTACAAGCTGGATAACTTTAGCTACCCGACCACCGATCAGGGACTGGATGCACTGGTTAACAAACCTTCCTCTGATCCCGTTCCGGCAAACTGGCAACAGGGAGGTTACATCAAGAAACTTCAGAAAGACCCCTGGCAACGCGACTACCAGTATCTTAACCCTGGCGAGCATGGTGAAATCGATATTTACTCGCTAGGTGCCGACGGTATCGAAGGCGGTGAAGGCGTTAATGCCGATATTGGTAACTGGGAATAATCCTCAAGCCAGCCGTGAGCAGCCAGAGGGCATACAGCTTCCGTAAAAAAACAACCGGGTTTACCCTGATTGAAATCCTGGTTGTCATCGTTATCGTCAGTATTGGCATTAGCGTTATCGTACTCAACTTCAGCTTTAACGATGAGTCTGACCTGAGCCGAACCGAATCAATTCGCCTGCAACAACTACTCAGTTTTGCTCATGATCAGGCCGTCATTCGAGGTCAGGAATATGGTATTCGTTTTTATCGCGACGGTTATCGTTTTCTGATTTTTGATACACACGAACAGGCATGGATTCCCATCATGGAGGAGCGCATGCTGAGACCACGGCAGCTTCCCGAGATTATCGAGCTTGATTTATATATCGAACAGCTATCGGTAGAACTGGAAGGTTCGGTGACCGATAAACCCCCGCAGAAAGATGATGCCGATAACAAAGCCGACGATGATGTCGAAACATTACGCCCACAGGTATTTCTACTTTCCAGTACCGAGCTGGCACCGCCCTTCGAACTGCGGCTGCGCATCCCCGGAAGCAATATCGAATCCATACTGCAGGGTAAACCACAGGGCGAATACACGGTAACACATCATGGCAGCTAGGCAGTCAAGCGGCTTCACACTGATTGAGATTCTGGTTGCGCTGGCCGTTATCGCCATTTCCCTCGGCGCACTCATGAAAGCCGCAGGCAATCATACCCTCAGCGCCAGCCAGTTAAAAAACAAGACCCTGGCACACTATGTCGCACTGAATGAGATCACGCGATTACAATTACAGAAGAAAGCCCCCGAGCTTGGAAAAAAACACGATTCGGTAGAAATGGTCGGACGTGAATGGTTCTGGACACAGGAGGTTAGCAAGGTCAATGACGAAACCGCTCAGATACGTTCTATAAAAATAACCGTCTACAACGACGCAGATCGTGAGCGTAATCTGGTATCGGTTCAGGGCTACCTGGCCATAGAGGCTCGATAACAGCCATGACACGAATCGCTAGCCTTCCACAACGTGGTTTTACCCTGATCGAAGTGCTGATTGCCATGGCCCTGTTCGCAACCTTATCCGCGCTGGCCTATACCGGATTGCAGTCCGTCATCAACAGCAAGGACGATACAGAATTCGAATTACAGCGCCTGAAGCAGATTCAGTTAAGCGTGATGCACCTGACAAAAGATCTCTCTCAGCTAAGCCAACGGGATGCTACCGATGCACTGGGCGGGCGCCTCTATCGGCTTTCTACCCAGGAGAGTGACTATACGGTCAGCTTTACCCGTAATGGCTGGCGTAATTTTGCCCAGCAGAATCGTAGCACCCTGCAACGCGTGGCCTATCATCTCGAAGAGAATCAGCTGATTCGCACCTACTGGATGCATATAGATCGTGCCGATGAAGAGATCAAGGTCGAACGGGCTATCCTCGACAATGTCACCGACCTCACGTTTCGCTTTCTGGACCCGGATAATCAGTGGCAGGATGACTGGCCAGATGCCAGCACACTCAGTAGCGGCACATCGGTAAGCCTGCCGCTGGCAGTCGAAATCAGATTAACCCTGGGCGACTGGGGTGAGATCACCCGGCTTGTGAGGGTATTACAATGAACAGGCCACAATCTGGAGTCGCACTAATTACCGCGATGCTGGTGGTTAGCCTTGCCGGTATATTATCGATCAGCCTGTTAGAACAACTGAACTATGATACCCAGCGCACGCTTAACCTGTTTCGGATGGAGCAGTCTCACCTGTATAACACCGCCGCCGCTGACATCACTCGAGGCCTTTTAAGACTCGATGTTACCAATAATAATCAACATGACACACTGGAAGAAATCGAACTGTTCAATGGCAATATGTCGAGTTATCCGGTAGAAGGCGGCAGTGCTTCAATGCAGATTGCAGACCGACAGAGCTGCTTCAATCTGAATAGCGTGTCACCGGAAAATTCGAATGCCGTTCAGCAACAGCAAATGTATCTGCGCTTACTGTCAACACTGGGTATCGACCCCAGCCTGAGACAGAGCCTGCTGGACAGCCTTGTCGACTGGGTGGATGAAGATAGCGATCGCAGAGATTATGGCGCAGAGTATGGGGAATACCTCAATCAGCAACCACCCTACCGCAGCGCAAACACAGCCATGTCCAGTATCAGCGAACTACGCCTGATCAAGGGCTATAGTAACGACGTTTTTGCAACACTCAGGCCTTTTGTCTGTGTTCGCCCAATCACTAGCATTGCGATTAATATCAACACCGCCAGTGCAGAAGTGATAGAATCAGTCGACGGACTCGCGGGTTTTAGCGAACAGATTATGACTGAACGCGAAGGTTCTCCCTTTGATACCATCGACACGTTTCAGAATTATGTACGCACCACCCTGCAGGTTCAGCAGTTTAACAGTAATGGAATACAGGTATATTCCGAATATTTTTTACTACGTAGTTCGACTACGCTTGGCAACAGTAGTCACAGCTTATATAGCGTAATCTTCCGCGATCAGAATAATGGCGACACACATATCATCAGACAGGCACGGGATGAGCTCTAATGAATGAATACCTGCTCATTCATTACACCAGACGTACTGACGACGTATTTTTCTGGGCACTCGGCGGTGGTAATCACCCTTCTATCACCCTGGGCAGGGGTTCACTATCTGAACTCTCCAGTATGGCGCAGGGCAAACGCGTCTATCTGCTGATTGATACTCGCATGATCAGCCTTGAGTCCCTGCATGTACCCAGCCGCAATCGTGCGCGCCAGCTTCAGGCGGTGCCCTATGCGATGGAAGAAATGCTGGCCTGCGACATCGAAGAAATGCACTTTGCCCCTGGCAAAGCGGGTGAGGGTGACGCCCTGCCCGTTATAGCAATCGAAAAAAAGCGATTAAACGAACTGCTCGACAACCTGGCATCGGAACAGATTCATCCACACATCATTACCGCAGACTGCCTGGCACTACCTTATGTGAAAGATCAATGGAGCATTCTTGCATATGAAGATAGCATCCTGATTCGCACCGGCACCGACATGGGCTATGCCTGTGATCGACAGATCTTTCCCGGCATTCTCGAGGCGCTATTACAAAAAAATGAACTCGCTGACCTGTCCATCAATCTGATTCATTGCAAGGATGATAGCCATGCTGAAACATTGTTTGCTGATACTCAACTACCCATCAAGCAACACTTCTTTCAGGCACACCCGCTAGAAATTTTTTCGCAACATTTTAACCCGCTGACTAGCCTGAATTTATTACAGGGTGCGTTCACACCACAACGCTCAAGCACAACTGGCTGGCTACGCCCATGGCGAATGGTTGCAGGCATTGCCGCCATATGGATTGCTCTGGATCTCACTGCCAGCTACATTCAGGCAAGCCAGCTCAACCAGCGCAATATCGAACTCAGCAAGCAGATTGAAAGCGAATTTAAACGCGCAATGCCTGAAGCGCGCTCAATGAGCAATATGCGCAAAAGAGTTGAGAGAAAACTCAGAGACCTCAAACAACAATCCAGCAATGAATCCAGCAGTGATTTTCTCAATATCCTTAACCAGGGCGCTGACTCTCTGACGTCTGGCAACAAGGTAAAAATTGTCGCCATTGCTTATCGTGGCACACATATTGATTTCGAAATGACCGCAACAAGCCTTCAGGATATTGAACAACTGAAACTCAAGCTGGATAAGATAGCTGGTCTTAATAGCGTGTTATCCACCACTGTTGAAAAGAATACGGTTAAGGGACGCCTGAGACTGGAGGCACGGGGATGAATATTATCTCGGCACGCCTTATGTCCTTACGCCTGTGGTTAGACAGCCTGCAACAGCGTGAGCGTATCATTGTTATTGCTGGTGCAATATCACTGGCCGTTATCCTGTTCTATCTGCTTATCTGGGAACCGATCAAAACACAGCATGAAGAACAGTTAATGCAACAGGAGTCTCAGCGACAGCTTTTACAGTGGATGAAAAATGCCCGCCTGGAAATTCAGTCACTACGTTCCGTCAACGCTGCCAGCATTTCACGCTTTCGCAATCTTTCGATTTCAAACCTGGCAGACCGTAGCGCAACTTCCAGCGGCATAAAAACCAGTATCACTAAAATTGAACAGGGAAAGAATGGTACTCGGGTCGACTTGAAGTCTGTCGACTTCGACAGAATGATTCGCTGGCTTTCTGATTTGCAGAACACCTATGGCATTCATGCTGCCCGGGTTAAAGTTGAACACACCAGTCTCAGCGGCGCTGTTAATGCAGAGATCACCCTGCAACGTAAATCCTGATTCCACCAACCCGCAGTAGATAATTATCGCCATGAAAAAACGTTATCTTATCCTAATTGCGATTATTTCATATCTCTTCTTTACGCTGAGTAATGTACCTGCCGCCAGAGTAATAGCGCTAATCAAACAACAGACCGGCGCCCCTGTCGATATACACGGCGCTAGAGGAAGTCTCTGGTCAGGCAGCGCTGACACACTGCTTGTTAACAATGTGCCACCGATTGATAACCTCACCTGGGACATCAACACATTATACTTCCTTATTGCACAGCTGAACGCCGATATCACGGCTCAGATCAGTCAGCAGAATATACTTGGCAATTTAAAGATCAGCCCCCTGGGCACTGTCAGCGTACACAACCTGCGCTCCCAGATTAGCGGTGAGGTTATGCAATCCTTGCTACAAATGCCAATGGGGGAAATCGCTGGCGACTTTATATTCAATATAAAAGAAGTTACTCATCTAGATACTCCACTACCACTTGCCAATGGCCAGATCAAATGGAAGTCTGCTCGCCTAACGCTGACAGAAACGGTCGATTTAGGCCACATCACACTTTTACTGGAACCAGAAGCAGACACGCTACGGGCTACGATTGAGAATAAAGGCGGAGCACTGTCCATACAGGGCACAGCTTCCCTCAACCCTCAACATAACTATGAACTGGATCTAACATTAACACCTGTCGGACAAGTTTCATCCAGCTTACAGCAGGGACTTGGTATGATCGCTAGACGCCAGTCAAATGGCTCATACAGCATTAAACGCAATGGCAACCTCAAACAGCTTGGCTTCTAAACCATGACAACTCAAACACCGATAAAACCTGACATCAAGATCACCAGTGATAACAAGTGTAGCTTCTGTACTGGCTCTATCTGTTGCACCTATATAACACAGCATATCGATACCCCTCGTTCAAAGCAGGACTTTGAGCATCTACTCTGGCAGATTTCCCATGAACACATTCGCGTTTACAAGGACGAAGACGGATGGACGCTACTAGTGGAAAGCAAGTGTACACACCTGCAGATAAACGGAGACTGTGGCATCTATGACAGACGCCCCTCTATCTGCCGTGAACACACCAATGACTACTGTGAATTTGATGCACCCTCTGAGGATGGCTTCGAATTATATTTTCGCAATTATGACGAGCTCCGTGCCTACTGTATCAAGCGTTTTAAAAAATGGGACAAGTAACCCGTTTGGGTAGAGTCAGAAGCACATATATGCCTTAGAAAAACTTATATCTCGCTCAGTATATTTTATTCTTTAGGTTTTTTTCCTCAATTTAATCATCTGCTTATGTGACTTCTGCTCAAATCCGGAATATTTGTTAATACTATCGCCACATTCAAAAAAATAAACTTTACTTTAAGATGATATGCGATACACTCGAACTGCTGGTAAAGAATACAGCTGATATTTATGTTTGTCAGGCCGGTGTTGCAAACCTCAACCCCCCGCCATTTCGTAAGTAAACCCTGCATCTTTCAGCATCACCTAATATGGCTTGCATGCCATACAATTACGACTAAAAAGGGGGAGCAAATGGCTTCGGCAAACGGACGAGTTAAATGGTTTGATGAAAAGAAGGGCTTTGGCTTTATCGAGCGCGACGAAGGCAACGATGTATTCGTTCACTTCCGTTCAATCATCGGTGATGGATTCAAAACCCTGGCAGAAGGCCAGCAAGTTGAATTTGACGTTGAAGATACACCCAAAGGCCCACAGGCCGCTAATGTAAAGCCTGTATAGGCCTTACATAACAGGCGCTACAAAACCTGTAGCGCCTGTTAGATTTAAGCCGGTTACGGTTCTATACACCACTCTACCTCTTCCCCGGTTTCAGGACATATAAGCTTCAAACGGCACGCCGTTAACTGAAGATCAACAGACGTGTCTTTTGCCCCCGTCAGCCGATCACCCCGAATGGGATGCCCCAGCAGAGCCATGTGCCTTCTTACCTGGTGTTTTCTGCCCGTATCAATCTCCACCCATACCTGGCTGAGTTTTTCCTGTGGATTATGCTCCACGCGAACAACACGGGAACAGGCTGATTTACCATCAACAGGTTCATTAATTTCAAGGGGCAATTCAGCAACCTGCAACAGCCCTTCTAACGTTGCGTGATACTGTTTGCTGATTTGGTGATTCTCGAATCGTTGAGATAAGAGCCTGGCCATTTTCTTTGAATGCGCGATTAGCATCAGGCCATTTGCAGCACGATCGAGCCGATGCACAGTAAACGCTGGCCTTTGCGGCAACAGGTGCTGTTCAGCATAACGATAAAGGGTACAGTGATCACCCCAGCGGCTCCCCTGGGACCACATCCCTGAGGGTTTATTCCAGACCGAGTAAGCACCACGATCTTCTATGAGTTGCGCCTCTGGTGGTTGTATTGCCTGTATTTCTTCATCGTAATACAGGTGAACTTCATCGCCGGGGCTGAGTAATTTGCGGGCTCGCCTGAGCCGATCGATACCGCCATGCCCCTTGTGCCAGACCGCACCATTTTTCATCACACGCTTAATTTGCTGCCGACCCAGGCTCGTGTTCTCAAATAATAACTCCAGTACACTAATTTCTGTCAGCACCGGAATGTGGCACTCAAAACGCTCACTCATTCGTCAGGAAGATCAAAATAGCCTTCACCCATTTTTGTCACATGCCCACCCAGACGAATATCCCTGACGTCCTGCCCTACCTTGTCGACATTAACCTCAAGAATACTGACTCGTGAATGCTCATCACCCCGCTGCACATGGCTAGAGCGATGATAGTCTGCTTTACCCTGTGACAGATAAAGCCCAAAGGCGGGTGCTGCAGCTCCAATCGGCGGATCTTCTTTACGCGCAATACCCTTGCCCATCAGACGAGCCGCAAAATTAACCCCCTCAAAAGGGTGATCCCCCGTGAACAGCAATATCTGCCTGGCCAGGGGCGCAACAAACGACAGCAGCCAGCGGTTCTCAGAGAACACCGCTTTTCGGAGCGCCTGGTTATTTTTTAAGGGTATCATCAGGAAAGGATCCGGATTGCCACTTATCATCGGACGATATTCGTTGTAGCCGATCTCGGACTCATCCACGCCAATGATCTGCGCCAGCTCGCTGTCTGAGGGCACGTATTCATCATAGTGCTCATTGACGGGCAGACCTATCTGCACTTTCTGATTCTTCAAACCAAGTATCACGTCAAACAGCTGGGATCCACACTCAATACGCGCATCCGAACCACGCACCATACCAACATCCGCCATCACGAAACAGCCTGCCATCATGGCATGGCCAGCAAAGCCACTCTTCTTCAACGGGTTAAATATTTCCAGCCTGGCATCACAGCGATTATCGGACGAATGGTCTACAAAAACCGTCTCCGTAAGATTAAGCTCCCGCGCCAGCAATTGCCTTTGCTCCTGTGTGATTCTTCCCGCATTTGGAAAAACAGCAATTTGCGCACCTGCGAATGCCTCTCTGGTAAACGCATCAACTAAAACATATTTTGATTTCATGCAATTGGACTACCGGTATTGAAATACTGAAAAGGTCTAATAGAGTTAAAGATAACACATGCGAGGCCACCACACATATGGTTACCCCCGACCTCAATGCTGATGGCTATACAGGTCATATCCTGATTGAGCCAAACCGCCCGATTAGCTGGCAGGACAACATACGCTTTGTCCGCATATTTGCCCTGCTATCACTATTAGTGGGTGGCGCACTTTTCTATCAGGGACTGTACCTGATACTGCCTTTTTCCGGGCTGGAAGTAGCCTGCCTGTTTGGCGCACTGTATCTGGTCTATCGGCATTACTCTATTTGCCAGGTTATCTATTTCACCCGCGATAGTGTAATCATCGAATCAGGTGACAAGCGAGCCACTGAACGCGTCGAATACCAGCGTTTCTTGTCAACATTTTATATTGATGACAACGGCAACTACAGTATCCCGCGCCTCACCATACGCTCCCACGGCAAAACAACCGAGATTGGCAGTTTCCTGAGCTATGCTGACAAGCAGGCACTAATTAGCCTGATCCGTAAGCTAACACAACATTTTCAGCAAGTTGATCCACAGGCCACCAGCTAGATTTTTTATTGCGCAAAATACGCTCGAAGGTATTCATCCAGATCAACATTATCACTTTCTTCCATCTGCTTCTGTTTGATCAGAGACTGCTTCGCCTCAGCATCAAAAAGCTGCATCGTTTCAGCGTCTAGCTTAAGCTTTGTAAAATACTGATTATGTTTCTGCGACATACGGCGCGCGAAATGATAAAAACCTTCTTTTGTTTCACGCATTTCCTGCAACATTCTTGCCGATGGCGTTGCATCTGGATACTTCACTTTCTCCAGTTGCTGCTTAAGGGCTTCAGCATAAGGCTCACCCGTTTTATATCGATCAAGCACCTCGCTTATCGCCTGCATCTTATCCAGCAAATCTTCTGCCCAGCTTCTTAGCGTAATCGTCGATGCGTTATAACTGAGCTTCAACTGTGGGTCACGCCCATGATGTGCCACCAGCAGTTCATTACGATCAATTTCGGTACGTTCACTGAAACAGATCTGTTCACTCTCATGCAACAAACACATCAACATAAAAATTTCGATAAAGCGTAGCTGTGTTTCATTGATTCCGAGTGGGTCAAATGCGTTAACATCGAGTGAACGTAATTCAACATACTGAACACCCCTTTTCTTCAATGCAACCGTTGGCTTCTCATTACCCTGCAGTATCTGCTTGGGCCTAACGGTACTGTAATACTCATTCTCGATCTGCAGAAGATTAGCATTCAATTGCTGATACTCACCATTCACCTTTACCCCAATTTCTTCATAGCCTGGATAAGGTGTTTCAATCGCACATTTGAGTGTTTCAACATAGGCATCAAGGTTTCGATAACAGGCTTTTACGCCCGTCTCATTTTCCTTGTTGTTCTGGTAACCAATATCGCCCATTCTTAATGATGTCGCATAAGGTCCGTAATAGGTTGATTCATCAAATACCTCCAGCGTAGTGGCTGCGCCTGCCAGAAATGATTTACAGACTGCGGGAGATGCGCCAAACAGATAGGGAATTAACCAGCCAAATCGCTGCAGATTCCTTAACATTGAGAAATACTGGTTCGATTTGAAATCCACCAGACTGTTATCAGACTCACCCAGTAAATCTCGATATACATCCCAGAACGAATCGGGAAGTGAATAATTAAAATGAACGCCGGCGATAACCTGCATGGTCCTGCCATAACGATGCCCCAGCCCTCGACGATAAATCGACTTCATCTGACCGGCATTGGAGGTCCCGTAATTAGCAATTGGGATACTATTATCACCCGCAACCACACAGGGCATACTGGTCGCCCACAGGATTTCGTCCTGTTGTAATTTCTGATACACGTATACCTGAGAGTCACGCAGAAAATCCAGAACCGACTCGATATGCTCAAAGGGCGGCGTTATGAATTCCAGCAATGCCTCAGAATAATCCGTTGTAATATAAGGATTTGTAAGCGCAGACCCCAGCGCTTGTGGATGAGGGAACTGGGAAATACTACCATCAGGCGTGACGCGTAAGCTTTCCTTTTCGACACCTATCATACGCCCTGATAACAGGCCGTCCCGTTGTTCAAGTAATGCCCTTACTCGGGATTCTAGTTGTTTAGACAATGATTTATCTCGTTATTGATTTGATACAAAACATAATCGTCAGCTTAATATAGCCACTTCAGTGCCACAAGCACCCTAAACATAGCTTAATTGACAAGTATCAATACAAAAACAATGGCCTTTGTTTAATCTGCAACTCTGCGAACATAAGCTATTCAGACCTGTCAATGAATCCAGACCAGCACAAAGAAAAACCAGAGGATATTAAAGTCAAGCACCTGCATCCATCGGGTAGCACGTCTGACCAGGGTTCGTTCGAGCTCATACTTAACTGGTACAAGATCAATGGCAAAAACCTGATTGGAGAAGAAAGCCTGAGCAGCCTGAATATAAGAAAATTACTTAATGTCCTCGGCAACCCGATCTGGAATCAGCTTTATCATTGCTGGACAGTTGAACTCAAGCATATGCCAGAGCTACAGCCATTCGTACATCACCAGTTCAATCCGGAAAAATTCGTCTATTTCATCGAAGCCTACAAAACAGACTGACTCAACACACCGTCGGTTTAAAAGTATCTTCTTTACGACGATGGTTCAGCACACGCCGCTCACTACCAAGTGAATCGAATCTGACCAGATCACGTCGCTCGATGCCTCTCCGCCTTTCCGAGCATTGACGCCTGTCGACACCCATATACACATCGCCAATTGACTGTTTCATCACAGGCCCTCCTGGCAAACTTAAGTATATTAATTATAGCCCAAACTCTGAGATTCTTATACTGTCACTAAGGCATCTCAGCAATCAGCAGCCGGGCATCGGCCACCAGTGGGTGCTCGGGGTACTGTTTAATAAATGCATCTAGCAGCTTACGTCCATCTGAACTTTCCCCTCGTGCGGCCACTACTATCGCGTGTGCAAAATGCGCATTTGGCCCCAGATCACTTTCTGGCCATTGCTGTGTAAATTTAGCAAATGCTCTTGCTGCCTGCTCAAGCTCACCTTTATCCGCAAGACGCTCGGCCTGCGCGAAGGCGTCCAGTTGCTGCATAAATTCACTGTCGCTTGTCCTGTCACCTTTCCAGTACGGTTCTAGCAAACTCGTTGTGGTCTCGGCACCACGAATCCCGGCTGTTACATTGCTACTCTTTGCGATCTTCAGCTCTTGCCGAGGACTCATCGATTTGAATTTACTCCACACCTTGTAAAATAACCCCTTGAATGCTCCCCCTGCCTGCTCCTGAGCGATAACATCCTGAGATTCATTATTGTCCTGCGAAAAAGCAGGTTGCAGACAGGTCATCGTGCCCAATACAAATGCGAGGAGTAGTCTCATAATATTCACGCTCCAGTAATTAATCTATACACTATCGACTGAGTAGTTTGGCCAGCCCATCATACTCTTCATCAACTTTATCGTTTATCAATCTTGCCTCTTCGAATTTATCTCGAGCCTCATCAAGCATACCTAGCTGGTAATAAGACATAGCAAGATTTACTTTTACACCTGGATCATTTGCAGCTATCTGCTCTGCATAACTGTAGGTTTCGATGGCGCGATTATAATCACCCAGTGAAAAGTGAATATTGCCTCGATTATTATGCACAGCACTATTATCCGGACTGATTTTCAGAATGTCTTCGAAGGTTTTATTCGCCTGAGAATACAAACCGTGTTTTGCATAAATAATAGCCACCTGCATAAGCGCTTCAACATTGTCTTTCTGCATGGTCGCCATTGTCTGATACGGTTTCACAAGCCTGTCCAGGCTTTTCTGTAATAGCATCCTTGTTTCACGCGACACCAGTGACTCAACCCTGGATGCCGGTGGCGCATCCAGCATATAACTTGCAGGCTTTAATGTAACTGGTGGGTACTGTTTCCAGGCTTCAGTGAGCGCGATCGACTTAAGCTCTCCAAGCCCATTATATTTATGATATTTCCTGGCGCCCTCAGCCCAGGCCTCTGAAAAGCTGGTGCCTATCATAGTAGCTTCTATCGGTATCCAGACATTGCCTCGATAACTCACCAGCAATTCATCCTGTAGACTAATTCTATCCTTCTGCGAGAAAGGCACGCCTGAATCAAACATCATCATGAGATGACCTGGCACATCAACAATTGCTGTGGAAACCCCAAGATTCTCAAGCGAAGCACTTAGTAATACAGCAAGATCATCACAGTCACCACTTTTAATTTTTAGCGTTTCCCTGCCGAATTGCACATAGTCTACCTGCTGTGGAGATATTTCAGAAAAGGGGTTACTAGGATCACTCACATAACGAATACCATGCGCAGTCAGAATATCGAACATAGTCATCGCTGTAACCAGGTTTTCACTTAGTGGACCGTGATTCGGTTTGTAAGCATTAATTGATGAACGCACAAAATCTCTGAGCGTATCGTCCCTCGGCGTCACAAATGAACCAACCATATTCTCATCACCCCAGATAATTGCATTTTTACCGTATATCGTCATCGGCTGAGTCAGACGAATTTCATCGTCGCGACCACCACGCACAAACTTGAGCGCCACTTCCGCCTGTACTCCCGTGTCTTCATCAATCTCCAGTATACGATTATTAAATGCTGCTTTAAGGTCGACTTTCATAACCTCATGTGCGGCAAGCTCTGGAACCTCTATGGTAACTGGAAAATCCATATAGCCTTTTATTGAAAAATTCAGCTTAAGATTTCTATAATTTGTACCGCTTATATTCTGCAACTGCACACTACCGACAGGACTATCTGAATACTTTTTATATGCTGCAGAAAACAGCCTGTTCAGCTGCAAATCCCTGAGTACAATTTGTGGTGTGTTCGATTTGAAATCCAGTGATCTTTTTTTCTCGGCGTAGGCTGCATCGAGCTTAGCCCTGGTATTTTCTGATGGTTTCAACGAAACCGCCTTATCGAATGATTCTATTGATTTATCAAACAACCTGCGCTTAAGATATAAATCTCCAAGCAAAAGATATGGTCGCTCTGACTTTGTATTTAACAGGCTTGCTTTCTGCAACTGGTTCTCTGCCAGCTCATATAAATTATTTTCACTATAAAGCTCACCAAGACCTAGCTGCAATTCAAATGAGCCTTCTTCCAGCTTAAGCGCCTGTTTCATATAGTCAATGGCATTGCCAACTTTACCTTGCTGATCATTAATTAAGGACATTAACACAACAGGCCTGACCGCTGTTTCATCGAGCTTCATAGCTAACGCGGCATATCTGGCCGCATCCGAATATGAACCACTTGCATAATGTGACTCAGCTAAAGTCAGACTAATCCCAGGATCATCACCACGTAACAATAACGCCTTGTCGAGATAGGTTATAGCGGTCTCATAGTTTGCAGCCTTATACTCGAGAAACCCTAATCGCTGCAGTGCAATAACTGAATTGATATCTGATTTTACAGCTGATTCAAGTGTGGCTTTGACCTTGTCAGGCTGCTCCATTTCTGCATAGACATCCGCCAGTGCCAACCAGGCATCCGTCATATTGGCACTTAATCGCGTGGCTCTTGCAAAAGCCAGTAAGGCTTCTGCGTGCTTGTCTTCTGCATGCTCCACAAGCCCTAGCAGATAATAGCCCTGCGCTTTGTGGGAATCGTTAGCAGACAACCTGATCGCAATATTACGCGCCGCCGCCAAATCCTGGTTCTGAATCATTGCCTGCGCAAGTGCCACTTGAATCTGTGGATTACTACCATCTAATTCATAGGCTTTCTTAAGTCGTTGCGTCGCCTCATCATATCGGCCAAGCTCCCTTAAAAGCAGCGCTGCCTGATACCAGATATCTGCATTATCTTCAGACATTGCTATCGCTTTATCGAATTCTGCCAGCCCCTTATCAACAATCCCCAGCTTCACATAGGCTTTGGCCATCAGGAAATGCAGCTGAATATCATCAGGACTATGCGCAATTGCCTCTTCAAGACAATTAATTGCACCTATGCCATCATTCATTTTCAGGCTCAATTCACCACAGAATTTATACGTTTCCTTCTGTACAGACCCTGACGACATTAACTTATCTACAATTACACGCGCCGCTAGCAAATCTCCGGCCTGCATCAACGATCTTATCTGCAGATTTAATGCTTCATTATAATAATCAGCATGACCCTGCATTTGCCTGAAGGCCTCATTTGCCATTTCAGGCTCATCGAGTTCGAGCAGGCTCAGGCCATAAAATTTTAAAGTCTCAGGCTGATTATAATTATGCTCAAGTGCAGCTTTGAAAATTGAGGCTGCGGACGTATAGTCCCCTTTTTTATAATGTGTATACCCTCTAAAAAAGACATCTTCAACATAACGCGA
>JBFHWF010000058.1:0-15857 GCA_041589175.1 Gammaproteobacteria bacterium
AGTTCAGTGAATGGTACGGTCATTAGTAACCAGGCACTGGTCGAAAGTAATGAGTTCCCGAATGAACAAACTGATGTGGATGGTAACGACCTGAATGGCGATCAGCCAACGGAAATTATTATTGGTAGTACGCAGCAGCTCAGTATTTCCAAGGAAGTGTTTGTTGTGGGTGGTGGTACGGCTCAGCCAGGTGGCTTACTCGAATACTTCATTCATATTGAAAATATTGGTAGCACCGATGTCGATCTTGCAGGCACAGATGTTCTGAGTATTTATGATGATATTACCATTGCGGGGCTGGCAAGCTATGTGGATGACTCGGTAAGGGTTAACGGTGCAGCCTTCGATGATTCAACAGCCAGCAGCGAAGTCATATATGCGAACCCGCGTTTAACGATTAACTACGGTGATATCTTTAGCGGCCCATTTGAACCAAATGATCGCTTAACGATTCGCTATCTGTTGCGTATTGATCCAAATGCTGCGCAGGGTGCTTCTATCGCGAATACTGCAGCCATCGACTGGGGTACACAGGACTTTGTACCGACATCGAATACTGCACCGGCGTATGCCTGTGGTGGTGTCTCACCCAATGTCGACGCCTGTGCATCGATCAGCATACAGGTCGGTGGTGCACCGGGTGTTGCTAACCTGAGCGGTCGCATGTGGCACGATGCAAACCATAGTGCGAAGCCAGTGACCAATCCGGTTGACCTGCTAGCCTCATGGAATAATGCGGTGAATGATGAAACGGCAGACCCCAACGAATTTAAACTGGCTGACTGGGAAGTGCAGATTTTCTTTGGTTCCGGTACAACTTCAACCGCAGAATATCTTGATTCAGTCTATACCGATGCGGAAGGTCGATACAATGTGCTCGGTCTGATTCCTGTCGAAGGCGATGTTAAGAAATATGCATTGCGATTCAGACCGCCGGGTTCGGATGCAAACACCGCTGGGCTGGGTACAATTCAGATCAACCCGGCACTGGGTGCGGTGAATCCTGAAGGCCAGTCGGTGTTATTGAATCTTGATGTGGCTGCGAATTCTCATACCAATAATATCCTGTTACCCATACAGCCAAATGGTGTCGTGTACGATTCGGTATTACGCACGCCGGTTGCTGATGCAGAGCTGGTGATGGTCAGAAATTCCGGGCCACTGGATAGCAGCTGTTTCCTCGATCCCGTTCAGCAGAACCAGGTCACTACATCAGCCGGTTATTACAAGTTCGACCTGGATATGTCGAATGCGGCCTGCCAGCTGGATCCATCACCGGCCGCGAATGATGCCTATCGCATCGAAGTGTATCAACCCGCGGGTTACTTTGATGCGGATGAAGATCCGAACGTCGATACGCCTGCCGTGTCAGCGATTATTCCACCCGCTTTGCCATTGACCGCAGCCGGTTATGATGTGCCGCTTTGTGATGGCGATGCGAATACAGCAACCGGTGAATGTGAAGTGCAGGCATCGCAGTTTGCACCGCCCACTGATTTTGCACCACGTACATCTCAAACGGATTATTACTTACGATTTAAATTTGCGACTGATGATGACGAAGAGCAGATTTATAACAACCATATTCCGTTGGATCCTGAACTGGATGATGCGATAGCGATTTCCAAGGTTTCAGCCATGGTGAATGTGACACGTAGTCAGCTGGTGCCCTATACCATTACGGTCACCAATACACTGCCAGCACCCTTATACGACCTGAATATTCTGGATATCTTCCCGCCAGGCTTCAAATATATTAATGGCTCAGCACGTATCCAGCGTGCAGATGGAACGCAGTTAACTATTGACCCGGTTTATGTTCAGGGTACCGAAGGCATACCGACTTCGACACTGAATCAGGAAATTGCCACGGCGCAGGTGAATGCCATCCAGAGTCTGCAAGAGTTTAACGACATTGCTCGCCTGCTGGCCTGGAATGATCTCGGTGTAATCGGTGCAAATGAAACCATGACGCTTAAATTGCTATTAGTGGTTGGTTCTGGTGTTGGTGAGGGTGAATATGTCAACCGTGTGGTTGCAACCAATAATGCAACCGGTGGTGCATCGTCACGTATTGCGCAGGCGACGGTTCGCGTAGTACCCGATCCAACCTTCGATTGCTCTGATGTAATCGGCAAGGTTTACGATGATAAGAACCTGAATGCCTACCAGGATGAAGGCGAACCGGGTATCGCCGGTGCCCGCGTGATTACACCGAAAGGTCTGGAAGTGACTACCGATGCCCACGGTCGATTCAGTATCGCCTGTGCGGTGGTGCCGAACCCGGATCGCGGCTCTAACTTTATTATCAAGCTGGATGAACGTAGTCTGCCAACGGGTTATCGCATCACCACTGAAAACCCACGGGTGGTTCGTGCGACGCGCGGTAAGATGACGCGCTTTAATTTCGGTGCGGCAATTCATCGCGTGGTTCGTCTCGATATGGCGGATCCGGTATTTGAACCTGGTACCACCGAGATGCGTCCACAATGGTTACCACGACTCGATCTGTTGATGACCGAGCTGGCCCGTGATCCATCCATACTGCGTCTGTCCTATCTCGCTGAAAACGAAACGCCGTCAGAGGTGAATGCAAGACTGGATGCAGTGAAGTCAGAAATCGAACAGCGCTGGGAAGCACTCAACTGCTGTTACCAGTTAACCATCGAAACCGATGTGTTCTGGCGTAAGGGTGGTCCACCAGACCGGGGGGCGTTCGATGATTAGGCGCGCTTCCATATCGTCCATTTGCCTGCTGTTAGGCATATTAGGCACATCATCGCTACAGGCAGAAACCAGCTGGCAGGAATGGTTCGAATTTAACCAGAGCCCGGAAGGTAGCACTATGGATACGCCGGTGACACTGGAGTCCCATGATCTGGGTGAAAACACCGAACAGCATCTTGCGCCTGACGTTGAGTTTAACCTGTGGATACAGGATGAAACTTTCTTTCGTCCAAAACAGGATGATCGCATCGAAGTGCAGAAGGTGCTGAAGAAGAGTGCTAAAACGTTCAAGCTGGATGGCGTGGTTGAGCCGATTCCATTCCAGTCCGGTCAGGAGCTGATCCCCGAGCAATATATCAATCGCTTGCGCGAACTGCTGGATACCATGAAGCACCGTGATAATGTGCGAATTCATTTTATCGGACACACCGACTCCGATAAACTCGGCCCGGTATCAAAAGCAAAGTATGGCGATAACATAGGCCTGTCACGATCACGTGCAGAGGCTACTGCGGAATTTTTCCAGCGAGAGCTGGATCTTGCGCCTGAGTCCGTATCCTATGATGGCGTGGGTGACTCACAACCCATTGCCAGCAACGACACGCCACAGGGTAAGGCGCGTAACCGCCGTGTGGAAGTACAGATCTGGTACGATGAAATCACCGAATCGGCGGTGGATGAAGAAGTGGTTATCGAGGCGGAAAAACTTAACCGCATCAAAGTCTGCCGTAAGGAAACGGTGTGTAAGTTACGGTATCGAGAGGGCAGTGCAAAACGTGCCCGCTTACGTAACCTGGTTGAGCCATTACGTCTGGCGGAAGGCGAAGCAGAAATTCCTGCCGAGTTTGTTCGCTCAATAAAAGAAGTGCTACATAACCTGCGCGATAAACAGAATGTCGTGGTGCGTTTTGTTGGGCATACGGATAACCTGCCGCTGAGTGATCGTCAGTATCGAATTTATGGTAACCATACGGCACTGTCGAAAGCCCGTGCACGGCGTGTGGCACTGGCCATGGCTGATGTACTCAATCTCAGCAACACGGCTGTCGGCAGTGATGGTAAGGGTGAATCTCGTCCGGTGGCATCCAATGATACTGAAAAAGGGCGCTCCTTGAATCGTCGTGTTGAAGTGGAATTCTGGCATGATGACCCGTTCCAGCAATTTAGCGAAGACGCCCAGGCCTGTCCGGAACAGGCAGCGGCTGAAACCATTACGCTCACATACGATCCACCGAGTGGACCGATCCGTGCAATTCGTCTGCAACAGGGTCAGCCGATAATTCCATCCGGTTATACGCGTCGCCTGAAACAGTTAATGGATGATATTTCTGATCGTTCTAACGTGCGCCTGAGTTTTACTGGCTATACCGACAACAAGCGACTATCCCGTCGTACCGCCATGGTGTATGGCGATGATATCGGTCTGTCGACGGCTCGTGCACAGAAGGTGATGAAAACGATCCAGCAGGAAATGGGTTTAAGTGACAGCCAGGTACAGTTCGAAGGACGTGGCTTTGTCCATTCGAAAGACGTGGCGAATACGGGCTTTGTGCAGTTCGACTCGGCCCGTGTCGAAGTGCAGATCGTTTACGACGAGCTTGCCATTCTCGAAGAGGACGAGGGTCTGGATATCACTCGCATCGAGCGGGAAGCGATTTCACAGAATCCCTATGCCCTTAATCTGATGCGTATCACGGTGGATGGTGAAACGCTACATGATCCGTATCGTAATATTGCCGATCTGCAACGTTGTACTGACGTGGCACTGGAAGATACGCGCATCAAGTTCAAGTTTGAAAATCTTAAACTTAAACCTCGTTTGAATATTACCGCCTGGCCCAACTCGGTGCGCCATGCGGATATCGAAGCAACGGAGTGGCAGGAGAATCGTGTCAGCTTCCGTATGTATAGTAATTACCAGGATTATATCGAACGTGCCGAGGTGCGTATTTTTAAGGAAGATCAGTCGACCCGTGATGAGCCTCTGGCTGTAATTGCGCTGGATAAAGATGGTCGTGGCGAATGGCTGGCCGAGCTTAAGGATTTTGTCGGCCCAACCGCGAAGCTGGCTTACCTGGTACGCGTGTATGATAAGGAGGGTAACTTCGATGAAACTTCGTCATTACGCCTGTGGTTGCTGGATGAAATTAAACAGCCCGATGAATCACTGGATGAAAGCGCCCGCTTAAAACAGATCGAAAAAGAATTACTCGTTGGCTATGGTGAGAGTCATCTGCAACGCCAGACAATTCCGCTGAGTGGCGGCACTATCAGCGTGAGTGGCACGGATATTCCAGAGGGGCATACTGTCTGGCTGGCGGGTCGTCCTTTGCCGGTGAGTGAGGATGGTTCGTTTGTCAGTGATGAGATTTTCAAACCCGGCCTGCATACCGTGGAAGTGGCGGTGCTGGATAAAGGGGGTAATGGTGAACTCTTCCTGCGTGAACTGGAGCTGAAGAAGAATGACTGGTTCTATGTGGGTATCGCCGATATTACGCTGGCCAAAGATAGTACCGACGGCCCGGCACGTATCGTCACGCAGGACTTAACTCACTATAACAACGAGTTGAATACGGATGGTCGCCTGGCATTTTTCCTCGACGGAAAATTCTCCGATGCCTGGCAGTTAACCGCCAGTGCAGATACCCGTGAAGGGCCGATCGATGAGATCTTCAGTAACTTCATGGAAAAAACCCCGGATGCTTTATTCCGTCGTATCGACCCGGATTATTTCTATCCCACCTTTGGCGATGACAGCACGCTGGAAGAAAAGGCACCAACCTCAGGTAAGTTTTATGTAAGGGCGCAGCGATATTCCGATTACGTACTGTGGGGTAATTTTATTGCTAAATACACCGATACCGATCTGATGCATATCGATCGCGGTCTGTATGGTTTGAATGGTCATTATGAAAGCCTGTCGACGACATCCTTTGGCGAGAAACGTCTGTTAGTCGACGGTTTCCTGGCCGAGCCGGGCACCATTAGTGGCCGTGATGAATTCCGTGGTACCGGTGGCTCACTTTATTTTATGCGTCATCAGGATGTTCTCGCCGGTTCGGAACGTGTTCGTATTGAAGTGCGCGATAAGGACTCAGGCATCGTCCTGAGCAGTGAAGAGTTAACCCCGGCACTGGATTACGATATTGATTATATCCAGGGTCGTATTGTTCTGGGCAAGGCACTGAGCTCCACGGCGCGTGATGAGCTGGTTGTAAATAATGGTGCACTGAGTGGGCATCCCACCTACCTGGTGGTGCGTTATGAGTACACACCCGGCTTTACTGATCTGGATGATGTCGCTATTGGTGGGCGTGCCCATTACTGGATTAACGATAACGTGAAACTCGGCATCACGGCCAGCCAGCAGGAAGAAGTGGGTAATGAGAATACCCTGAATGGAGTCGATGTGACCTTGCGTAAAAATGCAGGCACCTGGGTGAAGCTGGAGGTTGCGCAGAGTGAAGGCGCAGGTGGAGCTTCACTGGCGTCATCGGACGGTGGCTTTAACTTTAATACCCTGGGTGATGATCTATCGACACAGAGTGATGCGGGTGCTTATCGTATCGATAGCAGCTTACGTTTTACTGATATGATCGAAGGCCTGCGCGGTAATGCGAGTTTCTATATTCAGAATCGTGAGGCAGGGTATGCAGCACCAGGTCAGTTAACCTCGACCGATACCCAGCAGTATGGTGGTCAGATGAGTATGCCATTAACTCACGACATCACATTGAATGTGAAGGCTGATAGTAAGGATCAGCAGCAGTCGCTCACCACTGAGAGTCTGGAAACCGATGTGAGTTACCGCCTCAATGAACACTGGCAGTTTGCGAGTGGGCTACGTGTTGACAGTCGTGAAGATGCATCCGCTCAGGTCGCTGCGACCCAGAAGCAGGGTAGCCGTACCGATGTAGCGCTTGAAGCCAACTATCATTCACTGGAAAACTGGACCGCGAGTGGCTTTATCCAGGGCACAGCTAATACAACGGGTAACCGTGAAGACAATAACCGTGTCGGTGTGGGTGGCAGTATGCGGGTGAGTGAACGTTTAACGATGGATGGTGAATTATCCAGCGGTGACAATGGTGTGGGTGCACGCCTGGGTACTGATTATCTGATGAGTGATCGCACCAATGTTTATCTCAGTTATGCCATGGACAATGAGCGTGCCGACAATGGTGTGCGCTCACGCAAGGGCAGCCTGACTAGCGGTATGCGCAGCCGCTATTCAGATACCACCAGTGTCTATGCTGAGGAACGTTATTCACACGGTGATGTGCCAACCGGTTTAACCCATGCACTGGGTATCGAGCTGGCACCGAATGATCGCTGGACCTACGGCGCCAGTGTCGAAGCCGGTACACTGGAAGATAAAAATACCGCGGCGGAAACCGATCGCCTGGCGATGGGCGTGCGTGTGGGTTACCAGCACAATGACATCAAGTATACCGGTGCAATTGAGTTCCGTGATGACACGGTTCAGAATTCAGACCTCTCGGAAACTCAGCAAACGACCCTTCTGTTAAAGAACGCGCTGCGTTACCAGGTGAGCCCCGACTGGCGTCTGGTGGGTAAACTGAACCAGTCTGATACGGATATCAGTTCGGCAAATTCCAGTGGTAGCTTTTATGACGGCCAGTTCCGCGAATACGTGCTTGGCTTTGGATATCGCCCCGTGTTAAATGATCGCTGGAATACCCTGTTCAAGTTTACACACTTCTTTAATGTGCCATCAACCGGACAGGTTACGGTAGAGAATTCGGCAGCCGAGTTTATTCAGAAATCGAATATCCTTTCGGTGGATACTATTTATGATATTAACCAGCGCTGGAGTCTGGGTGGTAAATATGCCTATCGTCTGGGGCAGGTTGCACAGGATCGAGCTAACCCGGAATTTTTCGACAGCCGTGCTAGTCTCTATGTAGTGAGAGCCGACTGGCACTTCGTACATCAGTGGGATGCACTGGTAGAATACCGGGTGCTGGATTTGCCGGATGCGCAGGACCAGAAGTCCGGATACCTGCTCGGCATTTCGCGACATGTGGGACGGAATATCAAACTGGGAGTCGGCTATAACTTTACCGATTTTTCAGATGACCTGACGGATCTGGATTTTGACAGTGCCGGGTTCTTTGTTAACATCGTGGCAAAAATGTAATTACTAAAGCACATACCTATGCAGTTACTCATTCGTACGCTGTTCCTGTTAGTCCTGTTTCTCCCTCAGGTTTACGCCGCAGAGAATTTTTTTAATACTTCCAGTAAGGGCTTTGCCCTGATACACCAGCAGGCTGATGTTGAAATCACCAGCGCTACAGGTGATCGGAGTGTGTACAGTGAAACGGCGACCGGGCTGGGGGTATTTGCCGAAAAGTATTATCAGCAGAAATATCGGGTTAATGCGGCCTGGAGCTACCTTCCTTATGAGCAATATGCAATTTCAGAAGTAGTCGTATCGGTCGACTACATGATACCGCTTCACTATAACTTCTCGCTATTTGGTGGTCTGGCAGGCGGTATTGCACTGCATAAATTTGATAATTCCAGCTGGAGCGATGCCGCACTTTCCCCGGTGTTCGGTGCACAGGGTGGTGTGATGCTTTATGTAAATGAAAATGTGTTTATCGAAGCTGGCTATCGTTTTCGTAGCACCAGTCTGGAAACCAATGTGGAATCCCCCATTGGCACGGAATTTACGATTGATGACCTGAGTGAAAGCTATATTAGTCTGCAGCTAAGCTTTTGAGTGTGTGATTTGAGATCTAAAAGCGTAGAAGCAGTCCGCTAATGGACGCTAATAAACGCAAGGTATATGTTACAGAAACAATTTTGTGCCCGTATTGATCTGACGCCAACAGGTATTTATTTTGACAAAAAATAACATCGGTATGCGATTGTGAGTTAATTTAGCAAGGCATGTATGTGCTGATGTTTATAATAGCCTTGATGTGTATAGATACACTAATTCAGCCAAAGAGCTAATGCATAAGTGCTTTGATTGCATTTATTAGCCTACATTAGCGGAAAGAATAAAAAAGCCCCGAAGCAAAATGCAACGGGGCAATTTTTTGCGGGGTATCCAGGGTCAGAAATACCGTGCAAAATTGAGCGATTTTAGAACGCCAGGGCACGACGACGTGCAATACCCACCAGGCCCATCAGCCCGGAACCAAATAACCATACCGCTGCGGGAACGGGTACTGGGTTTGGACGAACCATCCAGATTTCTTCATGGGTATGATCATACCCGGCAAATCCACTC
Source organism: Gammaproteobacteria bacterium (assembly GCA_041589175.1). Taxonomy (GTDB): domain Bacteria; phylum Pseudomonadota; class Gammaproteobacteria; order SZUA-229; family SZUA-229; genus SZUA-229. The sequence goes on from JBFHWF010000058.1 coordinate 8,993, forward strand.
ACCCTGAAATCCACCTCATAAGGTTGTTCCAGAATGCGTACGCCGATGGTAAAGGCATCGAGTGACGGTGCGCCAGTTGCATAGTCTGGGCCTGCATCACTCACCAGGCCGCGTGCAACGATGTGACTGGACGTGCTATTAACACAGGTGCCTTTGGGGCAGAACCAGTCGCGCAGTTTGGCTGCATCAGACACTTGACCACTATCGGTTGAGCCCTGGGTAAGTCCCAGAGTTGCGCCCAGACTTTCCATCTCAGCGGTACTGGCGACGTGCCAGCCGGAGAAATCACCACCACCGGCAATGTTATTCATAATGCCGTTATAACCATAGCCCATCGTCAGGTCGAGGCGAAGATATTCGATATTTGTCGAGGTGTCACGCAACACAGAATTACTGCCAAAGACAGCATCTCCCATCTGCACAAGACTGGCCTGTGAGGTAACGGGCAGGGTGGCTATGGCGATAGCAAAAGCAACGGGTTTTAGTTTCATTTTTAAACTCCTTTCATTTCATCCTTTGGTGGGTGCAAAGTGTATCCCCGGTGATGTGTTTCAAATAGACAGCACGGGCTAAAGATGATGTCAGTATGAGATGGGCTTTGATGTAGGGAATTGCCGGCGGTAATGTCAGTTGAAATTACGATTAGCTATGGATCTGATGTGCAGAAAAGAAGGCCGCACATAGTGGCAGGTAGCAACCAGGTGCGGCCAATGGAGGAGTCAAGATAAAGCTGAAAAAAACTATTCGCAGTAAATGTAATACTTACTATGGCTCAGTAACATGTTTTCGATTTTAGCCTCCCTGGAATGTTCCTCATACAGGTCTGCCTGTTCCAGTTCTGACGAGTAACCGTAAGGTTCAAAATCTTCACTAGACGTGATGCTCATACCAATAAAGTCGGTCAGGTTGTAACTATTGTTCATAACACAGTCCTCTTTGCTATACGGTTACCATATCAATACATGTTGCGTGCCATATTAATCGAAGTACGATAAATAAATTCATAACCCATTGTATTTAGTATAAAAAAACTTGATTTCAGAGGCGTATTTACGAATTTGATACGGGATAGATTGAGTCCATTCATGGTGCAAATACACATAACAGGCAGTATTAATGGTGCAATTATCAACCGGTAATGCGAATCTGGATGAGAGTGGCGAGTGTAGCAGGCAGAGGAGAGATGGGCGTAAAGTGTGCCAGGTTACCGGGTATCAGCGACTGGCCTGATAGTTTATGAGGCCAGTCGCCGGTGTGCTTATAGCGGACTGAAGGCTATGCTTTGTCGTCTTTTTCTTGGTCGTCTTTTTCTTGCGCGTTGTCGTCTTTCTCTTCGGGGTAGGCCACACCCGTATATTTATAGATGAGTTTGCTGAAAGGCTTGTTCATCGGGCGGAAAACATAAGCCGCCGCCGCTGGCATTAAGGTGTAAAAGAAACGTTCTTCGTTGTCTCTTGCTACGAAGAAAACCAGTATCAGTATAATGATCAGTGTTATCAGGCTATAAATGGCCCATGCGATTTTTGTGTAGTACTCGTACTTTTCCTTATTGTTTTCTGACATTTTGTATAACCTGAAAAATCGTGTTAGGTAACAGGGCCGCGCTCTATAGAGATATAGAGGTTATTGGTTTTATAATGCTTGCCCAGCTCAAGCTGATCATTCTAACACATATTTCTGGGGCTGATAGGGATAAATCGACAGGTAAAAATGATGCCTGTTGGGGATGATATTATGGTATGTACAGCCGGGCTGCTCTGTATTTGGGCTGCAGGACTAGCCCTCGTGAAAGTCGTTTGTGAAAGTCGTTAATGATACCCGGAGTTACAGTTGTAACTCCGGGTTGTAAGGCAGGTTTAATATTGCCGATTGGCTAAAAATTGGATTTTGCAAGTTTGCACTCAAGCACGCCATTTCGGCCTTCTTTCTCTGGAACCGTTTCCAGGCCAGCACCACCAACAAATAGCCCCATCTTGATATACTGGTTTACAAAATAGTTCTTACCGCTTTCTGTTTGAATCGTTAAGTCATTATTGCTGAATTCTGACTCGGTGGATAATACCTGCTGGCCGGATTTGACCCTTGTATAGAAATACGTCATTGGCCCTGTTTCACCAATCAGTTTGCCATTCAGATATACATCTTTTTTAAGCGCCCCACCTAGATTGGTGTTCCGGTATATATAGATGCCAGAGCTACCTGGAGGGGGAGCGTCGAACTGTTTCCTGGCGTTGTCTTCGTCGACAGAAGCCATCGGTACAGATGCACAGCCCGTAATTAATGCGAATGTAGCAAGAAATAATATGGTTATTGTTTTTTTAAACATCAATTGCTCCGTTTTTTTATGGTTGGTTATGAATATGCAGCTGATAAAATAAACGGAGTTCTAATGTCATCAGAAAAATGGTTCTGAAAAAATTATTATTAAACGTTCCTGTTTACTTTAGCGTCCTGCCTGGTTAATTATTATAAGCAGGACATTGTGGCGTATTTTTCACGACTAATCAATCAATCTATGAGTTAATGAGAGTCATATCACAGTGGCGTGATATGCTATTTGCGCAGTGATACAGAATGTCTTCGGGTGAGTTATTGTGTTGACGATGTTTTGTGTCTGGACATGGGTATTAAGTTGTAAAACCAGGCTATTATCCATCAGGGCAATTGGTGAGAGCAGTTAAAGCTAATATACCGTTTACCAGCAATGACTTGCCCTGTCTCACGATTGCCCTGTGAATGTAAAGCATGTGAAGTTGATCTTAGGGTGTGTGAACTAGCTAGCTTTCTTAAGGCCAAACAGGTTTTTCCACCAGCTAACTTTAGGCGCAGCTTCTGCTTCAACTTCTGCTGCCGCCGCTTTCATAACATCGGCTACGGTAGTGTAAGTAACGATCCAGGCCTCCTGAACGTCATCCGTGTAGGCGTCCCCCAGGCCCTGTTCAAGTGTCCACAGAAATGCAGAACCGACACTGTCATAGTCTTTATCCTGAACACCATACTGAACATGACGCTTGCCCAGATCTTGCAACGCGGGAATCATGGCCTCGATATTATCCAGACCATTCACGGCGGTATTTAGCATTTTCATCAATTTGGCACCCTGTTCTTTCATGTCGCCTTTAAAGTAGGGTTTCACTCCCGGTGCGATTTCAAATAAACGGCCATAAAACAGTTCCGCGGCTTTTTCTGAAATGGGTAATACTTTTTCCCAGGATTCTTTTACGAGTGTTTTCTGCTCTGGAGTCATGTGTATTCCTTGGTTGTCTATTTATGCTGAGTAACAGCACGGGTTAACAGGATTTTCTGAAATATCGAAACTTTACTCAGCATGAAATATGCCTATTCGATGAAGTGCCCTGTATATAGATCGATACACATTATAAGCCCATGAATTTTCGGATAAAAATATCATTAAGATCTAAGTGTGTCTTTAATAAGGGTGCAAGAAATAAGTGTTTAAAATGAACCGTGATAGTGCGCTGCACTGATTTGGTAAGGCAGGGGTGCGTAAGAGATAGTCTCGATGACTGTTTCGGCGGGTGGAGATCATCTGCGTAGATATTTATAGATGAGCGAAACCCGTTCACCCAGATCAAACGGTTTGTCGATATGGGCATGCATGCCAGGATATGGGTATTTTTCCCACTATCTGAAAATGTCTGAGAATATGTTACAGGACAATATTTAAAGGAAGCGGAAGTACACGTAGAAGGTGCTGATAACAATAGAAACCAGCATGAGCGGAAACGCCATTAACAGAAACTTGAGGAAATGAATCTGATGGCCTGCGCGTTCGGCAAAGCCGGCGACGATCAGGTTGGCGCTGGCACCGACCAGGCTGCCATTACCTCCGAGACAGGAGCCAAGTGCCAGTGACCACCACAGGGGCATCAGGTTTTCGGCACCACCCATGGCACCGGCCATGCCTTTAATCAGGGGGATCATGGTGGCAACGAAGGGAATATTATCAACCAGTGCCGAAGCAATGGCCGATACCCACAGGATTGATAATGCGGTAATTGCCATATCACCACCGGTGAGCATCAATACTTCGTGGGCCAGGGTATCCAGTATGCCGGTGGATTCGAGGCCATAGACAACAATAAACAGGCCGATAAAGAAAAAGATGGTGGTCCACTCCACGTTGCCATAGGTTCGATGGCACACCTCAGCCTGATCGGTGAAGGCGCGGGGCAGGTTGTCGAGTAGCATCAACAGGGCAGCACCGAACATGGCGATGGTTGCTGGTTGGTGGCCGAGGTCATGACCGAGCACAAAGCCGAGTATGACCAGTGTCAGCACGCTCAGGGATTTAATCAGCAGCACCTTGTCGGTGATGGCTTCCTTTTCTTCGTAGGCCATGACACGATCACGTAACTCCTGTGGAGCATCCAGAGTGCGACCCCAGATGAAATAAATAGGAATCAATGTAATAGCGAGAATCACCACCACGGCTGGTCCAAGGTTAATGACGAAGTCATTAAAGCTCAGGCCTACAGCGGAGCCAATCATGATATTGGGTGGGTCGCCAATCAGGGTTGCTGTGCCGCCGATATTCGACGCGAAAATTTCCGAGAATAGAAAAGGGTAGGGATTAAGCTTGAGCTCGTCGGTAATCAGCAACGTGACCGGCACGATCAGCAACACGGTGGTGACATTATCCAGTAGTGCTGAGAACACGGCAGTGACCAGAATGAGCATAACAAGTATGCCCCAGGGATCGGCATTGACCTTCTTCGCCGACCAGATCGCCATATACTGGAATACCCCTGACTTGCGTGTAATGGCGACAATAATCATCATGCCGGTCAGCAGGCCAATAGTGTTAAAGTCGATGCCCTGAATGGCTGCCTGCTGTGTCAGTACGCCACTAAGAATCATCAGCCCCGCGGCAAACAGCGCAATAATGGCGCGGTTAACGCGCTCCAGTAAAATCAGGCCATAGGTACATAGAAAAAGGGTGGCGGCCAGCCAGGTTGGATCAAGCCCGAATAGGGTTTGCGCTTCGATGGCGCCGTGTTCTACCACTTATACCTCCGCTGCAAGAATGGCTGCTCCCACATCCCAGTAGGTAACAACGCCACAGAATTTTCCGCTTTTGGGTTCCACCACCGGCAGGCTGCCTTTATGGTTATAAAGAATACGCAGGGTTTCTATTAACGGGGTATCCGGTGAAATCACGCGTACGTCTTCTTTCATACAGATGGTGATGGGGTCTTCCATATGGCGAATAAATCGCTGGTGCAGATCTTTTAGATCCTGCTTGAGAAACGCGGCATTATCCAGGCCACCTTCCATGACCAGTGCCCGTGGCAGAACCAGGCGTAAGAGGCAGTTGATACCAAAAACGCCAACATATTTGCCATCTTTATCCACCACCGGCAGGCGGCGACAACGATGCTGCATGATCTGCTCAGCCGCCAGGCTGATCTTGTCGGTATCGCGCAGTACCGCAGGGTTTGCGTTCATTACCAGGCGTGCTGTCATGGGCAAGGCTCCTTGTGGAAGAGCGGTCTGGGTTTTGTTATATAAAGCCGTGTTTATGCTTCAATCATGGTGAATTTGACAGGAAGCGTCAAGTGAATTTCCCGTGACGGGCGAGTAAACAGAATGAATTGAGGTTTAGTTGTTTTCCGTCAAGTAAAACGGAGACTTGATCGGGATCTGACTGAAGCTTCCCGGTTATATACCAGCAGCTTTATGGTTCGCCTATAACAAAATAGCCGCTACCAATCTGTTTGATTTTGAATCCACTGACCTTACTCAAGGACATGGATTCGTAGTCCCCATTTGCTATGCGATTTAGCTGTATACTGTCGTCCTCTAGCATACCGCTGTACTGATGCATCTCGATTCCGAAGATATTCGGTGTCCTTTGTCCTGTTTTTAAGTTGTGTGTGCCAAATTCTTTAATAAATTCATGGCGGGTTGAAAAAGTGAATTGATGGCCTTCTATTTTTCCATCGATAATACCTGAGTCAGGATTTTGCATATAGAAAGTTGGCGTTAACCATACTTTGCCATATAACCTGTCTTTTACAGTCTTGAATTCAAAATAGGTGGGATTCTGCGTGTCGCTCTGCTGAGATACCCAGTAACCAGAAAAGCTAGCGGGTTCAGGTGGGCCGATGATGTCTGTGGCAGTGGATACGAGGTTCCTGAAAGCATCCGAGAAAGAAGAGGCGGCTATAACTGTCATGCCTGCCACTATGAAAATAGATAAAACCGGATGATTTTTTATTTTTATAACAAGCTTATCGACTCTTGTGCTATCCATAACAGGCTTCCAATTGAATTTAATCTAACTGGGGTCAGATCCCAGTTATTCCTAATATAAGAAAAATTCAGGATCTGTTCCGGTTAATACGATTGCTTTTGCGCTACGTGTCTATTTTATAAATACAGTATGTACCTGGCAACCGTGTCGTTCAACGCGAACGGTTTTGTCGGCTATTTTCGCCTGGATCAGCATATCCCCAATACGATCTATATTGGCATGACAGTTTGGTGTGATATTGGGAGAGCACGTTACCTTGAACCACGGGTCATTGCGTTCATTGCTACACATAAATAACTCTCTACTTTGAGTATTTTTATACAGGCTGAAACTGACACTTCCATCTACACCATAAGAGACATTACTGATATGGTAATAGAGGTGAAATGGTTTGTCATATGGCGCTTTAAAATCAGGCCTGCTGGTGTCGGCGATGACTAAAGTTGAGGTGGCAAGCGATACTACCAGAATGGGTTTGATGATAAGCTTTAACATTATTGTTATTCCTTGTATGTTATGAATAATTCCATTAAGAATCATGTAAAGTATCTCAAGTTAAAGAGAGGCTCTAAATGTGACGGAGTCATA
>JBFHWF010000059.1:0-15543 GCA_041589175.1 Gammaproteobacteria bacterium
ATCCCGGCGGTTGTTAAGGATCTCAACGACCAGGCCGCTGCTGCCGTATCCCTCATCGAGAATATCCAGCGTGAAAACCTGAATCCACTGGAAGAGTCCAGGGCGCTACAGCGCCTGATCGACGAATTCGATATGACCCACCAGGAAGTGGCGGAGACAGTCAGTCGTTCCCGTACCACGGTCACCAACCTGCTGCGACTGAAAGACCTCAACGAAGATGTAAAAATCCTGGTAGACGAACGCCAGCTGGACATGGGCCATGCCCGTGCGTTGTTATCGCTCACCGGTCACGAGCAGAGCGTACTGGCAAAGAAAGCGGCAGATCAGGGCTGGTCGGTGCGAGAAACCGAGCGTCGTGTGAAAAACCAGCTTAATCCTCAGCCTAAAACCACAAAGGCATCCGCCGAAACCGACCCGGATATTAAGCGTCTTCAGGAGCAGGTGAGCGAGCGCCTGGGTGCGTCGGTCGAAGTGCAACATAAGAGTAACGGCAAGGGTAAACTGGTGATAAACTACACCAGCCTGGACGAACTCGATGGCATTTTGAATAAAATTCACTAAGTTGTTGATTCTTTAAAAACAGGTCGCGTGGGCGCTACTGGCACGCCATTATCTCGCCAGCTCTTCATCAGAATCCGCGCAACGGGTTTTCCCGTGTTAGATCAATGACCTGCCGCATTCGGCAGTCGCCCGGGGTGCGGGCGTGGTGATAAATCCCTGTGAAATGTAGGCGGAAAGCCTGATCAGGGCTGAATCATTAATAATTCACCAAGTTCTAAAATAAAATCGCCTTATTCGGACATTAAGGTTGAAAATACACGTTTTCACACCTATAATTTGCGCGCATTTTCAGCGACGCAGAAAGCGTTTCGTAAAATGATGCTCAAGACCCGCACCACACAAATTAAACAGATACTGTTAGTTCAATTTGTGGCGAGCCTGTTGGCTGGTGCAGCAGGCTGGATCGTAAGCCCGGACGCAGGTGTTTCGGCACTCGCCGGTGGCCTGATCGCCAGTCTCGCGAACGGGTATTTCGCATGGAAGGTTTTCGCAAAGCAGCAGGAAACCGAGTCAGCGCAAATCCTCTCAACCTATTACAGGGCGGAGGTCGGTAAAATTATTTTGACCGTCATGTTGTTTGTTTTCGCGATAAGCGTCATCAAACCACTAAACATGATTGCACTTATAAGTGCGTACTTATTAATCACAATGATTCCCTGGTTGGCGTCATTTTTTATTAATGACGACGACAAGAACTGGAGAGAATAGAGAATGGCTGGTGAAGGCATTACTTCTGGTGAATATATAAAACATCACCTGCAGAACATGACTTACGGCAACCATCCGGAACACGGCTGGATGTTTGCACAAAACCCCGAGCAAGCAAAAGAAATGGGCTTCTGGGCGTTCCATGTTGACTCTTTAGGATGGTCAATTGGCCTGGCACTGGTCTTCTATTATCTTTTCCGCGGTGTTGCCAAGAAAGCAACCACAGGCGTACCTCACGGCTTCCAGAACTTTGCTGAAATGATGGTTGATTTCGTCAACGATTCAGTTCGCGGTTCCTTCAGCGGTAAAAATCCTCTGGTTGCACCGCTGGCATTAACGATCTTTGCCTGGGTGTTCCTGATGAACCTGATGGACCTGGTGCCTGTTGACTGGTTGCCTATGCTGGCCCAGCAAATTGGTGCTGCCTTTGGCGCCGATCCACATCATGTTTACTTCAAAGTTGTACCAACAACCGACCCTAACGTGACATTTGGTATGGCGCTGGGTGTGTTCTGGTTAATGCTGTACTACAGTATCAAGATTAAAGGTGTTGGCGGCTTCTTCGGTGAGCTGGCATTCCAGCCATTCGGCAAGGCCGGTGCTCCGGTTAACCTGGTGCTCGAAGGTGTATCCCTGATTTCCAAGCCAGTATCACTGGCGCTGCGTCTGTTCGGTAACATGTACGCAGGTGAAACAATCTTCATCCTGATTGCAATTATGTTCTCTGCTGGCTGGGCTATTGGTGCCTTCGGTGGACTGCTGCAGTTAGGCTGGGCAATTTTCCACATCCTGATTATTACGTTGCAGGCGTTCATCTTTATGACCCTGACCATCGTATATCTGGATATGGCACACACGGATCATTAATCGATAGCGCAAGTTAACGATTACGATAAATTTTTAATTTAATTTAAAACTACTCTCACAGGAGATTAAACAATGACTGAAGCAACTGCATTTCTGTATATCGCTGGCGCTTTAATGATGGGTCTGGGCGCACTGGGCGCTGCTGTAGGTATCGGTATCCTTGGTGGCCGTTTCCTGGAAGGTGCTGCACGTCAGCCTGAGCTGATCCCAATGCTGCGTACTCAGTTCTTCATCGTTATGGGTCTTGTTGACGCGGTTCCTATGATCGCTGTTGGTATTTCTCTGTACGTTCTGTTCGCGGTTGTTGGTGGTTAATCAAAAACAAAACTCTTTTTGATTACACATTAACCACGAGGAATAAGCATGAACATCAATGCAACTCTTATCGGACAATCAATCGCGTTCTTCGTGTTTGTATGGTTCGTTATGAAGTATGTTTGGCCGCCGCTGATTGCAGCGCTGGACGAACGTAAAAAGACGATTGCCGATGGACTCGCTGCTGCTGAACGTGGCAAGCATGAACAGGAGCTGGCTGAAAAGGCGGCTGAGAAGCACATCAAGGAAGCCAAAGATCAGGCTGCCGAGATCGTAACTCAGGCGCAGAAGCGTGCATCTGAAATTGTTGAAGAAGCTAAAGACGCTGCAAAAGAAGAAGCGGGTCGCGTTAAAGCGGCAGCTGACGCTGAGATTGAACAGGAAATCAATCGTGCGAAAGAGCAACTGAGACAACAGGTAGCAAGTGTAGCTATGGCCGGTGCTGCGAAAGTCCTGAAACGTGAAGTTGACGAAAAAGCCCATGGCGATATCGTTGACGACATGATTGCTCAGATATAGGTATAGGTGATTAACCATGTCTGAATTTACAACTGCCGCCAGGCCCTATGCAAAAGCTGCTTTCGAAGTAGCGCACGCTGAGTCTAAACAGGCTGAATGGTTAGAAGCGATCGAGCTGATGAGCGCGATTGTTTGTAACGAAACATTTGTACCTGTTATTGATTCACCATCAATGGGTTCTGCAGCGAAAGGCGATATCCTGATCGATATCTGTGCCGACAAGTTGAGCGAAACGCAAAAGAACTTCGTCAAGGTGCTGGCCGAGAATGGTCGTCTTCCACTGTTGCCTGAAATTACGGTTCTGTTTGAAGAACTGAAGGCACAAGCAGAAAGTACCGTTGAAGCGGTTGCGACATCAGCATATCCATTAAGCGATGCGCAGGTTAAATCAATGACAGAAGCCCTGAAGAAGAAATTAGGCTGCGAAGTAAGCTTAACGACTGAAGTTGACGCGTCGTTAATTGGCGGCGTTGTTATTCGGGCCGGCGACTTAGTAATTGATGGTTCGACTCAGGCCAAGATTGAGTCATTAACTCATGCGGTCTCCCATTAAGTTGGGCCATTAACGAGGATCTAAAGAATGCAACTGAATCCATCAGAAATCAGTGAACTGATTAAAAAACGTATAGAAAGCTTCGAGACGGTCGCTGAAGCCCGTACCGAAGGTACTATTGTAAGTCTGAACGACGGTATCGTACGTATCCACGGCCTGACCGAGGCTATGCAGGGCGAAATGATCGAACTGCCGGGTGATACTTACGCACTGGCACTTAACCTTGAGCGTGACTCAGTAGGTGCTGTTGTACTGGGTTCCGACAAGCACCTGAAAGAAGGTGACACTGCCAAATGTACTGGCAAAATTCTTGAAGTACCAACAGGCGATGCGCTGTTAGGTCGTGTTGTTGATTCACTGGGTAATCCAATCGACGGTAAAGGCCCAATCGAAACTTCAACGTCTTCACCAATTGAAAAGATTGCACCCGGTGTTATCGAGCGTAAATCGGTAGACCAGCCTGTGCAGACAGGTCTGAAGTCAATCGACGCAATGGTGCCCATCGGTCGTGGCCAGCGTGAGCTGATCATCGGTGACCGCCAGACAGGTAAAACAGCAGTAGCACTGGATGCCATCATCAACCAGAAAGGTACAGGCGTTAAGTGTGTATACGTAGCGGTTGGTCAGAAAGCATCAACGGTTGCTAACCTGGTTCGTAAGCTGGAAGAGCATGACGCAATGGCGCACACCATCGTTGTTGCAGCAACGGCATCTGACTCTGCAGCTATGCAGTACATCGCACCTTACTCAGGTTGTTCGATGGGTGAGTTCTACCGTGATAGCGGTGAAGACGCACTGATCGTATATGATGACCTGACTAAGCAGGCATGGGCATACCGTCAGGTATCTCTGCTGCTGCGTCGTCCTCCAGGACGTGAAGCATACCCTGGTGACGTTTTCTACTTGCACTCACGCCTGCTGGAACGTGCAGCACGTGTAAATGCTGACTACGTAGAAAAGGCAACTAACGGTGCGGTTAAAGGTAAGACGGGTTCATTAACCGCTCTGCCAATTATCGAAACTCAGGACGGTGACGTATCTGCGTTCGTACCAACCAACGTTATCTCTATCACAGATGGCCAGATCTTCCTTGAGTCTGACCTGTTCAACGCAGGTATCCGCCCAGCGATCAACGCGGGTCTGTCGGTATCTCGTGTAGGTGGTGCAGCACAGACCAAGATTGTTAAGAAGCTTGGTGGTGGTGTTCGTCTGGCACTGGCTCAGTACCGTGAACTGGCGGCATTCGCACAGTTTGCATCTGACCTTGACGACGCAACTCGCGCACAGTTAGAGCGTGGTGAGCGTGCGATGGAACTGATGAAGCAGGCTCAGTACTCACCCATGGGTGTTGCAGAAATGGGCTTTTCTCTGTTCGCCATGAACGAAGGCTTTATGGATGATGTTGAAGTTAAGCAAATCCTTAACTTTGAAGCAGCCATGTGGGCTTACGTGAAGAGCAACAACGCAGATCTGGTCGACAAGATCGGCGCTGAAGGTAACTACGACGATGATATCGCCGCAGGTATGAAGTCTGCACTGGAAGCGTTCAAAGCCAACGGTGTTTGGTAATCTGCCAATAATTCGGAGATAGAGCATGTCCGGTGCAAAAGAAATACGCGGTAAGATAAAGAGTATTAAAAATACTCAGAAAATTACCAAAGCTATGGAAATGGTTGCAGCTTCCAAGATGCGCAAAGCGCAGGATCGAATGGAAGCCAGCCGTCCATATGCGGAGAAAATGCGCAATGTGATTTGCCATTTGGCGCATGCTCACGCCGAGATTAAACATCCGTTTATGATCGAGCGTGAAGTAAAACGCGTTGGTTATATTGTTGTTACATCAGACCGTGGTCTGTGTGGTGGCCTGAACGTAAACCTGTTCAAGAAAACAATTGCTGACATGAGATCACACGCTGACAAAGGTGTAGAAATTGATGTTGTAGCAATTGGTCGCAAAGCAGTTGATTTCTTCAAGCGTCAGAATGCAAACATTCTGGGCGAAGCAAGTCATCTGGGCGACACACCGCATATCAATGACCTGATCGGTTCGGTAAAAGTCATGCTGGATGCCTTCAGTGAAGGCAAGATTGATGCACTTTACCTGATCAGCAATGATTTTATTAACACGATGACGCAATCGCCAAATGTGCAGCAGCTATTGCCTGTAAGCGGCCCAGCGGATGATGAACTTAAACATCACTGGGATTACATCTATGAGCCGGACTCAAAAGAAATTCTTGATGCCCTGCTCATGCGTTTTGTTGAATCACAAGTTTACCAGGGTGTTGTTGAAAACATCGCCTGTGAGATGTCTGCGCGAATGATTGCGATGAAAGCCGCAACTGATAACGCTGGCGACATTATTGGTAGCCTTGAAACGATGTACAACAAAGCGCGTCAAGCGGCGATTACTCAGGAAATTTCTGAAATCGTTGCAGGTGCAGCGGCCGTTTAATTGCCTTGCTCACTGAATAGCAGGCTAGAAAGAATTTAAATTAAGAGGATCAGTCTATGAGTGCTGGAAAAGTAGTTGAGATTATCGGTGCGGTAATCGACGTTGAGTTCCCAAGGGAGAGTGTTCCCGCGGTATACGACGCGTTAAGAATTGAAAGCGCAGGTCTGACATTAGAAGTTCAGGCGCAGCTGGGCGACGGCGTTGTACGTTCAATCGCCATGGGTCCAACTGAAGGCCTTAAGCGTGGCCTGGAAGTGGTTAACACTGGCGCGCCAATCACAGTACCTGTTGGTCAGAAGACACTGGGTCGTGTGATGAACGTTCTGGGTGAACCTGTTGATGAAGCGGGTGAAATCGGCGCAGAAAAATCGCTGCCTATTCACCGTGCAGCGCCTTCATATGAAGAGCTGTCATCAGACGTTGAAATCCTGGAAACAGGTGTAAAGGTTATCGACCTGGTTATGCCAATCGCCAAGGGTGGTAAAGTTGGTCTGTTCGGTGGTGCGGGTGTAGGTAAGACCGTTACACTGATGGAACTGATTCGTAACATCGCGGTTGAGCACAGCGGCTTCTCTGTATTCGCAGGTGTAGGTGAGCGTACTCGTGAAGGTAACGACTTCTACTACGAGATGGAAGAAGGTGGCGTACTGGATAAGGTAGCCCTGGTTTACGGTCAGATGAATGAGCCCCCAGGAAACAGACTGCGTGTTGCTCTGACAGGTCTGACAATGGCTGAGCACTTCCGTGACGAAGGTCGTGACGTACTGATGTTTATCGACAACATCTACCGTTACACACTTGCAGGTACTGAGGTATCAGCACTGCTGGGTCGTATGCCTTCAGCGGTAGGTTACCAGCCAACACTGGCGGAAGAAATGGGTGTTCTTCAGGAACGTATTACATCTACCAAGACTGGCTCGATCACATCGTTCCAGGCGGTATATGTACCTGCGGATGACCTGACTGACCCATCTCCAGCAACAACCTTCGCTCACCTTGATGCGACACTGGTACTGTCTCGTCAAATCGCTGAACTGGGTATTTACCCTGCGGTAGATCCACTGGACTCGACTTCACGTCAGCTGGACCCACAGATTGTTGGTCAGGAGCACTATGACATCGCACGTGGTGTACAGGGTACACTGCAGCGTTATAAAGAGCTGAAAGACATCATCGCGATCCTGGGTATGGACGAACTGTCTGATGAAGACAAGCAGACTGTAGCCCGTGCGCGTAAGATCCAGCGTTTCTTATCACAACCTTTCTTCGTGGCAGAAGTATTCACCGGTGCACCTGGTAAATATGTTGGCCTGAAAGAAACTTTAGCGAGCTTTAAGTCTATCCTGGACGGCGAACTGGACGATATTCCAGAGCAGGCGTTCTACATGGTCGGCGGTATCGACGAAGTTAAAGAGAAAGCGAAAAACATGTAAGGAAAGCTTATGGCTATGACAACACATGTAGACATCGTTAGTGCGGAAAAAGAAATCTGGTCAGGCAAAGCCACTATGGTATTTGCCCCAGGTGTTATGGGTGAGCTAGGTATCGCACCTCGCCACACCCCTCTGCTGACCAAACTGAAAGCAGGTGAAGTACGTGTACGCGGTGAAAACGGTGAAGATGAATCATTCTTCATCACCGGTGGTATCCTCGAGATCCAGCCACATGTTGTAACCGTATTATCTGATACGGCACAACGCGCAGAAGATCTGGACGAAGCAGCGGCCCTCGAAGCCAAGCAGCGTGCAGAAGAAGCGATGGCTAACCGTAAAGGTGAAATGGATCTTGCCAAGGCGAGTGCAGAACTGGCGGAAGCTGCAGCACTGGTCGAAACCATCAAGAAGATCAAGGGTCGACGTTAAACTCGAACCTCTATAGATCGAGCAGAAAAGCCGGACATTGTCCGGCTTTTTTGTTTTAGGGCACAGAAGTTTGATTAAGCAGATAGATGTAATAAGATGCGGTCATTAATTCAAAAAAGAGGCAACGTCATGTCCATCAGTGCAGTTATTCTGGCAGCTGGGAAGGGTACAAGAATGAAATCTGCCCTGCCGAAGGTGCTACATCCACTTGCAGGAAAACCACTATTAGGCCATGTATATGATACGGCTGGGATGCTACAGGCAGAGCAGGTCGTTATAGTGTATGGGCATGGAGGTGAGACATTACTTGAAAGCTGTAAACACTTTGATGCCCTCTGGATTGAGCAAAAAGAACAATTAGGTACGGGGCATGCAGTGATCCAGACGCTGCAGCATCTAAAAGACGAAAACCGTGTGCTAGTGCTGTATGGAGATGTGCCACTCATTACACCGGAAACATTAAATCGACTACTGGAAGTCGATGAGGAACGTATTGGTCTGTTAACAGTAGTACTGGATAACCCAACAGGATACGGTCGAATTCTTAAAGAAGGTGACGAAGTTACGGGTATCGTCGAAGAGAAAGATGCTAGCGATGAACAGAGACTGATCAGCGAAGTCAACACAGGGATACTATGCTGCAAGGCAAGTGTCTTGAAAAACCTTTTAGCAAAAATTGATAATGACAATAGTCAGGGAGAATATTACCTGACAGATATATTTGCTCTGGCAAGAAAAGAAAGCATCGGAATTGACGTGGTTCAGGCGGCAGATAGTCACGAAGTTGAAGGTGTAAATACACGTCGTCAACTGGCAGAACTTGAACGTGCCTATCAAATACGAGAAGCAAATCGATTGATGGATGCAGGTGTTACATTAATGGATCCCGCTCGAATAGATATTCGTGGTAAAGCGGAGGTCGAAAACGATGTGACCATCGATGTAAACGTGGTAATGGAAGGCGAAATATCAATAGGAAAAGGTTCGGTGATCGGGCCTAATTGTCACCTTGTGAACTGTAAAATTGGCAGGAATGTAGAAATAAAGTCAAACTGTGTACTCGAAGACTGTTTTATCGATGATGGCTGTGTGGTGGGTCCATTTGCGAGGCTAAGACCTGAAGCGCATCTTGCGGAAAATGCTAGAGTTGGTAATTTCGTAGAGATTAAAAAATCAAATATTGGCAAGGGTAGTAAAGTCAATCACCTTAGTTATATTGGTGATACAGATATGGGTAGCAATGTGAATATTGGTGCGGGCACAATTACCTGTAACTATGACGGTGCAAATAAGCATAAAACCATAATCGGTAATGACGTATTCGTTGGCTCAGATACACAGCTTGTTGCGCCTGTTACAGTTGGCGATGGTGCGACAGTAGGTGCGGGCACCACGATAACGAAGAATGTTGACAATGATGTGCTGACAATAAGTCGGGTTCCACAGAAAACGATTAAAGACTGGACGCGCCCTGTTAAAAAGAAATAACAACAATTACAGAAATGAAAACAGAATATGATGCAATCATTATTGGAGCAGGTGCTGCCGGCCTGTTCTGTGCATCTAATATCGGCCAGTCTGGCTTGAGAGTCCTGGTACTCGACCATGCCACAAAAGTAGGTAAAAAAATTCTGATGTCAGGCGGCGGCCGTTGTAACTTCACAAACCTGAACACAACGGCTGATAACTTTACCTCAAGTAATCCACACTATTGTAAGTCTGCTTTAAGTCAGTACACCCCGTATGATTTCCTCGCATTAGTTGAAAAGTATCAGATTGAGTATGTAGAGAAATCTGCTGGACAACTATTCTGTAAAGATAAAGCAACACAGATTCTGAAAATGCTACTGGACGAGTGTGCCAGTAATTCAGTTAAGATATATAAGAAATGTGAAATTAAGTCGATTGAACAGAATGAAGATACTTTTATTATAGATTCATCGATTGAAAAATTTACAACAAAAAAACTGGTGATTGCTAGCGGAGGTCTGTCGATACCAACAGCTGGCGCTACGGATTTTGGTTTTCGAATAGCGAGACAGTTCGGGCATGATGTTGTGCCTACTGAGCCGGCACTAGTTCCATTAGTTTTTGCTGGTAAAACGGTGGAAAAATTACGTGAGCTAGCCGGCATATCGGCACACGTAAAGCTCTCGATTAATAATCATAGTCTTGAAGATGAAATACTCGTAACACACAGAGGTATGAGTGGGCCTGGCATACTTAAAATATCAGAGTTCTGGACGAAAGGTGATGATTTAGTTATTGATGTGGACCCACACAATGCGATTGAGCAGATAATAGAAGATCCAGTAGATCAATCTGAGCAGAAAGTGTTTACTGTGTTATCACACTATATTCCAAAACGGCTTGTTAAATTTCTGCTTGATGAGGCACTTCTAGATAAAAAATTAAAACAACTGGATAAGAAGGATCTAGAGATCATAAATAAGAGTCTACATAATTGGTGTTTTACACCAGTTGATACTGAAGGTTACCGAACGGCAGAGGTAACGAAAGGTGGCGTGTCAACAAGCATGCTATCGTCAAAAACGATGGAATCAAAACAGGTAAAAGGTTTATATTTCATTGGTGAAGTTGTTGATGTAACAGGACAGCTTGGAGGCTTCAATTTTCAGTGGGCCTGGTCTTCCGCATGGTGTGCTGCCCAGCACATTAGCCAAATTTCGTACGAATATCAGAAAGTATAGTGAAGCTTATCATGGCTTAATCCAGTCACCGGTTGTTTGAAGAGGGATATGCTTTCCATTCTCTGTCACCCATACAGCGAGAGCCAGTGAATTACCCTTGAACTGTTGCAGCTTCTTCAGTCGCAGAAGACTTATATTGTTGTTGAGCTGTGATGATAGTAGCTCGATTACTATAAAGTCTTCTGTAAATTCAAGGCCGGCATTTTCACCACGTTTGACTAGGCTGGTTGCCGAATTAAGTAACAGAGCAGCATAAACTCTGTAATCACCTCTGGACTCATACTCAACATAAAGATTATTTCCGTCCAGGCGAGCACTGAGGTTAATCGTTTCGCTTAGTGAAAGAGGGGGTTGATGTGTTGAATACCAGCGTCGCCACTCACGGCCATTCAGCAGGAAGCCGGGTGTGTAAATAGTTCGTAAACCCTGGCTTCGGTAAGTGATACGTTGACGCTGGCTAAATTCATGAGAAGAGAAAGGGTCAGTCCAGCCAAGATGATTCCAGTAGTCCACATGAAATACCACGGGTACAAATGATTTCCACAGCTGGGGATGCTGTTTAAGACGGGAGATCCATCGCTCAGCAGGTGGGCAACTACTACAGCCCTGTGAAGAGTAAAGCTCGATAAGGCTAACCTGTTGAGTTCCCGACTCAAAGGTTTGTGCTAAAGACGGGTTGAAAATGCACAAACCAAGCAAGGTAATTAGAGATTTCATAACCGTGACCGTTTGATAATGTATGAGTCACTACAGGCGCAGAAGTTTAATAAGATTGTTGAAAAAGCTTTAACACAGATAAACGGCTTAAATATCCTGCTGGCCGCCAAGAGATTCTTCAATGACATAGTCGGGCGTGTCATGCAGGAAGGCCCCATGCAGGGGGTACAGCTTATGCAGTTTTTCAATGTACTGGCTTTCCTCCTTCTGTACGAAAACAATGGTTTTCGTGTCAGGTGAATAGCGTGGCAGGGTAGAGAGCAGTACATCAAGGTTGCTGACATTGACCCCAGCATAATTGTTACCGTAGCCATAGAAAAACTCAGCAACGATGAAGTCGGGCTTGTGGGTCTTAACCGCCTTTATGGCATTTCGTGATGAATTCACCTTGATTTCCCTGGCCCCCATTGATTCATACAGTTCAGAGAGCTTTGGATGCGTGGGGGATTCGATGAGAGAGAGTATGGTCAGTTTTTTCATACAGTAATACAGCCTTTAAAACACTAATAATACTATTGCCTCTGGTAAAATACAGCCTGTAAAAAATAAGAGAACCACGATGGCACTGCTGACACTTCGCGATATCACACTGAGTTACGGCGATCAGAATCTACTGGATCGAGTCAATCTACAAATTGAAACAGCTGAAAGACTGTGTCTGCTAGGTAGAAATGGCGAAGGTAAATCGACCCTGATGAAGGTCGTTGCCGGACTTGCGCAGGCGGATGATGGAAATATAGAGAAAAAACAATCACTTAAGATGGCTTATCTGACACAGGATGTGCCAGAAGATATGTCAGGCAGTATCTACGACGTAGTCGCAGGTGGCCTGAGCAAGGTGGGTGAGGTGCTGAAGCATTACCACCATGTCAGTCTTGAACTGGCCGAAGATAGCTCGGAACAGAAAATGGCAGAGCTTGAGCGCATTCAGCATGAACTGGAGGCGATGGATGGCTGGAGCTTCTCACAGAAAGTCGAAACGACCCTCTCATTGCTAGAGCTGTCAGCAGATACTGATTTCTCTGCGCTATCGGGTGGACTGAAACGACGTGTGCTGCTGGCAAGGGCGCTGGTCACTGAACCCGATTTACTGCTACTGGATGAACCCACCAACCATCTTGATATCGAGGCCATCGGTTGGCTTGAAGATTTTCTACTGGGCTGGAATGGCAGTTTATTATTCGTGACGCACGACCGTGCCTTCCTTAAGAAGCTGGCAACACGCATTATTGAGCTAGACCGTGGAAAACTCACATCCTGGCCCGGTGACTATGCAAACTACCTGGAAAAGAAACAGCAGGCACTGGAAGTTGAAGAAAAGGAAAATGCCCTGTTTGATAAGCGCCTGGCACAGGAAGAAGTGTGGATACGTCAGGGTATCAAGGCAAGGCGAACGCGTAACGAGGGGCGAGTACGCGCCCTTAAGGCGATGCGTGACGAACGCATGCAACGGCGAGAGCAGAAGGGCAAGGTGAATATGAAAATGTCTGATCAGGAACGATCGGGCAAGCAGGTCATTGAAGTTAATAATATTAGTTATAGCTATGGTAGTCAGGCGATTGTCCAGAATTTTAGCACCCTGATTAACCGAGGTGACAAGATTGGAATAATTGGCCCTAATGGCGCAGGTAAATCAACGCTAATACAACTGTTGCTCGGGCAGCTAGCGCCGGACAGTGGAAGTGTAAAGCTGGGAACCAAGATTGAACTGGCCTATTTTGATCAGTTGCGGGGTGAGCTTGATTTGCAAAAAAGTGTTCGAGACAATCTTGCAGAGGGTACAGACCGGGTTGAAGTGGCAGGGAAATCAAAACATGTGATGAGCTATCTGGCGGACTTTCTTTTTCCACCACAGCGAGCGAATTCACCAGTAAGATCATTATCCGGTGGTGAAAAAAACCGCCTGATGTTAGCAAAACTATTTGCGCAACCATTTAATCTTCTGGTTATGGATGAACCCACTAATGATCTGGATGTAGAAACCCTGGAGCTACTGGAAGAGTTGTTATTACAATATGAGGGCACACTCATACTGGTAAGCCATGACCGAGATTTTCTTGATAATGTGGTAACAAGTACGCTCGTTTTTGAAGGCAATGCTTGTGTGAATGAATATGTTGGTGGTTACGAAGACTGGCTTCGACAAAAGCAGAGTATTTCGGCTGATATTTCGACGCAAGCTAAAAAAGAAAAAAAACAGGCAGCAGCCGGTAATAAAGAAAATAAAAAGCTACGCAAGCTGAGTTATAACGAGCAGAGAGAGCTTGATAATCTACCTGTTCGCATAGAAGAATTAGATGCAGCTATAGAAGCGTTAACAACACGTATGTCTCAAGCCGATTTTTATCAACAGGAAAATGAAAAGATCGCAGAAGCAACAGAGCAGATGAAAATCCTGGAGCAGGAGCTGAGTCAGGCATATGAGCGCTGGGAACAACTGGAGTCGGATTAGGTGCAACTGCTGTTAAGATTAATAACGATACTTTTTTTTGTATCTATAGTTGTCGCCTGTTCCAGTGAAACTGCTTCTATACTCAAAGGCGAGCCAGATGTTGATTACGATATTATCGCTCAGAAAAATGGACGGATAGTATCCCATGTAGATGAAGCGCGACCGATACTGGAAAAGCGATGTGTTGTGTGTCATGGCTGTTACGATGCTCCCTGCCAATTGAAAATGACATCCGTAGAGGCTATCAAACGAGGCGCAAACCCAAAAAAAGTATATGACGCAGAGCGCATATTTTCGGTTGAACCAACACGCATGTTTATCGATGCGAAAACCGAAGAGGAGTGGAGAAAAAAAGGATTTCATAGCGTACTTGGAGAGAGTGCAGATGAAGTACAGAACTTGCGTAATTCCGTTCTGTACAAAATGCTAAGACAGAAGCAGATCAATCCACAGCCAAGGGTCGGTAAGGTAAACGGCACAATTGATCTTGGACTAAACAGGAAGCAGTCCTGTCCTACTACAGACAACTATAGTTCGTATGCTAAAGACTATCCCATGCAGGGGATGCCATTTGCAATGCCTAACTTATCCGATGAAGAATACCATATTCTGGTCAAGTGGATTTCGCAGGGCCTCCCGGATGATAGCGTGGTGGCGATTCCACAAGTTGTACAGAAACAGATAGACGACTGGGAAAAATTTCTGAATAAGTCAGATAATAAACACAGGTTGGCCAGTCGTTATATATACGAACATTTATTTATGGGGCATCTGTACTTCAAAGGTGAAAAGCAGCGTCAGTTTTTTCGGCTGGTGAGATCGCGGAGTGCGCCAGGTGAGTCAATCGATGAAATTGCAACAGTGAGAGCGTTTGATGATCCTGGAGTAAAAGAATTCTACTATCGACTTCGCCCGGTGAAGTCATCGATCGTAGATAAATCACACGTCATTTACGAATTGTCAACGGAGCGATTGAAGCGCTATCGAGAGCTGTTTATAGAGCCGGTATATCAAGTAAAAAAACTTCCCGGATATGAACCAGCTATTGCCGCAAATCCAATACGAGCATTTATTTCGATTCCGGTAACATCTCGATATAAATTTTTACTAGATGATACAAGATTTTTTATTGAAGGATTTATAAAAGGGCCAGTATGCCGAGGACAGGTTGCACTAAATGTTATCGAAGATAATTTCTGGGTATTTTTTACCGATCCGAAGCGTCTGAGCGTTAATAATGATGACTATTTCCTTGATGAAATAGCAAAGTCACTGAAGATGCCTGCTGAGCGTGGTGATACGTTTAATGTTTTTAGTATATTGACTGACTACTGGACGGCGCAACATGCGTACATGTTAAAGCGTCAGGAGTATTATAAAAACCACCTGAGAATGGATCTGGATGATGCGATGAAAATTATCTGGAACGGCAAGGGTGCAATGGATCGAGACAACCGTGCGCTGACAGTGTTCAGGCATTTTGATAGTGCATCCGTCAAGCAGGGGCTGCATGGGGATTATCCGGAAACAACCTGGGTGCTAGATTACCCCGTGCTGGAACGTATCCATTACCTGCTAGTAGCAGGCTACGACGTATTCGGTAATGTCGGGCACCAGCTCAACACGCGTCTGTACATGGATTTTCTGCGTATGGAAGCCGAAAATAATTTCCTGGCATTTTTACCAATTAAACAGCGTAAGGCTATACGTGACTCGTGGTATGCTGGAATTCGTGAAGACATAAAGTACTTATTTGAGCAGCCGGAAGACTGGTTAAATGTGCAGATAGTTTTTGGATTTCAAACAGATGATCCACAACGTGA
>JBFHWF010000060.1:0-15360 GCA_041589175.1 Gammaproteobacteria bacterium
GCTCATTACTAAGAATATCACGGAATATACCACCCATAATGCCTGTCATAACGCCCATAAAGCTGGCAACCAGCCAGGGTGCACCCGCCATCAGAGATACCAGCGTTCCAGCCACAGCAAAGGTAGCCAGCCCGGCCGCATCAGGCACCAGAAAGAACTTAGCAGGAATAGGTGTCAGGCGTGCCGTAATGAATATGAGTACCGCACTACCAAATGAAGCCACAAAGAAAATCTGATCACGAATCCAGAACACTTCCCTGTCGAGCAACATATCGCGCAGAGAGCCACCTCCCAGGCCTGTTGCAATACCAATCATAATCACACCAAATAGATCGAACTGCTTAAACCCCGCCTTGAGTACACCAGATGCGGAAGATACAACGACAGCGATCAAGGTGATCCAGTAAAGACTATCGATGAGTGCGGGTGTTGGATTTAAGATCATAATGACTCACATGGTATATCAATGCTGATAATATGCCATAGAGTGTTATTAATGGGTACAATTAAGTTACAAAATGCCGTCACAGAAAGCATACATAGCATTTAAATCGGCACTTAATTTACAAAACCATGCCAGATAAATTTCACTGCCTTTAGTAGCTTAATCCCCAGGGCATTTCATGACCTTCAATGGCAATGTAAAACCAAAACAGGCACCTTTTCCTGGCCCATCACTATTTACAGTTATCTCTCCACCAATATCATGGGCAACGAGCGCACTATTGTGCAACCCAAAACCATGACCACCTTTACGTTTTTTGAACCCATATTCGAAGATATGCGAAATATCTTCTTCAGAAATACCAATACCTGTATCCTCTACTTCAATAGTGATATAACCCTGTCTTTCAAACAAGCGCAAGTATAGTTTACTCTGCTGACACTGATTATCGACCATAGCATGCTTAGCATTACTAATTAAATTAATCAAAACCTGCATGACCTTATGCTTATCGATATATATTGTCGGTACTTGATCATATTGTCTTATCACTTCCAGGTCACACTGCTCTAATCCCTGCAGGTTAATTTTAAGACTATCCTCAAGCAACTCTTTAAGGTCTACCATTTCAAGTACACCGTAATTACCTGCATAAGACTGCTGCATCTGGATAATATTCTTGATATGCGTAATATTATGATCCAGTGAATTGAGCTCATCTAATATCGTTTTCTGCTCTGCCTTCAACTTTTCAGATAGCAAACTAATGAAATGCGGTATTTCTGAGCCTTTTTCATCAGAAGCAATATAATCTGCAATGTCGTCATGATGCTCATCCAGTAAGGCTACAATTTTTTCAAGATTCTTCAGTTTAGATGCATGAATCGATTCTCTTATAACAGAGGTAGACACATTAACACTATTAAGCACATTTCCCACATTATGCAACACACCACTGGCAACCTCAGCCATGCCTGCACTTCTCGAAATAGCACTAATCTTGGCATTAATCGATTCAAGCTCAGATGTTCGTTTTATGACTTTCTCTTCGAGCGTTTCACTTAACTCTTTTAATTCTTTTTCGGCATCAATACGATCTGATATCTCTTTGATCAAAACATTATTGGAGTACTCTAGCTCATCAGCGTAGATCTTTACTTCTTTTGCTGACGTTATTGCATTCTCTTTTTCCTCCTGTAAATCTTTATCTCGCATCTGGATCATATCAAGCATATAATTGAATGAATCCACAAGCACACCAACTTCATCTTTACTGTATTTACTTACCCTTAAGGAGTAATCCTGATTACATGTGATACGCTGAATGATTTCGACAAGTGACCGTATTGGCATCATAGCCCAACGCAAGATAAAAAAAGCAGCCAGCAATAATAACAATACAGCTATCACCTGAAGAATGACTGTAGCCTCTACGATACGATCGAATAGTTTATTCTTTCCATCAAGGAAATACGCCAGATGCACATTAGCCAGATGCTGATCTGCAAGATACACGCCTCTGGTAACTTCCCTAACAGGACGTGACAGGTAAGTTGAATCATTTATAATGAGCTCATGCACTTGCCCTAGCACCTCACCTTTGCGTGATATTTTCGCAATATCCGTATGACTGATAATAACCCCATCAGATCGACCGAGATAAGCATAAGCATAATCTTTGCCTGGTGTGGCTGCTTTAAGCCATCTTTCGAGTAACTCATAATCCTTGACCACCAGGGCATCGATACTACCTTCCGCAAGACTAGATACCAATGTTACCGCTTGCTCCAACTGTGTCTTTTCAATAAATTTCTGTGATTCCTGTATTACCATATAAGCAATAACACCTGTACTGATCAGAAAAGCGACCAGTAAGCCCGATAACAATCTGTAGAACAGTCCTAGTTTCATCGATGTTTACTTCAAGCGACTTATCTCAAGCAGGTTCTCTGTTATTTTCTCAATAGATGAATCATAAGGTAGAAATCGTTTAATCTTTGAGCTTTTCATATCATCCAGAATTGCCATACCTTCAGATTCATCTTCCATTGCTATAACAACCGTTCGAAAGCGATTGATAAGCGCATCATCAAGATCTGGTCTTGCGCCGATTACATTCTCAGGATACGCCTCACTGACTGCAAGTATCATTAGTTCGCCTGTCTCAATCTTTTCGCTCATTAGCTCATAATTAACACCACACATTGTCCCTGCATCATAATCCCCCAGCAAAACGCCATGAATCGAATTCGATAAGTTTTTAGTAAAGCTTTCACGGTTGTCCACACCACTCTCTATACCATTCTGATATAGCAAAGACCTGGGCGCCAGATAACCACCCGCCCCCATTGGACTGACGAATGCGACATTCTTGTTTTTAAGCTGTTGCAGTGTACTGAGGTTGCTATCCTTCCTGACAAATATCTCACTCTTGCTGGTTGTACTGTTCTCAATATTCATCATCTGTGCTACACCGATGGCTTTTCCCTGTTGCTTTAATCGATAGAATACGTGTGAATTAATATAGAAGAAATCCACCTCCCCCTTCTCAATAGCTTGTTTCATTTTGCCAAATCCTCTGGGAACAACAATTTCTACCTTCTGATCTAACCTCGAGCCGATATAATCGGTAAATGGCTGCCACTTTTTAAAAATACGTGATGGCTGGGCAATTGATAAAACACCGAACTTAAGTGTTTTTTCTTGTGCAGGGTTGGCAAAAACATGATGATTTAAACCAACTATAAGACATAACATACTGAATATTATAGAAATACGATAGACTGTCGACATTGATGACATGATATAGCCTCGTGTAACTTTTTATCAATAGCTTAGTTCATAGCTACACAAATATTCGCTTAAATCCTACCGACAGAATGAATTTATCACCTTGATATATGCATATTTACGCCTCGTTCTGGAATACATATCAACTGTATCGATATGAGAATGACGCAATCTCACAACCCTGACACCTCTACCCATACATTAAGCTGCAATAAGTCATATACCTACTTATCCTGCTTCAACTAACACCCATATCAGCTATATGCCACGAATATCTCGATTGGCCTATGCCGACTATTTCTACTAACTAACATTACAGATAATAGCCATTCATCATAGTTTTATGGCCACTAATCTAGAGGTCCTGATTACAGATTACCGGCATTGAAAGCCTTACAATGATTACCTATATGTTAAATCAGCTTTATCAAGCTAACGTTCCAACATATGACAGACATCGAAATAATTACTGGATATTCAATTAATTCAAGGAGATTAAGATGTTGCGTTCATTAATTCTATTATTTTCTCTTGCAGCAATTAACACCACTACAGCACAGGCTGGCGATTTGTACCAGAAAACAGTCAGAGATGCCTATCATAAAGTTCTCATGGACATGGTGAACAATGAACTAAAAGACATAATCACTAATCCTGAACTTATTTCTGCAATCAAACAACAAAACCGTCAAAACGCGTTACTTAAACAAAGTGATATAGACAAGCTAGACAAACAGTGGAGAGATGAAACTAAGTCAGATAATCGACCACTCATCGACAAAACCTTAGATACCGATCTTTCAAAATACCTTTCAACAATAAAATCCGGTTCAGCTGGTTTATATACCGAAATATTTGTAATGGATAATAGAGGTCTGAATGTTGCTCAAAGCGATATCACATCGGATTACTGGCAGGGTGACGAGGCCAAGTGGATTAAAACATATCAATCAGGCAAAAATGCTGTTCATATCGGAACTATCAAGATTGATGAATCGTCACAGGAGGTTCAGGTGCAGCTTAGCATATCAATTTCAGATAGTGCCGATCGAGTTGTAGGCGCTATAACATTTGGTATAAATCTTCTGGAATACAATATTTAAATCCATACATTTATAACCCCATGTGATGCCGGTTACTAGCCAGACATTAACGGGACACATATGCATCAGTAATTTTTTTTATATCCTCTCGCACGCGTTCGAGCGACTGGCTTGCGTCTACGACTTTAATACGTTCAGGCTCTGCTTTAGCCCTGGCAAGGTAAGTATCACGCACGCGGTTAAAAAACGCATCACGCTCCTGTTCAAAACGATCTGGGGCGCTACGCTTTCCGGCACGTTCACGCCCAACGTCAACAGGCGCATCCAGTAATAAGGTAAGATCCGGGCGTAACTCACCCAGCACCCAGTTTTCTAGACCTTCGATGCGTTGCATATCAAGTTGCCTTCCCCCTCCCTGATAGGCATAGGTCGCATCGGTAAAGCGATCACATAGCACCCATTTCCCAGCCTCTAATGCAGGTCTGATGACCTGTGCAACATGTTCCGCCCTGGCGGCAAACATCAACATTAGCTCAGTATCATCTGACATGCCCTTGAATGTTTCACCCAGCAACATTTCACGAAGTGCTTCACCGAGAGGTGTGCCTCCTGGTTCACGGGTTTCAATATATTCGATATTGTTTTCATCCAGTATGGATTTAATGAATGCCATATTGGATGTTTTACCAACTCCTTCACTTCCTTCGAGAGTTATAAACAGGGGCTTTGTCATTATTTTGCTTTCCTGATTTTACGTTGATGAATATCCACGGCGTTCTCGTGTTCCGCAAGGGTTGTCGAAAAAATATGCCGCCCTGATTTATCTGACATGGCTACGAAAAACAAATACGGAGTGGTATCTGGCTTTGCAACTGCATCCAGCGCGCCCTGTCCTGGCATCGCAATCGGTGTCGGCGGTAAACCTTTACGTGTATAAGTGTTATAAGGAGTATCTTTCCTCAGATCACGAAAGCGAATATCACCATCATACTCATCACCCATTCCATAAATCACGGTTGGATCGGTCTGTAGTCGCATGCCTTTACGCAAGCGATTTACAAAAACGCCGGCTATTAGTGTACGCTCATCGGCAATGGCGCTTTCCTTTTCAACAATAGACGCCAGTATTAAATGCTCGTATGCATTCTTGAGTGGCAAGCCCTGCTCACGTTGCTGCCAGGCTTTCTGCAGGCGCTCATGCATCTGCTGGTACGCCTGTTTTAATATATCGATATCGCTGGTACCACGTGGAAATCGATAGGTATCAGGAAAGAAACGCCCTTCAGGATGTTCTCCTGGATGACCGATTGCCTGCATAATTTCTTTATGGGATTTTCCATTGAGCTTATGCGTAAGATGAGGTGAAGAATAAACTTGTTGCATCATCTGTTTGAAATTCAGACCTTCGACCAGCGTAAGACTATATAAGATGACCTTACCTTTACGCATATCATCGAATAACTGCAATACGTTCATGTCAGCTGTTAGCTCATATTCGCCTGCCCGCAGAGTACGAGTACTACCGGTAACACGAGCCCAGAGCGAGAAATACATACGATTGCGAATAATCTGCTGCTGTTCCAGATCACGTGCAAGTGCAGATACACTACTGCCCGGCTTAAAGTCGTACAAACGTGTTTCAGATATATTTATTGGCTGGGTCAGGAAGAAATATATATCAAGCGCTAATGCCGTCGATAAAATAAAACCCAGTGCTATGATTTTTCTGATCACACGATAGCCCTTATAATTCTTTTTGCTGTGACAGGTCTGACTGCAAGGCCTGTTGTAGCTGCCGCGCCATGCTGATATCACTAAAGCTGTATTCCTGATCACCATGCATGACTCGTATAACAGGCCAGATACCAATCAGGCTATTGCACATAAATATCGCTTCCATATCTAGAAAGTTACCCAGGCTGATATCGATCTCATGAACCTGTATACCCTGCAACTCGGCAAGTTCGATAATCCTGTTACGCGTAATACCCTGGATACCTGCCCGTGCTAACGATGGAGTAAACAGCTCACCATCAAGCACACAGAACAGATTACTCATGGTGCCTTCGATGACGTGTTGCTGGTCATCCAGCATAATACCTTCTGCAATAGCAGGGTCTCGACTTTCATTTCGCGCCAGAACATTATCCAGGCGATTAAGATGCTTGATCCCCGCCAGTACCGGATTAATCGACACGGGTGTGGCACAGACACGCACATTCACACCGCTAATATTATGAGAATCGAATTCCGGCAGTGAATATAACAGGCTAATGCGCGTTGCTTTTGCTTCGGTGTCATAGACATAACCACGGCCACCAACACCACGGCTCAGCACCAGTTTAAGTACACCATTCGCCTGCTTACCCAGTGAATGAATATCATCTAACCATGCCATATCACCCGGCCAGATCAGTCCCAGGCGCTCACAGCCCTTTTTCATACGCATCAGGTGTCTATCGAGATATTCATAGCGCCCATCACGAATGGCTATGGTTTCGAACAGACCATCACCATATTGAAACCCCCTGTCCTCAATCGACAGCTGTTCTATTTCTTCTCCATTGATGAGTGCTTTAATCATGTATCGGATTTCCACCCTGAAGCGCCTGTAACATTCCCCTGGCTTTAGCGCGTGTTTCCTGTAATTCGTTTTCTGCGATCGAGTCTACCACGATGCCACCACCGGCTCGAAACTGTAATTGCTGGCCATTGCGGGTAATGGTACGAATCAGGATATTCAGGTCCAGGCTACCATCATGGTTAAGGTACCCCAGTGAACCCGTGTAGGCACCACGCCCAACCTGCTCCAGCTCAGCAAGAATTTCCATGCAACGCACCTTGGGACAACCCGTAATAGTGCCTCCCGGAAATACGGCTGAAATTATCTGCCCGGGCGTCATGTCTTTCTGTGGACGGCCCCGCACATTAGACACGATGTGGTGCACATGACGATAACTTTCCAGCACCATCAGCTCATTCACCTCGATACTACCAGGCTCACACACACGGCCCAGGTCATTTCGTTCCAGATCGATCAGCATAATATGCTCGGCCCGTTCCTTGGGGTGCGCAAGCAACTCGTCGGAAAGACTAGTATCGATGTTACTGTCCTGGCCACGCGGTCGCGTGCCCGCGATGGGTCGCGTCTGCAACCAGCCATCGCGGTATTCTACCAGGCGCTCTGGCGATGAACTGATAATCGCTTTATCGCCCAGTGTCACCAGCGCATTGAAGGGGCCTGGGTTAGCCTGCAGTAGCTGGTGATAGATACTGGCATGATTGATCGGTTGTTGTAATTGTGTTTTCCAGCAGCGGGACAGGTTTACCTGAAAGACATCACCCTCCACGATATAACGATGTAGTTTCACCAGTTCCTGCAGATAACTTGCCTCATCATCTTCCTGAAGATCCAGAATACTAAATGGCTGCCGGTAACTGTCAGTATTTCCAGCCTGTGCAATGTCATGCAGGATCTGTTCACAATATTTTGCGAACTCACTTTCACAAACGATTACCGCTTTTTGCTCATGTTGATCGTGGATTATTGCCGCGGGAAAACGCGTGGCAAAAGCGACTGGCAGCTCATCATCGGCGGCGGGAAGTTCCAGGGTTGGTTCGATCTGTTGCGCCAGTTCGTAGCCGAGATACAGGAACCAGCCACCGGTAAATGGCAGGTTTTCACTATCGTCGCACTTATTATGTTGTGCTGCTTTAGACCACTCCGTATCCAGGCGCGACAGGAAATCGTCTCCATCACCCTGTATAGTCTGTTGAGGAAATGCGAACAGAATGTCATAGCGAGCGAGTGCATTTTTTTCGGCACCGATGGCATGGGTATTACTACTGAGTAAATGTGGGTAGCGCTGAGGATCAGCCGCGTGCAGCCCGAGCAGGTCGGGAACAGAATCGAGATGATGAATGATTAATGAGCTGGGCATGATTAATCATCAAGCTTATAAAAGAAGACGCAAATAAACGCAAATAAACGCAAATAAAAGCTATGATATTCCTGGTTATGTGCCTCAGGCACATAACGAAAAGAATTTGCGTTCATTTGCGTTTATTTGCGTTTTCTTCTGCAGTTAGATTTTCTTAAACAGAACCGTGCCGTTGGTGCCGCCAAAACCGAAGGAGTTGGAGATCGCCACGTCGATCTTCATATCACGTGCCGTGTGGGGTACGTAATCGAGATCACAGGCCGGATCCTGGTTATCAAGGTTAATGGTCGGTGTTGCCACCTGATCATGCAGGCTCATCACCGAAAACACGGCTTCGATACCGCCCGCCGCACCCAGCAGGTGTCCTGTCATTGATTTGGTTGAAGTCACCGCGAGCTTGCTGGCATGATCACCGAAAGCCCGTTTTACTGCCTGAGTTTCTGCGATATCACCCGCAGGTGTCGAGGTGCCGTGTGCATTCACAAACTGTACATCTTCCGGGTTTACACCGGCATCTTTCATAGCGTTGATCATGCAGCGCGCCGCACCTTCACCACCTTCCGATGGGCTGGTCATATGGTAGGCGTCACCGCTCATACCGAAGCCGGCCATTTCGCAGTAAATTTTCGCACCACGTGCCTTCGCGTGTTCATACTCTTCAAGAATCAGTACACCGGCGCCGTCACCCAGTACGAAGCCATCACGGTCACTGTCCCAGGGGCGGCTGGCCGCTTCCGGGTTATCATTACGACGTGACAGTGCACGGGCCGCGGCGAAACCACCGATACCCAGTGGCGAGGAGGCTTTTTCGGCACCACCGGCAATCATGACATCGGCATCACCATAGGCAATCAGGCGTGCTGCCAGGCCCACACTGTGGGTCCCCGTAGTACAGGCTGTCACTGGCGCAATATTTGGGCCCTTGATACCGTACATAATCGACAGGTTGCCGGAGATCATATTAATAATCGAGCCGGGAATCAGGAATGGAGAAATTTTGCGAGGCCCGCCATTATCCAGGGCTTCCTTGTTCTTCTCGATTAGAGGAAGTCCACCTATGCCGGAGCCAACCGCAACACCGATGCGCTCAGCATTTTCCTCGGTGACTTCAATACCCGCATCCTTAATAGCCATGTCTGCGGCAGCAATGCCATAATGGATAAAGGTATCCATTTTCTTCATGTCTTTCTTAGGGATATACAGGGAAGCATCGAAGTCTTTGACGGTACATGCAAATTTTACCGCCTGCTCCGAAGTGTCAAATTCTGTGATCAGGGAACATCCGCTTTTACCAGCGAGTATATTATCCCAGGTGGTTTTCAGGTCATTGCCTACAGGTGATACGATACCTAAACCGGTAACGACAACGCGACGTTTTGCCAAGTGATCTCTCCAGATGATAGTACTTGCACTGTCGGTGGTGACAGTTGTGTCATTATTCTCTACTGCAGTAGATTAAGCAATGGAGATCGATTGTAATCTACAAAATGCAAAAAGGGCAGGCAATCTGCCTGCCCTTTCTGATGGACCGGATTAGCTGTTAGCGTTAACGTAATCCAGTGCCTGCTGAACAGTGGTGATTTTTTCAGCATCTTCATCGGGGATTTCGCATTCGAATTCCTCTTCCAGAGCCATTACCAGTTCAACAGTATCCAGTGAATCTGCACCCAGGTCATCTACGAATGAAGCCTCATTTGTCACTTCTTCTTCTTTTACGCCTAGCTGTTCTACAACAATTTTGCGCACGCGTTCTTCAACACTGCTCATGAATTTTTCCTCTCGTTACGAATAAGTGTGAGCTGCGCGGTATTTTAGTGAATTACGCCACAGACTACCAGCAATTTTTTAATCTATTTACCAGAACACTTATAGTTTACAAATCAATGACTTGGATCAATATAATCGCCTAGTACAATGCGCTATGGCATGTACATACCGCCATTCACATTGATGGTTTCACCGGTAATATAGGCTGCTTCAGCAGACGCCAGGAAGGCCACGGCATTGGCAATATCCTGTGGATCACCCAGTTTATTTAGTGGAATCTGCGAAATCAGCGCATCTCGTTGCTCTTCTGGAAGCTCCCGTGTCATATCGGTATCGATAAAACCCGGGGCTACGGTATTCACCGTGATATTGCGCGAACCGATCTCGCGAGCCAGCGATTTACTAAAGCCCATAATACCCGCCTTGGCCGCTGCGTAGTTAGTCTGGCCCGGGTTACCCGTGAGGCCAACAACCGATGCGATATTAATAATACGCCCCTTTCGCGCCTTCATCATCGGACGCAGAACAATCTTGGAGAGCTTGAAAATCGACGTCAGGTTGGTGGTGATAATGTCATTCCACTGATCATCTTTCATCATCATCAGCAGGTTATCGCGAGTAATACCGGCGTTATTCACCAGAATACTAATGGCGCCAAACTCATCCGTAATCGCCTTAGTCACATCCTTGATGGATGCATCATCGGCAACATTCAGGCACATGCCCTTACCCCCATGAGAGGCCAGATACTCGGTAATTTTTTCAGCACCGGCATCAGAGGTTGCTGTACCAATGACGGTCGCGCCTGCTTTTGCTAGTGTTTCAGCAATGGCCTTACCAATGCCACGACTGGCACCCGTCACCAGTGCAATTTCGTTTTCTAAATTCATTTCCAAAACCTTTAATGATGACACCGAATCCATATAAATTTATCTGGATCGACGAAAAGTATCAGTAATTACGCTAATGCTTCAACAACCGCATCCAGTGAAGCCACATCCTGAACCGTAAAATGATCGACTTCCTTGTTAATACGTTTGTTAAGACCCGCAAGAACTTTGCCAGGCCCACATTCGATAGTCGCCCCGACACCTTCTGCAACCAGGTTATTTACCGTATCAACCCACAGCACAGGATTGTGTAACTGCTTGACGAGGCTCTTGGTAATATCCGATGGACGCGCATGGGACTTAGCCGCGACATTCTGAATAACCGGGATAACCGACTTCTTAACCTTGATTTCTTCCTTCATAAAATCGGCCAGCTTAACCGCCGCCTCTTCCATCAGTTTGGAATGTGATGGCACACTCACAGGTAATTTAATCGCACGCTTGGCACCCGCATCTTTCGCCATCGCCATTGCTGTTTCAACAGCCTGAATATTGCCCGCGATAACGACCTGCCCCGGTGAGTTAAAGTTAACCGCCTGCACGGCAAAGTTATCATCACTGGCAGTCTTGCAGATATCTTTGAGCACGTCATCTTCCAGACCGATAATGGCTGCCATTGCACCGACACCTTCAGGCACGGCTTCCTGCATCAGCTTACCGCGTTGAGAAACCAGTTTCACAGCATCTTCAAACGGGATTGAACCGGCACACACTAGCGCAGTGTATTCACCCAGGCTATGACCCGCCATGATTTCTGGCTCTTTACCGGTTTTTTCCTTAAGAATTTCATACACCGAAACACCTGCTGTCAGCATGGCTGGCTGGGTCACTTCGGTCTGGTTTAATTTTTCTGCGGGACCTTCCTGCACCACTTTCCAGAGATCGTAACCGAGTACGTCAGAAGCTTTGGAAAATAGTTCAGTGACAACTGGATAAGCCTCGGCAAGCTCAGCCAGCATACCCACCGACTGCGACCCCTGACCGGGGAATACGCATGCATATTTCATAAATGTACCTTTGAATGGTTAAAAGCGGTTTTGTCCGCTAATGAACGCAAATAAACGCTATTTATTTGTTGCTGCGCCTGCGGCGCAGTAATACACGCAATATGCTCTTATTGGCGTTTTTTGGTTCATTTGCGGACAATAATAATTTATAAACCCAGAACATCCTGCATATCATACAGGCCCCTGTCCTTATTTTGTAGCCAGCGAGCTGCACGCACCGCACCCTTCGCGAACGTCATCCGACTCGATGCCTTGTGAGTAATCTCGACACGCTCCCCTTCGGTGGCAAACATCACCGTGTGTTCACCCACAATATCACCGGCACGGATAGTTTCGAAGCCGATAGTATTCGGATCACGCGCACCGGTCTGCCCTTCGCGGCCGTATACTGCACACTCTTTCAGGTCACGCCCCAGCGTTTCGGCTACCACTTCACCCATACGAAGTGCCGTGCCGGAGGGTGCGTCTACCTTGTGACGATGGTGCGCTTCGATAACCTCGATATCATAATCTTCATTAAGCACTGATGCTGCCATCTGTAAAAGCTTGAGACACAGGTTTACACCGACACTCATATTCGGCGCAAACACTACCGCGGTTTTTTCGGCTGCCTGAGCAATCTGTGATTTCTGTTCATCACTAAAGCCAGTGGTGCCAATAATAATATGCTTGCCGTGCTGAGCACAGATCTGAAGGTTATTCAATGTGGATTCAATAGAGGTGAAATCGATCAGGGTGTCAAAATCATCAACAACCTTAGCAACATCATCGACCAGTATCACCTCAAGTTTGCCGAGGCCCGCCACCTCACCGGCATCGGCGCCAATCAGTGTACTGTCTGGGCGTTCAATCGCCGCGCTGAACTGGCAATCTTCCACCTGCTGGCAGGCCTCGATTAATGTTTTCCCCATACGGCCAGCTGCACCAGTAATGGCAATTCTAAGCATATTTTTATCTCTTGTATTTTTTACAGGCTAATGTAAGCGAAGCCTTTTTCCTGGTGTTCCAGCAGATCGGCAGCGCCGACCTGAACGACTTCAACAAAGTCGTAAAGATCATCTTTAGTCCAGCTAAGTGAATCCAGCGTATTACCGCATGCATGAAACTTTACACCATAGTCAGCCAGGCTTTTCACTCGCTGCTGGTTTTTCTTTGATACGGGCCGTGTTGGATTTTTTGCTACCACATGGATACCCGGTCCAAAGCAGGTCACCACGATCGTTATGTTGTCATTGTACTTACGTAGCATTTCACCAACGGAAAACAGCACACCATCATGATACTTTTCACTGCTTTTGTTGAGTTGATAGATAACGTTGTGGTCGGTTGGATCACCGGGAAAGCGCATGGAATCGAAGTCATCTGCCTTCTGGGAATCCTGGGCTATGGCATGACGACCGGCAAACAGACCTGCCGCAAGGCCTGCCAGACCGGTTATCAGTTTTCTGCGTGTCGTCATAATTACAGTTTCATATCGTCGAAGAACTTCTTAACCCCATCCATCCAGGAGCTACCCTGTGGATTATGGTTCTTGTTGTCTTCATGCATACTCTGGTCGAACTCCCGCAGCAGTTCTTTCTGCCTTGAGGTCAGCTTCACCGGTGTCTCTATCACGACCTTACAGAGCAGGTCGCCCACGGCTCCTCCGCGAACCGGTTTCACACCCTTACCCTTGAGACGGAACATCTTGCCCGTCTGGGTTTCAGATGGAATCTTCAGTTTAACACGACCGTTCAATGTGGGCACTTCCAGTTCACCGCCCAGTGCTGCGGTGGCTACGCTGATAGGCACCTGACACAGTAAATGACTACCATCCCGCTCGAAAATAGGATGTGGCTTTACGTGTATCTGTACATATAGATCCCCTGGAGGCCCTCCATTCTCCCCAGCTTCGCCTTCACCCGACAAACGGATGCGATCACCATTGTCGACACCCGGTGGAACCTTAACCGAGAGCGTCTTGCGCTCTTCGATTCGGCCCTGGCCATGACAATCACCACAGGGATCGGTAATGGTCTTACCCTGGCCGTGACAGTGGGGGCAGGTCTGCTGCACAGAGAAGAACCCCTGCTGCATACGCACCTGACCGGTGCCACCGCATGTGGTACAGGTAACTGGAGATGAACCTTTTTTGGCACCTGAACCATCACAGGTTTTACAGGCCACCAGTGTTGGAATTTTGATCTTTGCCGTGGTTCCAAAAACCGCATCTTCCAGGCTCAGCTCCATGTTATAACGGAGGTCTGCACCACGGTAAGATCGACTGCGGCCACCGCCGCCACCGCCAAAGATATCGCCAAACACATCACCAAAAATATCGCTAAAGTTTGCACCACCCGCACCGAAGCCAGCACCGCCGCCGGCTGAAGGATCAACGCCCGCATGGCCATATTGATCATAGGCGGCACGTTTCTGCGCATCGGAGAGAATATCGTAGGCTTCCTTAGCCTCCTTAAACTTCACCTCGGCTTCGTCGGGGCTATCCTGGTTACGGTCAGGATGGAACTTCATCGCCAGGCGTTTGAAGGCCTTCTTGATTTCGGCTTCGTTGGCATCTTTGCCGATACCCAGAACTTCGTAATAATCTCGTTTTGACATGCTCTATCCGGCTCTATTTTGTTAGAAGCAATCTGTCCGCGAATACACGCGAATAAACGCAATTAACAGCGTATTGTTTCTGTTACTGCGCCGCAGGCGCAGCAACATAACCATTAGCGTTTTTTGCGTTTATTCGCGGACAAAATGCTGTTAACGCTTTTAAACGCTTATACACACAAAATGCCCGGCATGGTAACCAGGCATTCTGCTGTGGCTCAATGCCTCGTTAAGGCTTACTTGTTGTCGTCCTTAACTTCTTCAAACTCGGCATCAACCACTTCGTCATCAGCACTGTTGCTAGCGGTATCAGCACCGGCATCCGCCGCACCTGCTGCACCACCCTGCTGCTGTTGCGCCTGGGCATATGCCTTCTCGGCAATCTTGCCCGCCGCTTCCGTCAGTGCAGTTGTCTTCTCTTCGATCAGCGCCTTGTCATCACCTTCGGTTGCTGACTTCAGCTCGGCAATCGCAGTATCGATCGATGACTTTTCTTCGTCACTCACCTGGTCACCCAGATCTTTCAGTGACTTCTCGGTTGCGTGGATCAGGTTGTCCGCCGCATTACGCGCTTCAACCAGTTCCTTCTGCTTGCGGTCTTCATCCGCATGCGCTTCCGCATCCTTCACCATCTTATCAATCTCTTCATCCGATAGACCAGACGACGCCTTGATCACGATTGACTGTTCTTTACCAGTCGCCTTGTCTTTCGCCGAAACGTTCAGGATACCGTTGGCATCAATATCGAACGACACTTCGATCTGTGGCACGCCACGAGGTGCTGGCGGGATGTCCGCCAGGTCGAAGCGACCCAGTGATTTGTTACCCGAGGCCATTTCACGCTCACCCTGCAGTACGTGTACCGTTACCGCAGACTGGTTA
>JBFHWF010000061.1:0-14704 GCA_041589175.1 Gammaproteobacteria bacterium
CAGACTCTTCTTATATAGAAATCACTCACTTAGTTTGCCTATATCAATAAATCAAGCTGAACTTTATAGGAATCTTTGCTAAATACACGGATTAAACAATAATTAAGGCCGAGCCTCTTGCACATAAGCACTTACCTGTCCCGTATTCAACAAAACATAGCTCCACTGGTTTCAGCGGTGTTTATAGCGTATTTTTGCCTGGTTTTATTTACTTATCAGTCGTATCGTAAACAGCTGCATGAGCTTAACGAAATTATTACAGCAAGTGAAATTGAAAGCCATAAAATGCTCCTCAATAGCGAACTCATGGAGCTAGCCCGCAAAAGAACTCGACTCACCTCAGAAATCATCGACACCACCGATGTATTCATTCAGGATGAATTGAATATTCAGCTGGAAATACATGCTGGTCAATTTGCAGAGCGACGTGCTGCTCTGCTACAGCTCGACGTCAATAAGGAAGAAAAGGCAGAGCTGGATAGCCATACGGATATTATCAAATCTATTCTACCCGCACAGCGACGGGCCGTTGAGCTCGCAATGAGTGATGAGCCTCAAAATATCGCCGAATCCAGTGACATTCTTTACCAGATCGTTTTACCTGGCCAGAGCCAGTTAATAGATTCATTTTCACGACTTATTTCCATTGAAAAGAAGACGATTACCGATCTAAAAAACAAAGCCAGCCAGTCGATGCATACCATTAATGAACGAATGTCATTACTGGTTTACATCACTCTTAGCCTTATCGTTGTACTTTCTATTATTGTTATAGTTCGCATACGATCAATCCAGAGCAACCTGCTTGAACACCAGCAAAATCTTGAACAGAATGTCAAAAAACGTACACAGGAGCTTAGCAATTCGAATATTGCCCTTGAAGAATCTTTAAATGAGATCAGGCAAACACAGGAAAGGCTCATCGAATCCGAGAAATTATCGGCGCTTGGCACCCTGGTTGCAGGTGTAGCCCATGAAGTTAATACTCCTATTGGTATTAGTATGACTGCAAATAGCAATATCACCGAACAAATAGATAACATAAAAACCAGCCTGGAAAACAACGCCATCAAGAAATCAGAACTGGAATCATTTTTAAGAGATAGCGCTAAATCCAGCAAAATACTCGATACCAACCTGAAACGCGCTGCCGATCTAATTTCCAGCTTTAAACAGGTATCTGCCGATCAGAATATGGATAACGCCAGGGAATTCAATCTGTGTGAATATTTAAATAACATCGTTACAAGCATCGAGCCGCAACTAAAACGTACGCCACATAAAGTGCGTGTTCACTGTAGTGACAGCATCACAATACATAGCATCCCCGGCGCATTCTCACAGATACTAACCAACCTTATTATGAACTCACTGACTCACGGATACGATGAACTATATCGAGAACAGCAAGGTGAAGATAGCAGTGGCCAAATTAATATCATTGCAAGTATTGAAGAAGATACCGGCAAACTGATTATTGATTATCACGACACGGGTAGAGGGATGACAGAAGAACAGTTGAAGCACATCTTTGAACCCTTTTATACCACCCGACGTGAATCTGGTGGCACAGGGCTTGGTATGTTTGTAGTCTATAATCTGGTGGTACAAAAGCTAGGCGGTGATATAAACTGTTATAGCGAACCCGGTGAAGGCTTACATGCTGTCATTGAATTACCAGCCAAAAAACGAGTCGCATGAAAATCATTACTCACTATATTGAGAATTCGATGAGTTTGTTGTTCATCTCATAACTGGGCATAAACGTCACATCAGGCTTTAGATGCATCACCCTTTGCCCCTGTCAAAAGCATTATCTGTATTAATAAAAAAAACTCATCCCTCCCCAAGTGATATGAATTAGCCAATCCTGCGAACCCCTTTATGATGTGTGGAATAAGGCAGCCAGTCGGTCTGACGTGTTGAATCACGCAGGGATATGATAAAGATCAAATCCACGACATGATAAAACACATAATATTACTGTCAGCTAATTTACTTATTATAAAAGGCACAGGGGCTAAGTACCCGGATTGAGGAGATCAGAATGATAAAACCACATGGTTCAGATGAACTGAACCCTTTATTCGTCTATGATTCAGCAGAAAACGATGCGCTACAGAAAGAGGCAGAGTCTCTACCTTCCATCGTTGTTAGTTCTGCGACTGCAGCCAACGCAGTCATGATGGGTGCGGGTTATTTCAACCCACTCACCGGCTATATGAACAAGGCGGATGCCCTGTCGGTTGCCAAAGACATGAAGATGACCTCGGGTCTGTTCTGGCCTGTGCCTGTGCTCAACCTGGTCGAAGATGCCGGTAATATCAAGGCGGGTGACCGCATTGCCCTTAAAGACCCTAATGTAGACGGCAACCCCGTACTGGCCGTGATGAATGTTGAAGCCGTTGAAGAATTCAGCGACGACGATATGGCGATGATGACCAAAGAAATCTATCGCCCTGCTGCCGGTGAAGACCACCCCGGCGTAGAAGCCTTCAACTCTCAGGGTAAAGTATGTATTTCGGGCCCGATCAAGGTTCTAAACTTCTCTTACTTCCAGACCGAATTCCCGGACACCTTCCGCACAGCGGTTGAGATTCGTAACGAGATCGCGGAACGCGGCTGGAAAAAAGTCGTCGCCTTCCAGACTCGTAACCCCATGCACCTGGCCCACGAAGAACTGTGCCATATGGCCATGGAACGCCTTAACTGCGATGGCCTGGTGATTCACATGCTGCTGGGTAAACTCAAGCCTGGCGATATCCCTGCCCCCGTACGCGACGCGGCAATCCGCAAGATGGTCGAGCTGTACTTCCCACAGAACAGCGCGATGGTAACCGGTTACGGTTTCGACATGCTATATGCAGGTCCTAAAGAAGCCGTGTTACATGCAACTTTCCGTCAGAATATGGGCGCAACACACTTCATTATCGGACGTGACCACGCAGGTGTTGGTGATCACTACGGTGCCTTCGATGCACAGACTATCTTCCAGAACGAAGTACCGGCTGGTGCACTGGAAATCCAGATATTCGAAGCAGACCACACGGCCTACTCGAAGAAACTGGACAAGGTTGTGATGATGCGTGAAGCACCGGATCATAGTAAAGAAGACTTCGTATTACTGTCAGGCACCAAGGTTCGTGAAATGCTCGGCCAGGGTATTGCCCCACCGAAGGAATTCTCACGCCCCGAAGTTGCAGAGATCCTGATCAATTATTACCAGAGTCTTGATAAGTAAACTCACTCAGTGAGTCTATGCCCGGGCATAAACCCGGCGTAAAGAAAGCCCTGCTAAATTAGCAGGGCTTTTTTTATCCCCGGATAATAGCTATAAGATTTAATCCGCAAATGAACGCGAATACACGCTAATCAAGCAGGCTGGTTTTACATAAGCCGTAACCGGCAAGGCTACTAGTTAAGATACACAGCGCTAAGAATAACTATCCTATGCCTTTCACAATTACGAGACATTCATAGGCCTGAACAAGCCGCATTAACCAACATCACAAATTAGCGTTTATTTACGTGCATTAGCGGACATTCGCTTTTAGGGCAGCACGATTCACTAATCGTATTTGGTATCTTTCCATTCCCTAAGTGCAGCAAACACTTCCCAGTCAGTGTTCAATGCACGACCGGCATACTGCTCGGCAGCCGCTTTAACGCCAGCCACCCGGGTCCGCATAAATGGGTTAGTACTTAACTCAAGGGCAATAGTGGATGGCAAGGTCGGACCACCGTTTTCCATACACGCGAGTTCGCGCTGGTCTCGCGACTGTATGTCCTTACTGTCTGGCTCCACCCATTTGGCAAACCCCAGGTTATCGACCGTATATTCATGGGCACAGTAAACCTGTGTCGATGGGGGCAGTTCAGCCAGGCGCATAAGTGAATCTGACATCATCTGGGCCGTACCACTGAACAGCCTGCCACAGCCGCCGGCAAATAATGTGTCACCGCAAAACAGTGCATCGCCAACACGAAAGGCAAGGTGATCCAGGGTATGCCCCGGAATCTGCATTACGCTGAACTCAGCCTGCAGAAAATCCAGCCTGAAGCGATCGCCTTCACTGAGTTTGTGATCGACACTCTGCAGCACGGGCCTGTCGATTCGCGAGGGAGAATCGGAAGGCTCACGCCCTGGCCCATAAACCTCACATTCAGGATACTGCTGCAGAAGCTCGAGTACACCACCGGTATGATCATAGTGCTGATGCGTAATCAGAATCGCCCCCAGCGTTAATCCCTCAGCATTAAGATACCGCACAACCGGATCTGCATCGCCCGGATCAACCACCGCAACGCGTGACTCTCCACGCGTCGCTATAAGCCAGATGTAATTGTCGGAAAACGCCCGAATTGGATGAATCTGTAACATAAGGTTTCTCTAAAGACAGCAAAAGCAAACAATGTTAGATTAGGCTACTGATTTTACACCGATTTCTGTAGCAAGATGAAAATAGTATCGTTTAATACCAATAGTATCCGCATGCGCCAGCACCAGCTTAAAGCGATTGTCGCCCACCATGAACCCGATATTATTGGTATTCAGGAAACCAAAACTCAGGATAGCGACTTCCCCATCGAAATGGTCGAAGCACTGGGCTATCAGGCCGCATTTCATGGCCAGAAAACCCATTATGGTGTTGCCCTGCTCTATCGGCATAAACCCGAAGCTATTATTAAGGGTTTTCCTACGGATGAAACAGATGCCCAGCGCCGCTTTATTGCCGGCCGGTTCGAAATCAACGGCCGTAAACTTACTGTTATGAATGGCTATTTCCCACAGGGAGAGAGCATTCACCACCCGCAAAAATATCCGGCCAAGCAGAAGTTTTATGCAGATCTGCAATCCTATATTGAAAAAAACCACAAACCTGATGAAGCCATCATTGTCATGGGCGATATGAATATTGCCCCTCTGGAGCAGGATATTGGCATAGGTGAGGATAATGCGAAACGCTGGTTAAAATCCGGCAAGTGCAGCTTTTTACCAGAGGAGCGGGACTGGTTAAAATCCTTATATAACTGGGGGCTTGTGGATAGCTATCGCCATATTTACCCACAGATTAATGACCGCTTCAGCTGGTTTGATTACCGCAGCCGGGGCTTCGAACGTGACCCCAAGCGCGGCCTGCGCATCGACCTCATTCTGGCAACACCACCGCTAGTTGAAACACTTAAGGACGCGGGCATCGATTACATGGTAAGGGCGATGGAAAAGCCCTCAGACCATTGCCCCATATGGGCACAATTTGAACTATAACAGGAAGTAAAAGCCCTGATTTAAAACAGGGCGTATTGAGATCAGTTTGCATGGATAACCCCTTACAGAGTCCACGTTGCCGCCTGATGGGCACATCACTCCTTATATTAGCGGCAAT
This sequence comes from Gammaproteobacteria bacterium, assembly GCA_041589175.1. GTDB lineage: Bacteria > Pseudomonadota > Gammaproteobacteria > SZUA-229 > SZUA-229 > SZUA-229. The sequence continues at coordinate 5,388 of JBFHWF010000061.1, forward strand.
CCTGCTGGTGCTGTTCAATGTAGTTCCTACCCTGTTCAAGCCAAATATGCTCAACCAGGTGCTGAACACGGGTGAAATCATTATGATTACCCGCAACAGTTCGACGACCTACTATGAGGGCCCCAATGGTGAGACAGGCTTCGAATATGACCTGGCTAAAAAATTTGCCAAATCACTGGGGGTTAAATTAAAAGTTATTACCAGTGATAATATTCAGGATATTTTCGATGCGCTGAACACCGGTAAAGCACATTTTGCGGCCGCTGGACTGACCATCACCGAAGCGCGTAAGCAGCAGGTTCGATTCGCCGCCAGCTATATGGATGTAACAGAGCAGCTTATCTACAACAACCAGTCATATCGTCCTCGCAGCATAGAAGATCTGGACGACGGCATCCTCGAAGTAATTGCCAACTCCAGTCATGTGGATAGCCTGTTACGCCTACAGGAAAAACACCCTGAACTAAACTGGAACACGCACACAGATATGGATAGCGAACACCTGTTATATCTGGTAGAAAACCAGCTCATTGACTATACCATAGCTGACTCAAACGAAGTCGCACAAAACCAGCGTTTTCTTATTGAGCTACGTGTCGCCTTCGATATTTCAGAACCTCAACAACTCGGCTGGGCCTTTCCGCTGGGCAAGGACACCAGCCTGTATGACAAGGCCATGAGCTTTTTCTGGCGTGTACTGAATAATGGCGAGATAACACATCTGGTTGAAAAACATTATGGGCATGTTGATAAATTTGACTATGTTGGCAATCGGATTTTTCGCCGTCATATTGCAACACGCCTGAGCAAATACATCGGCATGTATAAAGAAGCCGCAAATGAATACAACCTGGACTGGAAACTGCTCGCTGCGATGGGTTACCAGGAATCCCACTGGAACCCCAAAGCGGTTTCCCCAACTGGCGTACGCGGCATTATGATGCTCACCCAGCAAACCGCTGGACAACTGGGCATAAAAAATCGGCTCGACCCACGTAGCAGTATTTTTGGTGGTGCCAAGTATCTCGACATGATCCGTAAGCGTTTCCCGAAAGAACTCAAGGAGCCAGACAGAACCTGGTACGCAATGGCTGCATACAATGTAGGCTACTACCATGTTCGTGATGCACAACGGCTAGCGATAAAACTGAAGAAAAATCCAGACAAATGGACAGACTTACAACACATACTACCTCTGCTTGCACAAAAAAAATGGTACAAGCAAACCTATTATGGTTATGCCCGCGGATGGGAACCGGTTAAATACGTTACCAATATTCGCAGGTACTATGACCTGTTAAATTATCAGCTAAACAAGGATAATCTCGAGGAAGATCAGGAACTGGATGTATTCTCGATATTGCCGCCAGTGCTTTAATCAACCCCTGATATCAGCTCGTTACTCACTCAGTTTCATAAAAGGGTGAGTGGCTTTGCAGGCCACAAAACTTTTCCTGATTTTCTATTTACCGAACAGGCTTTTTTCTAAGAAAGAATGTAATTTCTGATGTTCCGCGACCCTGGCTAATCAGCCCTCAAAATCATACCCTGCATTCAAAGCCTGCGTATCAGCAACTCCCGCAATTCATCATCTCGCATAACGATCGGATTCGTTTTCATGCTGCTGCCGCGACTGTGTTTCACGACATGATCCAGACTCTCCTGCTTCAGACCATATTGCCCCAGTCGTGGTAATTGCATACGTTCGGTCCAGTTAAAAAGAAGATCTACCAGTGCTTTACGTGACGCATCTGCATCGGGGTGTCGACGTTCATTTAATACGTCACCCAGCGTCGCATACTTAGTGAGTGCCGGGCTGTCCGGTTCACGGTCCTGCAGCAATGCGATGTTCATCGCTGTTGCCTCGGCAACCAGTGTGCCACAAACGATGCCATGGGGTATGGGATAAAACGCACCGAGTGGTGATGCCAGACCATGCACAGAACCCAGCCCGGTTTGTGCAAGGCAGATGCCCGATAGCAGCGATGCATAGGCCATCTTTTCCTGTGCCTGTGGATTACTGCTGTCTTCATATAAGGCCAGCAAACCATCTCGCGCAGAGCGCAAGCCACTGATCGCCAGTGCATCTGTCATTACATTTGAATTGGTAGAAACGTAAGATTCCATTAACTGAGTCAGCGCATCCATGCCATTCGCAGCAATAACCTCAGGAGGACAGCTTTCTAATAACTGCGGATCAATGATGGCGTATTCCGCAACCAGTTTGTCATCACGAAAAGACTTCTTGAAACCGTCTTCACCCTGCACGCTCAGTACCGCGTTCTTGGTTGCCTCGGAGCCAGTTCCCGCTGTGGTTGGAACGGCAATAAAAGGAACCGCCGGGCCCTGGTATGTTTTCTGCGGACCAACACCTTCCAGATAATCCATCACACTATCATTGACCTTTAACAGACCGGCAATGGCCTTGGCTGCATCCAGCGCGCTACCACCGCCAATGGCAACGACCACATCGATATCCTGTTGTGTATATTCAGCAACAATTTCATCTACCATTTGCGGAGATGGCTCGCCCGGGATATTACACTGGCTAAGCTGGATTTTGCTGACTGCGAACGCGTCTATAATTCGCGCAAAATTCTCACTTTGCTGAAATGATCTTGCGCCCAGCACCAGTAATACCCGCTTACCATACTGTGAACAGATTTCCGGAACCTGCGTGATCGCATTGCGCGAAAAAATAATACGGGGTAAGCGGGCAATCGAAAAATCAAACAGGTTCATAAGCTCGTCAAAATTGATGTTAAAAGTTATGCCGGATAAAGTCCGGTATAGGTAATTCCCTGGCGCGGTTCATCCATCCAGTCAGCAACGGTTTCACGCCAGTTCATATAGTGGGACGTCTTCTTGTGTTCACGGGCATCATCCTCGCTGGCATACGCCTCATAGAGAACAAACTGCTGTGCGTCTTCGTCGGATTGCAGGATATCAAAACGGCGATTACCCGGCTCCTGCACAGACGCCTGATGATTAAGACGGCTGGCTTCGATAAAATCAGCGATATGATCCGCTTTTACGCGGACGTGTACCAGAGTGACATACATAATCAAAATCCATTTAGTTTCATTCGCCCATCAATTTAACCGATTACTTTAGACCTGTCATCAATAATGTTATATTGGCCTGCCCCTGTAACTTAGCCTGCACAATGTCACATAATCGTCTGTTATTCTTACCGTCTAACCCACAACAAAACGTCGATACAACTCGTCTTGTCGAATGCTTAAGCACCTGCGGAATGATTGATTCGCCTGATCCAGACCAGGGCAGTTACCTTGCGGGTGAAGAATTTCTCAGCCTGCTCACCTTCCTTGGCTGTTCACCTAACATCAGCCTGCGACCAGGCGAAGGCGTAGAGCACTGTACGATCGAGCTTTTTGAGCATACCGCCTCTCCTACATGCCGGGGGTATACACGCACCGCCAGACCCAAGTGCCCATCCTGTACTAAACGCATCGAAGGCTGGGACAATACTGACTGGACAACCGACGGGAGCAAACTCTGCACCTGCGACAAATGCGGTAATGCACACCCTTACGCTGAACTTAACTGGAAACAGGAATGTGCCTTTTCACGCGGTGGCTTCGTGATCACGCAGATTTACCCACACGAAGCGGTGCCAACCGATAGATTATTGAAAACACTTGAAGACGATTGCGGTTTTCCATGGCAATACGCTTATGCCAATAACGCGGTTTAATTGCCATCCACTAAAGTAAACCGTCGGACGCAATGAGACGATAGAACATCAGCCAGCTGCGCCGCCATATACTGGCATGGGGATCCGAAGTATAAATGAGTTGCGCACCATCCACTTTACTGCTCCAGCGAACACGGCTGGATAATGCTTCCTCTTCTGCAAGTTGCAGCCGATAACTTTCATTGCCATCGATTACATCCGCAAACATCGCCATCACCTGTGACACAAAACCTTCATCATGCAGCAACAGCCCCATCTCGGTGTTGAGGTCACGGGAGCGTGGATCGAGATTGGGTGAGCCCACGAATACCGAATGACGATCGATGACAATAGTTTTTGCATGCAGGCTGGTACGACTACCCGGGCGCAGCAGCTTGAACTTGCGACGTTGAGTTGCATAGGCCGTGGCTTTTAACTCGTATAACTCGACGCCCATTTCCAGTAGTCGTTTGCGGTAACGCACATATCCCGCATGCACGGCAACGACATCGGTGGCCACCAGTGAGTTGGTTAATACACGAATACGCACACCCCTGGATATCAGAATCTGGAACCATGAAAGTGTTTCACGCCCGGGTACAAAATAGGGTGAAATTAAAATCAATTCGGATTGAGCCGATACCAGGCATTCACGCAGGTGCTCGATAACCGGCGTCGATTTATGTTTGTTACCCGGTTCAACTTTACTCGGGGAATCATAATAAAGTTCAGCATTGCACCAGGTATAATCTAATGTAAACAGATCCTGCCTGATGTCGTCGGCATCAAGCGACAGGTAAAAACTCGTATTTCTCACGCCCTGCATTTGGCGTGACAGGTAATCGCGAATACGTTGCCTTGCCTTCGATTTATCCTGTGCTGGATACAGATTTTCCACCGGTGTTGCCCATTGACTGTTCCAGTATTCATCAAAGCTGCTGGAAACCTGTGGCACAACATGGCCAATGCTTAACAGATCGATATCGAGAAACAGCAGGTCAGGATCTGCGGCGAAATAAATATCACCGATATTTCGTCCACCGATAACCGCCACAGCATTGTCAGCAATAATGGCCTTGTTATGCATACGACGCCCAACCCGTGACAGATCGAACAGAAACTCGAAATAGCGCAATAATCCCCGAAAAGCAAACGGGTTAAACAGGCGTATTTCAATATCTGGATGTGAATTGAGAGTTTCGATTGCCCGGTCTGCACCCAACGTATCGATATCATCCAGCAATAATCGCACACGCACGCCACGATTAGCTGCATCCACCAGCAGGTCTGCAAGCAGGTGGCCGGTGATATCACCCTGAAAATAATAATACTGTAAATCGAGCGTTTTCTCTGCACTACGAATCATTTCGCAGCGGACTTTAAACGCTTCAAGATTATCGGTTAACAGATGAAAGCCCGGCGAACTATGCTCACGTGACAGTGCATCAGCCCTGCGTTGTAAGCTGGTGGTTAAATCAAAATCGATAGCCTGGCTCTCGACCCGTTTAAAAGGCACTCGGGATCTAACAGGCAGGAGACGATCGAGAATCTTGATAAGCAGTTCAAAAAAACTCTGTATCAATAACCTCAACATAATGTCACGATTCGAGAGACAGCTGTTTTAGCTGACCGATCTTGTCGCGTACTGCGGCAGCTTCTTCAAACTCCAGATCCTGTGCGTGTTGATACATCTGCTTTTCGAGTTGATCGATCTGTTTACTGATATCCTTAACCGACATATGCGCATAGGCTTTCTGCTGCTCTGCAACTTCAAGGGTTTTCTGGGCATGACGCTGTTCGTATCCTACACCCATCACATCCCGTATCGCCTTCTCGATTCCCTTCGGCGTAATATTGTGTTCAGCATTATAGTCCAGCTGTTTCTGTCGACGTCGACTGGTTTCATCCAGCGCACGCTTCATCGAACCGGTAATCTTATCGGCATATAAAATCGCATGTCCATGCAGATTACGGGCAGCACGGCCAATGGTCTGTATCAATGAGCGGTCCGAGCGCAGGAAACCTTCCTTGTCCGCATCGAGAATAGCAACAAGGGAAACTTCCGGCATATCCAGACCTTCCCGCAACAGGTTGATACCCACCAGTACGTCGAACTCCCCAAGGCGCAAATCACGGATAATTTCCATGCGTTCAACCGTATCGATATCCGAGTGCAGGTAGCGCACCTTGACACCATGTTCGGCGAGATATTCGGTAAGGTCCTCCGACATACGCTTTGTCAGTGTAGTAATCAGCACGCGCTCGTTCTTTTCAACACGGATAGTAATTTCCGACAGCACGTCATCCACCTGAGTAGCAACAGGCCGGATTTCCACTTCGGGGTCAACCAGCCCGGTAGGCCGGACTACCTGCTCTGCCACCTGGTCTGCATGTTCTTCTTCGAAGGAGCCCGGTGTTGCTGATACAAATATGGTCTGTGGGCGCATGGCATCGAATTCATCAAATCGCAGCGGCCGATTATCCAGTGCAGACGGCAGGCGAAAACCATAATTCACCAGGTTTTCCTTGCGTGAACGATCACCTTTATACATGCCGCCCAGCTGCGGAACAGTAACGTGACTCTCATCGATAATCAGTAATGCGTTATCCGGCAGGTAATCATATAAACAGGGTGGTGGTTCCCCCGGTTTGCGCCCGGAAAGGTAACGGGAATAATTTTCAATGCCATTACAGTAACCAAGTTCGCGCATCATCTCGATATCGAACATGGTACGTTGCTCGAGACGCTGGGCTTCGACCAGCTTGTTATTGTCTCTGAGTTCACCCAGGCGCTCGCGAAGCTCGGACTTGATCTTATCAATCGCATCTTCGATGACATTTCGCGGCGTTACATAATGTGTCTTTGGATAAACCGTCAGGCGTGAAACCTTACGCAACACTTCCCCTGTGAGTGGATCAAAATAGCTCAACTGTTCAACTTCATCATCGAACAACTCTACGCGAACGGCCTCACTATCCGATTCTGCCGGGTGTATATCAATCACCTCGCCGCGTACCCGGTAACAGCCACGGGCCAGCTCCATGTCATTCCGGGTGTACTGCATTTCTGCGAGGCGACGCAGAATATCCCGCTGGTTAATCATGTCTCCCACCACCAGGTGCAACATCATCGATAGATAGGACTGAGGATCACCCAGACCATAAATCGAAGATACAGTGGCAACGATTATCGTATCCTGCCGTTCGAGTATGGCCTTGGTGGCAGAGAGTCGCATCTGCTCGATATGCTCATTCACTGAGGCATCTTTCTCAATGAAGGTATCACTGGCGACAACATAGGCCTCAGGCTGGTAGTAGTCGTAATAGGAAACAAAATACTCTACCGAGTTATTGGGAAACAGCTCCTTCATTTCACCGTAGAGCTGAGCCGCCAGGGTTTTGTTGGGGGCGAGAATTAACGCTGGACGTTGTGTCTGCTGAATGACATTGGCAATGGTAAAGGTCTTACCGGAGCCCGTTACCCCTAGCAGGGTCTGATTGAGTAAGCCACTTTCCAGGCCACCCAGTAATGTCCTGATCGCACCGGGTTGATCTCCCGCAGGTTTCTTATCTGTATGGATTTCAAATTGTTTCGACATTGTTTACACTATACCCGTATACACCGTACCCTGCATGGACGGTGTGCTGAATCCGTTTGATTATACTCAGACAGCGCAGATACCTCACAATGAAACTGCGCAACTAACCTGACAGGATTACCGAATTGGGCACTCAAGCATCCAACCGCATACAGAAAGTTAAACCTTCACCCACCCTTGCCGTTACCGCCCTCGCACAACAGCTTCGCGCTGATGGTCGAGACGTGATCGGACTTGCCGCCGGCGAACCGGATTTCACCACACCGGAACATGTAAAACAGGCTGCGATCGATGCAATTACCCAGAACCAGACCAAGTACACGCCAGTTGATGGAACACCGGGTCTGAAGCAGGCCATTATAAACAAGTTTTCCAATGATAATGGCCTTACATACGAAATGGACCAGATACTGGTCTCCGTGGGCGGCAAGCAAAGCTTTTATAATCTGGCCCAGGCGCTACTAAACCCCGGCGACGAAGTCATCATACCGGCCCCTTACTGGGTCTCTTACCCGGACATGGTGATGCTGGCCGATGCTGAGCCCGTTATCATTGAAGCCTCCCAGGAACAGAACTTCAAAATCACCCCGCAACAGCTACGTGCGGCCATCACCGACAAGACTCGACTGTTTGTGATCAATAGCCCATCCAATCCGTCCGGCAAGGCCTACACCAAAGATGAATTAACCGCACTGGCTGAAGTCCTCATCCAGTACCCGAATATCCTCATCGCTACAGATGACATGTATGAAAAGATCCTGTGGACAGATGAGCCATTCTGCAACATCCTCAACGCCGTTCCCGGGCTAATGAAGCGCACCATCGTACTGAATGGCGTGTCCAAGGCCTATGCCATGACGGGCTGGCGTATCGGTTACGCCGCTGGCCCGGCAGACCTGATCAAGAACATGAAAAAGGTACAGTCGCAGAGTACGTCTAACCCCTGCTCGATCTCACAGGCTGCTGCACAGGCGGCACTGGAAGGCGACCAGTCCCGCCTCGAGCAGATGAACAAAGCCTTCAAGGAACGCCATGACTACGTACTACAGACCCTTAATGAAATTGATGGCGTCGAGTGCATACCCAGTGATGGCACCTTCTATATCTTCCCCAATTTTGCCAGGGTGATGGAACGCATGGGCATAGCCGACGATGTGGAACTCGCTTCACGCATCCTCGAAGAGGCAGAAGTGGCGCTGGTTCCCGGCTCAGCCTTCGGCAGCCCGGGGCATATGCGAATCTCCTTTGCTACCGATCTGGACACACTGAAGAAAGCCCTTGAAAGGATTAAGAATTTCGTAAATAAATGACCAAAGGGCTATTGACCCGCGAGGGGCGAATCAGTAATATAGCGCCCCTCGAAACGGAGTTGTTTCGAGTCACTATTCCCTGATAGCTCAGTTGGGTGAGTGGCGGGCAAGGAGCCACGAACGCTGAGGCATGATGCCGAAGCAGGTTGAACTACGAAGTAGCGACACATCGCCAGGATGGCATTAGTATGAGCACTATTAATCCCTGATAGCTCAGTTGGTAGAGCAAATGACTGTTAATCATTGGGTCGCTGGTTCGAGTCCAGCTCGGGGAGCCATATTCTAAAGAGGCCGTCTATTACAGACGGCCTTTTTTATTGCCTACTACTATTCAGTTTTTGTTTATTTAGACCGCAAATGAACGCTAATAAACGCAATTTTCGAATGATGTGTATTCGCGGCTGATGATTATGTCAGTTTCAGACGTTGAATTGATAAGTGATTAGATAGCAGTAAAAGCCATTCAGATGCAACAACCCTCACCAGATACTCGAAACTTCAAAAAGTGGTGCATCATTAAATACAAATTTCGCGTTTATTAGCGTTCATTTGCGGACAATGCATTTGATATCAAAAGACCAAGCCGCGAAGCGTAAATTTAAGTGGGTTGGAAAATGGGGTGGATGATGGGACTGTCTTTGCGCGCAGAGAGGGCGCGCGAATAGACCGTGCGAAGCACACAACCGCGAAGCGAACAGAAAATGAGCGAAG
>JBFHWF010000062.1:0-14157 GCA_041589175.1 Gammaproteobacteria bacterium
ATAGACCAAGAAATTGAGCATGATTTATAAGTCTTGTTAATATTTCGCTACCTATTTTTTTATTCCTGTGTGCCTTGAGTACCGCCATGCGACCAATATGCCCGTCAGGCTTGAGTCGCCCTGTTGCAATTGGTTCATGTTTACCATTAAACACAATTGCATGAATTGCAGTTTCATCAAACTCATCCCACTCTAGCTCTTCAGGTACATTCTGTTCCTCGATAAATACCTTTCGCCTTACATATCTTAACGCTTCTGCGTTATCTTTCATGGAAGTCAGTTCAACGGTGTATTCCATATCTTACTCCGTGAGGTAAAGACTGCCCTGATTAAACAGGCTGACAATGATTTGTTGTTCGCTTTCAGTGGTATTGCTTATTACATCAAGCTCCAGGCTACGATTTTGGCAGAGATTTTCTGCAAATGTTGTACTAACCGTATAGTCGGTTCCATCGATAAAAAGTGAACAGTCATCATCATTATGATAAAAGGCAAAGCGGCTCGCCGGGTGACGTTCCAGTCGCAGGCCGGTTTTCATCGTCTCGATGAGTTCGTCTATTGAGTCTGCTAGCTCTTCAGGAGCCTCGCCATAGTCCGATTTTGGATCGCTCATATAGCGTCCAAACCACTTTATTAGTTGTTGTTCATCCAATTTGAAATAGTGTTCAAAGACTGTTTGTACTCTTCGTATAGCATCATCAGTGATTTCTGACGAATTTATTTGTGTCTTCAGATCTGGGTCCGTATAGGTAAGTTTTGCTGAAAGTTCCTGTGTGAGCTGCGCGATAAAGTCATTTAACAGATCCGCATGACTAATAGCGCGATAACCAACAGAAAAGCTGATACTTTCACCCAACGATACTCCGTGATGAGATACATTCGGTGGAATATATATCATGTCACCAGGCTCAAGTATCCATTCCTGTTCGGCTTTAAAATCTTTCTGGATACGTAATGGGGTGCCTTCAACCTGATTCTCTTCTGTAACTTCTGCAGTGCTGATCTGCCAGCGGCGTTTACCTTCGCCCTGGATAATAAACACATCATACAGGTCAAAGTGAGGGCCGACCGATCCCTGGTCAGCGGCATAGCTGGACATCAGGTCATCGAAACGCCACTCGGGAATAAAGTTAAACAGGTCGGGTAACCAGGCCAGTTCGGGGATGACTTTTTCCAGGTCGTTAATGGCTAATGTCCAGTGACTTTCTGGCAGGGACGCAAACACTTCGTCATCCATGGGGCCAAAGATGGGCTGCCACGGATGCTCACCATGTTTTTCCATGATGATGCGGGAATTAATATCGTCTTCGCAGGAAAGTCCCGCCAGTTCTTCCGCGGTTATGGGACACTGGAAGTTGGGAAAGGCGTTACGCACGACCAGTACTTTTTTCTGCCAGTACTCATCGAGGAACTGTTGTGGTGTGAGATCACCAAGCGGGTTGTGGCGTGGTTTCATGTGTCGTCAGATTCGTTAACGTTTCACTATTATAAAATGACAGTGCGCCCGCGACAAAGTCGACGGGCGCACTGTGGTATAGCCAGGTTTATCCTGGGCTGTGTGTAACGCTAGATCTTCTTTGTCTGCTCAATCGCGTTACCGATGTAGTTCATGGGGGTCATGGTCATCAGGCGATCTTTCGCTTCCTGCGGGATATCCAGTCCCTGTACAAAGTCCTGCATAGTCTTTTGATCAACCCGTTTGCCTCGGGTCAGTTCCTTGAGCTTTTCATAGGGCTTTTCAATGCCATAGCGACGCATCACCGTCTGGATAGGCTCCGCCAGCACTTCCCAGTTACTATCCAGCTCGGCTTCCAGCGCTGCCGGGTTGATTTCCAGCTTGTTAAGGCCGCGCAGCGCAGAGAGGTAAGCGATACTTGAATGAGCGAAGCCAACACCCAGTGTACGAATGACCGTTGAGTCGGTTAAATCGCGCTGCCAGCGAGAAATCGGCAGTTTCATCGACAGGTGACCGAACAGCGCATTGGCGATACCCAGGTTGCCTTCGGCATTTTCGAAGTCGATGGGGTTAACCTTGTGCGGCATGGTCGATGAGCCAATTTCACCTTCAACGGTTTTCTGTTTGAAGTAGCCCACCGAAATATAACCCCAGATGTCACGACAGATATCGATCAGGATAGTATTAAAGCGTGAGATGGCATCGAATAGCTCTGCCATATAATCGTGCGGCTCGATCTGTATTGTATAGGGGTTAAAGTGAATACCCAGCGACTCGATAAACTTGCGAGCAAAGCCCTGCCAGTCGAAATCCGGGTAGGCTGAGAGGTGGGCGTTGTAGTTACCCACCGCACCGTTGATTTTACCCATCAGTTTCACGCCCAGCACCTGGTCGCGCTGTTTCTGTAGGCGATAGACTACGTTCGCCAGCTCCTTACCCATGGTAGTCGGCGAGGCGGGCTGGCCGTGGGTTTTGCTTAGCATCGGTTGTTCTGCCAGTTCGTGGGCGAGGGCACGCATTTTATCGATGACATCGTCCATCTGCTCGACCAGTACGCTATCACGGCCCTCTTTCAGCATCAGGGCATGGGACAGGTTATTGATATCCTCTGAGGTGCAGGCAAAGTGAATAAACTCCGAGATCGCAACCAGCTCAGCATTGTCGGCAATTTTTTCCTTAAGGAAGTACTCAACGGCTTTTACATCGTGATTGGTGGTTTTTTCGATATCTTTGACACGCTGTGCATCCTCAAGACTAAAACCGGTTTCGATGCTATCCAGCAGGCTGGCAGCTTCTTCACTCAGGGCAGGGACTTCGGCAATTGCGGGCTCAGCAGCCAGCGCCTTAAGCCAGCGGATTTCGATCAGCACACGGTGGCGTATTAGACCAAACTCGCTAAAAATCGACTGGTATTCGGTGGTTTTGCTGCCATAACGGCCATCGACGGGAGAGATTGCGGTGAGTTCACTGAGTTGCATAAATTCTGTCTTTTATCTGTCGGTTTCGAGCTAAAATCTAGGCACAATGGCGAAATACATGCCGCCGGGCCATTCGCCGGGGTTGCAGTGCTACGCCACACCTATAATATAGTGTGCGAATTATACAGGCCAGCGCACAGGCTGTAGACGATTTTTTGCATTATGGAGCTAATATGAGCGATGTTCGCATAGAAAAAGACAGTATGGGGGTTCTGGAAGTCCCAGCCGATGCTCTTTACGGGGCGCAGACTCAGCGTGCCGTTGAGAACTTTCCGGTGAGCGACCTGCTCATGCCGCGGGCGATGATCCGTGCCCTGGGGCTGGTGAAAATGGCCTGTGCCGGGGTGAATAGGGATCTGGGCGAGCTGGATCCTGGTCTGGCGAGTGCGATTATCGAGGCGGCCCAGAAAGTCCGTGATGGGGAAGTGGATGATCATTTCCCCATTGATATATTCCAGACGGGTTCCGGCACCAGTACCAATATGAATGCCAACGAGGTTATCGCTCACCTGGCGAGCCAGGCATCGGAGCTGACGGTTCATCCCAATGATCATGTGAATATGGGGCAGAGTTCGAATGACGTCATTCCTACAGCGATTCATGTAAGTGCCAGCCTGCAAACCCGTGAACAGTTGATTCCAGCCCTGCAACACCTTAAAGCCACCCTCGATACTCGATGCGCTGAGCTGGAAGCTGTCATAAAAACGGGCCGTACACATCTCATGGATGCCATGCCGGTGAGCCTGGCGCAGGAACTGGGTGGCTGGTCGGCACAGATTGCACTTGGAATCGAGCGCCTCAATGGGGTGATGCCGCGTATCAGCTCGCTGGTGCAGGGTGGTACCGCAGTAGGTACGGGTATTAATGCACATGAAGACTTTGCTGAAAAATTTGCGGAGCAGATGAGTCAGCTGAGTGGCCACAGCTTTAGTAGTAATCCAAACAAGTTCGAAGGTCTGAGTTGTCAGGATGCTGCGGTAGAGCTAAGCGGTCAGTTAAAGACAATTGCAGTCAGCCTGATGAAAATTGCTAATGACCTACGCTGGATGAATTCCGGTCCACTGGCAGGTCTGGGTGAGATTGCTTTACCTGCATTGCAGCCGGGGAGCAGTATTATGCCGGGTAAGGTGAATCCGGTTATACCCGAATCGATGGCGATGGTGTGTGCCCAGGTTATCGGTAATGATACAACGATTACCATTGCCGGACAGTCGGGTAACTTCCAGCTCAATGTGATGTTGCCCGTGGTTGCCTATAATTTATTACAAAGCATCGAGATACTGGCAAATGGTAGCCGTATGCTGGCCGATAAGGCGATTAAAGGTTTTACTGTCAATCAGCAAAATATTGAGTCTGCACTGGCGCGTAATCCCATACTGGTTACAGCATTAAACCCAGTCATTGGTTATGAACTGGGTGCGAAAATTGCGAAAACAGCTTATGCCGAAGGGCGGGCCGTGATCGATGTTGCAGAAGAAATGACGCAACTTTCTCGAGAGGAACTCGAGAAGCTATTGTCACCAGCTGAGCTCACTAAAGGTGGTATTAGTCGATAAGCTGGTAGTGTAATGAATACGATACGTAATATTCTCGCTGTTATCGGCCTGCTCAGTATACTGGTGTCTGTGATCGCGTATTTCAAAGTCGATGCAGTCGTGCAACGTATTAATACATTCGATGAGGATTCGTTGCATATATATAGTGATTTTCTGCGTAAAGCCTACGACTCTGGTTCAGCGGTTGATGCTATGGTGTATCGCGTGGAAGTCAGGCAAGGGCTCAAGGCTGCAGATGTGGATGTGATGATCCGCAGCATTGCTAATGAGCTGAATATCAAAAATGTTGGTGAGTTAGCTCTGTATAAGGAAGTGGAAGCGATCACGGGTAAACCTTTTCGCTTTGTTAAAATATATATGCTGTGCAATGCCATGACAGCGGCCAGTATTTTGAACTACAACGATGCTTTTGCCAGCATATTGCCCTGTCGGTTATCGCTGATCGAAGATCAGCAGGGCAAGTTATGGATTTATACGCTGGATCTGGATTTAATGATTCATGGTGGTGAACCGATTCCGCCAGCACTCAAGGCAGAAGCAATAAAAGTACGTGATACATTAAAAACAATCATGCACCGAGCGGCTCAGGGCGAATTCTAGAACAGTATTTCGATTGAGAATTCAAAAGAGGTGCTTGCAGGCTGTGGAGGCATATCGATGGATAAACTGATATCAAAAATCGAACTCTTGAATGATATCGGCATTGCACTGTCGGCAGAAAAAAATAATCAGCGTGTGCTTGAGCTGATTCTCGAGGGTGCGAAACAGCTAACCAATGCGGATGGTGGTTCGATCTATATTCTGAATGATAAAGACGAACTTGTGTTTGAAATTGTTTCTACAGACTCCTTAGATATTCATATGGGGGGTACCACGGGTGAGGCGATTGTTTTCAAACCATTGCCACTGCATGTTGAAGGTCACGATAATCTCTCGATGGTTGTCACCAGTGCGGTTTTAAATGATGAAACCATCAATATTCCAGATGCTTATGATGCCGATGGTTATGATTTTAGCGGTACACGTAAATTCGATGAAAATACGGGCTATCGAACAAAATCAATTCTAACCATTCCCATGAAAAATCATGAGAATGATATCATCGGTGTTTTGCAGCTGATCAATTCTACCGATACCGATAGTGGTGAAGTCGTCGATTTCTCTCAACAGGACCAGAAACTTGCTGAGTCACTTGCATCGCAGGCTGCCGTCGCACTTACCAATAAACGATTAATCGATGAACAGAAAGCGCTATTCGAAGCGTTTATAAAATTAATCGCAACCGCGATCGATGAAAAATCTCCATACACCGGTGGTCATTGTAAACGTCTACCGGAACTGACCATGATGATCGCCGACGCCTGTCACAATGCCGATGAAGGTGCCTTAGGTGAATTCGAAATGAGTGAAGGCGATCGCTACGAGTTAATGATCGCTGGCTGGCTACATGATTGCGGCAAGGTGACGACGCCGGAATATGTTATTGATAAATCCACCAAGCTGGAAACGATTTACGATCGTATTAATACGGTAAATGCGCGATTTGAAATTATCAAACGTGATGCACGTATTGCAATGCTGGAAAAACAGTTAGCGGCACAAGCTGCGGATGATAATGCAGCGATACAACAGGCGCAGGATGAATATGATACGTTTATCCAGCAGGTGAATAATGATATTGCCTTTATCGCAACCGCAAATGTTGGTGGTGAATATATGGCGGAAGACAAACAGCAGCGAGTTCGTGAAATCGCAGCCTATCAGTTTGTTAATGAAACAGGTGACACTCAGAATTTACTGAATGAAGATGAAATCAAAAACCTGATAATTCCCAAAGGTACGCTGACCGACGAAGAGCGACAGGTAATCAATAATCATATTGTCGTCACCATTAAAATGCTCGATCAGTTGCCATTTCCGAAACACCTGAAGAATGTACCCGAATATGCGGGTGGGCATCATGAGCGCATGGATGGCAGAGGCTACCCCAAAGGCCTTACTCGTGAACAGATGTCATGGCAGGCGCGTATGATGGGTATTGCCGATATTTTTGAAGCGCTCACTGCACGTGATCGACCTTACAAGGACGGTAAGAAGCTGAGTGTATGCCTGGATATACTCGGTAAAATGAAAGAGGATTCACATATCGATCCGGATATTTTTGATGTGTTTGTGCGTGAAAAGGTTTACCTGCAGTATGCCAGGGAATTCCTGCCGGAAGAGCAGATTGACGAGGTGGATCACGCTAAGGTGCCTGGGTTCAGGGGTTAATATAAGGGTTATGTTAGTTCTGTTCAGTGGGGGATTTCTGTTTCTTGTCAGGCTGCGTCATCCCAGCATGTTTTTAGCTGGGGTTCAGTGGCTTTTTTTGTTGTGAGAATTGGAGTTGTATTGGGCGAGCTCTTGTCCGAGTGAGAACTCGATTTCTGGCTTTTCGCCTTTATGGCGAGTTACTTCTTTGTCTCCAGCAACAAAGAAGTAACCAAGAAAATGCCGCTCCGTCACCCTTACCCCCATAAAAAGCCATGGGGGTTCCCGAAAATTGTAACGGGCCACTGGTTGGTATCTTTAGAATCGTTGAGCGTATTATCTTCGTTGCCGGGTCGGGCAGATGCGCCGTCCTGGCTTATCAGCCCTCAAAATCACGTCCTGTGATTTTGACCCTACAGGCATACAATTTTCGGCAAGGGATGAGGGAGGCTTGTGTCTAGAAATGGCTTTCACGAAGTCGACGGTAAAAAACGAAGGGAGCCATCCTGTGGTAGGTAACATCAGTGACTTCGCAAGATCCCCATCACACTTGCCAAAAATGCCCCAAGCTAGGGGCGATTTCACAGGGATGTGAAATCGAGTGCTGTTGAGCCTGGACGGCGAATCAGCACGACCCGAGAAAAGAGCGAAACTGTCACAGATACTTAGAACAAAACAGCAGCTCTCTCGAAGCATTTTTGGGAACCACTATCTGCTTTTTGATAGTGGCAAGTGTGCCGGGGGCGGCATTCTTTTGGTTACTTTTCTGTTGCTGCAGACAGAAAAGTAACTCGCCAGCGAGGCGAAAAGCCAGAAATCGAGTTCTCACTCGGATAAGAGCTTGCCCATAAAACCACAAGTTCCCACTACAAAACAAAAGCCACTGGATCCCTGTCAATAATAAAAACTCGAGTTAGAAGTTCACTGGTATGACAACCAGCATACGACTTCAGCAAAAGTTTACCCGGGTACTCAACACCATGCTCTAGATGGCCTCGGCACGTACCTGCCGGGTATTAGAATCCCCACGTTTGCTCGCATGCCAACCAAATCCGCCGCACCAGTAACCGTCTTTAAAATCCAGGTCCAACCAGTCAGGCACATAGGGTTTCTGGTTTTTAATGGTGAAATCGGTGACCGGTGGTGGACCTGCGTAGTCGGATACCGGACAGTGTTTTGTCATTACGGTATTGAAACGAATAAATATGCTATCGCTAATGGGCTGTGCATCCTGCAGCATGCCATCAAATATATCCTGTTCAAGCTGCCAGGCACCGGCAATTTTTTCAGCACTATAGTAAGCCAGCCGTTTACCCAGCAGGCAGCTGAAGTAAACCTGTATTTCTATAATTAATTTTCCTTTCTGTTGCTGGCTTTTTTGCCTGGCGGATTTGGAGAGATTTACATTAACTGCCTTATTATGAAAATTCAGTTTAACATCCATGCCTATTAAGCCTTACAGGGGGTTAGTTGCTGCTAATGCGTCGATCTTCCGGGACTTCACCCAGGCCGCCTTTGAGTATGGAGGTGGTATAACCCCTTTCATTTAACAGAAAAGACGCAGCCGAACTGCGACGCCCTGTGTCACAGTAAACAATATATTTTTTATTAGTATCAAGGCCATCCAGCTTCATGCGCAGGAAAATCAGCGGGATATGGTTGTCGTTTTTGATGGCATTAGCCTGGTGCTCGGCGGGCAGGCGAACATCCAGCCATTCGGCGCCTTCATCGATCATCTGTTGTGCCTGTTTATAGTCGACCCAGCTGAGCAGGGGCTCATTGAGCAGGTCGAGGAAATCCTGTTTGGACAGGCGGCTAATAATGCCGCTGGTGAGCATGGTGATCGTGGCATTACGCTTGGCATCCGATATGAGCGCTTCCTCACCGAAGGTGTCACCATCTTTAAGTTCCGCCAGTTTGATTCCCTTGGGCTGGTTGGGTGCCGTGCGGGTAACCAGGGCGCGGCCTTTTTTGATGACATAGAAGTAATCGCCGTCTTCATCCTGTTTCACAATGACTTCGCCGGCTTTAACGGGTACTGACTCCATGCGTAGAAATATCGCCTGAATATTGGCCGGGGGGATTCGGTGAAATGCCTGGGTTTGCAGGATACGTGACATCCAGTCATCGTCACCGCTGCCACTACCAATGCCGATTTCATCTACCTGATAGTTGCCGGTCTGGTCCCAGGTGAGCATGACGTCGACCAGGTTGCCATCCACCTTAAAGTAGTGGCAATCGGTTTTTGCTCGTGCGGTTACGGTGCGGGGAAGGATATGGGCGATGGCATTAAGGCTGTCTGAGGTACCACTCTTCAGGGTTTTTAAAACACTACTGCCACCGAGTAACTCAATTTCACCGTCGAACAGGTAATACTGGAAGCTGTCGTGATCACCTTTCTTAAATAAGGTGTCACCCGCAGAGATAGTTTCAAGAGTCAGATTCTTGAGAACTTCCTGCAGGTTGTCTTCATTGAGGGCATTGAGTGGTTGATAACGGCTAAGGGTGGCTACATCAATCGTGTCGCTCATGGATTACCTTTGTCCATTTACTTAATGTCATTGTTATGTTCAGAGTATATGACATTCACAGGATTTGTGGGTAGCGTAAAGGCTTCCGCCAGCGGTGACTTAGCCTTCACCGGTCTGGCGGGTGACATCTACATAGAGTTTGATTGTCTGGCCTGGTTGCAGATATTTACTGCTAAAGCTGTTCCAGCGTTTCAGGTCGTTGACAGCCACGTTGAACTTCTGTGCGATGCGATAGAGAGAGTCACCATTGCGTACGCGATAGGAGATACGCTGTATCGTGTTATTGCTGCCCTTGAAGGCCTGCGGTGCACGAGTCCAGATGACCAGCTTCTGGCCAGCTTTCAATGGATCACGAATTGCCATGCCATTCCAGCGGGCGATGCTATGCTGTTTAACCCGGTATTTGCGGGACAGATCCCAGAAGGTATCGCCGGGCTGTACCACATGGGTCACCTTGTGGCCGTTACGGCGAATATTCTGCAGTGTCTTCTTGCGCTGATAGGCGGTCAGGTTGTAATCCGACAATTTACGGCTGGCCACGGGAATAATCAGGTGTTTGCCCTGACGAATCTGCGTAGACGACAGGTTATTCAGTCGCTTGAGTGTGCTAACCGAAACCGAATAGCGGTCACCAATATGGCTGAGGGTTTCACCAGGTTTAATCTTGTGGCGCTTCCACTTTATGCGTTCAGATTTTGGAAGATCGGCCAGGTTCTCAGCGAAGGTTTCTACCTTATCGACCGGTATGAGTAGCCGATGAGGGCCATACGGGTCAGTCGCCCAGTGGTTGAAAGCCGGATTCAGCTGGTAAAGCTCATCGAGGTGCATATCGGCCAGTTCGGCGGCTGTCGCAAGGTCGATCTGGCCTTTGATATCTACCGCTTCGAAGTAGGGCATGTCATCGATGCAGTTAAGAGTCATGCCAAAGGCTTCCGGTGTATTAATAAGGCGCTTCAGAGCCAGCAGTTTCGGAACATAGGCCTGGGTTTCCTTTGGCAGGCGCAGGTTCCAGAAGTCGGTCGGCTTGCCTTTCTTTTCGTTCTGACGAATTGCACGGCGTACGGTGCCAGAGCCAGAGTTGTAGGCGGCCAGCGCATGTAGCCAGTTACCTTTAAACTCGCGATTGAGGTTTTCCAGGTACTTGAGTGCTGCCTGGGTTGAGGCATAAACGTCGCGCCGACCGTCATACCACCAGTTTTGCTTGAGTCCATAAATCTTGCCGGTCGAGGGGATAAACTGCCAGATACCCGCTGCACGGCCATGGGAGTAGGCGAAGGCCTGGTAGGCGCTCTCTACGATGGGCAGTAATACCAGCTCGGTTGGCAGGCCTCGAGCTTCGGTTTCTTCAAGCACATAATGAATAAACGGTCGAGCGCGTTCCACGACGCGGTCCAGATAGTTCTGGTGTCGAGCATACCAGTCCAGTTCGGCCATCAGGCGTGGGTGGTCTTCGACTTCGGGCAGGTTAAAACCGCCACGAACGCGATTCCAGATATTATCGGGCTCGTCCTGCAGGTAGTCATCCAGCTTGATCGCAAAAATATCGTCTTCGATCTCGGCAGGGTTGGTGATGGCGGATTCAGTTATGACAGCAGGTTGATTCGACTGAATGTCATTTGCCAGTGCGTCTGCTGTGCCAGGCAGTGTATTATTACGGGTTGTCTGCTGTTGCATGCAGCCACCCAGAAGGCTGGCTGTGAGAAGCCCGGCCAGAATCCGTGAAAGAGTCCTGTTATGATTTGATAAGATATTGGAAATCAATAGTTTATCTTCTTTTTTTAATTTGCGCTTAACGGTATGATGCTACAGCAGAGTGTAAAACATTCACGACAACTTTGCTTGATCTATTTCGCAAATTTTCACCCGTACGGGTTAGTATCACGACATGAATAAACAACAGGATAAAGTAGTCCTCTATACCGATGGTGCCTGTAGAGGCAATCCCGGGCCCGGTGGATGGGGGGTCTGGATGCTCTATGGTGAGCATAGCCGCGAGATGTGCGGTGGTGAGGAGAATACCACCAATAACCGTATGGAACTGATGGCTGCCATTCAGGCGCTGGAGTCTCTAAAGCGTCCCTGTAATGTGGTACTGTATACCGACTCAAAATACGTGATGCAGGGCATTACCGAATGGATCGAAAACTGGAAGGCCCGCGGCTGGAAAACCGCGGCGAAAAAACCGGTGAAAAATGTCGATCTGTGGCAGCGCCTGGATGAAGCGCGCCAGCGACACACTATTGACTGGCAATGGGTTAAGGGTCATGCCGGTCACGATGGTAACGAAAAAGCAGATGCACTGGCGAACCAGGGTATCGATGAGATGAAGGCATCATGAGCAGACAGATTGTACTGGATACGGAAACCACAGGGCTGGAACCTTCACAGGGCCACCGTATTATCGAAATCGGTTGTGTCGAGATTGTGAATCGCCGTATTACCGATAACACATATCATCAGTATATCCAGCCAGACCGGGAGATTGATGAAGGTGCTTTCGAGGTGCATGGAATCAGCAATGAGTTTCTGGCTGACAAACCGCGCTTTGACGATATTGTCGAGGATTTTATGAAGTTCGTGAATGGGGCCGAGCTGGTTATTCACAATGCTCCCTTCGATGTGGGCTTCCTCGACCACGAGCTGGCAATGCTCGATCCGGTATGGGGTAAGGTTTCAGATCACTGTACGATTACTGATAGTCTGGTGATGGCGCGTAAGAAGCACCCGGGTCAGAAAAATAACCTGGATGCACTGTGTAAGCGTTACGATGTGAATAATGCGCGACGCGAACTGCACGGTGCATTACTTGATGCGGAACTACTGGCGGAAGTGTACCTGCGCATGACGGGGGGGCAGGAAGCACTGGCGCTGAGTAGTGGAGCAGAATCTGCTGGTAGTGGACTGGGAGCGGTAAGCCCAGTTCGGCGTGTCGATAGTAATCGGCCAGCGTTGAAAGTTATTCGTGCGACAGCGGATGAAATCCAGCAACACGAAGCACGCCTCGATCAGCTGGGTGATGCCTGTTTATGGCGACAGGAGTCATAAATCAATCAGCGGTCATGCGCCGTTAATCTTTAGTTATTCAGGTGTTTTGAACCATCATTCATTCAGCCGGTCTATGCTTGTATTCTGTCGACATTAAGATGGCGCAAGCTGGAGCCCCCTGTGAGTATTCTGATAAAAACAACACCAAAGCATCCGATCAAATCCTCTGAAATAACTTCAGAAACCGACTATATGCAACGCCGCGAGTTTATACGTCAGGCGGGGTTGGTGACGGGTGGCTTGCTGCTTGCGGGTTCTGCGAAATCTGTCCATGCGTCTGCTGATGATTATGGAAAGGATTTCCCGGGCTTAATCAAAACACCCTATGGTAAGGGTGAAAAGCTGACCCGTTTCAAGGATGCCACGACGTACAATAACTTCTATGAGTTTGGTACCGGCAAGCGTGATCCCGCCGTCTACGCCAAAGATTTTAAAACCGACCCCTGGAGTATTACGGTTGAAGGGGAGGCGAATAAAACCGGTACTTTCCAGCTGGAAGACATTCTAAAGCATGCGCAGATCGAGGAACGTATTTATCGATTTCGTTGTGTCGAGGCCTGGTCGATGGTGGTGCCCTGGGTGGGTTTCTCGCTGGCAGACATGTTGAAGCGCTTCGAGCCAACCTCGAAGGCGAAATATGTCCAGTTCGATACCCTGTACGATCCCGAGCGTATGCCCGGTCAACGTCGTCGTGTACTCGACTGGCCTTACCGCGATGGACTGCGCATGGACGAAGCGATGCATCCATTAAGTTTTATGGCAACGGGAATATACGGCCATCATATGCCTAATCAGAATGGTGCCCCAATTCGACTGGTGGTGCCGTGGAAATATGGTTTCAAATCCATTAAGTCGATTGTCAAAATTACCTTCATGGAAACCCAGCCCGTCTGTTCCTGGAATGTTACCGCACCAAAAGAATATGGTTTTTATTCCAATGTAAATCCTAACGTCGATCACCCGCGCTGGAGTCAGAAAGATGAACGTCGTCTGGGGAGTAATTTCTGGGAGCCACGGGTTGATACATTGATGTTCAACGGCTATGAAGAAGTTGCTCACCTGTACAAAGATATGGATCTCGAACGCTTCTTTTGAGCGAGCTTTCGTATAAGATGGAAAGTGTGATCAAAACCCGAGTGTCGTTGCTTAAGAATATGCGCAGTCCTGGCGTCAGCTTTTTCAAACCCCTGGTTTTTCTGTTATGCCTTTGGCCGTTTATATCTATATTATACGGCGCTTTCACTCAACAGCTGGGGCCAAACCCGGCTGAAGCACTCATTCGAGGTTTTGGTGACTGGGGGCTGTATTTTCTGTTGATCGGTCTTGCGGTGACACCGGTGCGTAATCTGTTAAAACTGAACTGGCTGATTCGTTACCGACGTATGCTTGGTCTGTTCGCGTTTTTCTATGTATGCATGCACTTCCTTAGTTACACATGGTTTGATCAGTTCTTTAATATTAATGAAATCATAAAAGATATTATCAAGCGGCCATTTATTACATTAGGCTTTATCTGTTTTCTGTTGCTGATACCCCTGGCAGCAACCTCAACCAATGCAATGATGAAGCGGCTTAAGAAGAACTGGGGACGCCTGCATAAGCTGGTATACCCGGTATCTGTACTGGCACTGTTACATTACTTCATGATGATCAAGGCAGATTACCTGGTACCGATGGTACTGCTGGTCATTCTTGTTGGTCTGCTCGGATACCGAGTTTATCTAGCTCTTGCAAAGAGATACTAGTTTGTATTGTTGATCCAGCTTTCTCTTCGGTTAGAGGGTTTACTGATCAATAACTGTACGGTACCGATCGCGCGCTCCTCGAACCCGCCTTCACAA
>JBFHWF010000063.1:0-14123 GCA_041589175.1 Gammaproteobacteria bacterium
ATGCGGCCGGGCTGGCTACCTTTGCTGTGGCTGGAACGCTGGTATCTCTGATGGCGGGTGCACCCTGGCTGGTTGCCAGCTTTATGGGCGTTATGACAGGCATTATGGGTGGTATATTCCGTGATATTCTTAGTAATGAGCGTCCAGTAGTGTTCCAGAGTCCCCTGTATGCGACTGTCTCCTGGTTGGGGTCGCTAGCTTTTATAGGGCTCCTTTACATTGATGTCGATGCTACAGTCGCATCAGTCGCGACTGGTACCGTTATCTTCGTAGCACGCATGCTAGCAATACGCTATAACATTACGCTTCCACGTTTCCGTTTCAAAACCTGAGCGGGTAATATAGACACACTGAAACTGCTAGTTAGAATATATTCAATCAGAAAATTTAAATGAATTTCGATCAATCTGATATTTCTTGATTCTGGATGCCAGTGTAGTCGGTTTAATCCCAATTAGTTCTGCCGCACCATCTTTTCCAAACAGTTTGCCATTACAGAACTTTAGCGCGCTAATGATATTTAGTTTGTCCTGGCGCCTGAAGTCATCTTCTGTCAGTATTTTATCCGTGTTCAATTCATTATTATTATCAACAGGCTGGTATGAAGCCAGAAGATTATCGAACCTGATATGCTGACCCTGACTTAAAATTACCTGACGCTCGATAATATTTTCGAGCTCACGAATATTTCCCGGCCAGTGATACTGTTTTAGCTTTTCCAGTTCGTTGAGAGATATCCTGAGATCACTTTTCTTATTGCGCTTGATTGCTCTATTAAGAAAGTGTTGAGTGAGCAATGGGATGTCGTCCTGTCTCTCTCGTAAGGGAACGGATTCAATTGGAAAAACGTTCAGTCGAAAATACAGGTCTTCACGAAAATCACCGGCTAACACCTGTTTGTATAGATCCCTGTTGGTCGCAGAAATAATTCGAACATCTACATTACGTGTGCGTGTGTCACCAATGCGCTCAAACTGCTGTTCCTGTATAACCCGTAATAGTTTGCTTTGAAGGTGGAGTGGTATTTCGCCAACTTCATCGAGAAATAGTGTGCCGCCATCAGCAATTTCGAAGCGCCCCGGTTTATCGCTGGTCGCGCCAGTAAAAGAGCCCTTCATGTGCCCAAAGAATTCACTTTCGAACAGCTCATCAGGGATGGCTGCGCAATTCACGCGGATTAACGGACGATTTGATCGGTCGCTGATATCATGGATAGCTCGTGCAATCAGTTCCTTGCCCGTGCCAGATTCGCCACTGATTAATACTGTTGCCTCAGTTGGTGCTACTAATTCGATCTGTTTAAGCGTGGCCTGTATCGCCGGGCTTTTACCAACAATCTGGTGATGATTGAATTCAGATTCTATTTCTTCCTGCAGGTAAGCATTTTCCATTTCCAGCTGGGTCTTTAGCGTTTTAACTTCATTCAATGCATCAAGCAGCCGTTTCTTATCTTTTTTGCGCTCTGATACATCGTGGAAAATTACAACGGCACCAACAATCATGCCATTCTCACGTATCGGTGTGCTTGTGTATTCTACATCGATTGCCTTACCTGACTTGGACCAGAAGACATCATCTTCGACCTTGTGTACCTTACCATCACGGATGGCCTCAAATATCGGGCAGTCGTTGATGGGGTAATGTGAACCATCCGCATGCGTATGGTGAACCATGTTATGTATATTCAGTCCGGCGAGTTCGTCCTTGCTATACCCCAGGATACGTTCCGCGGCTGGGTTGACGAATGTGGTGACACCCTGGATATCAACACCGTAAATACCTTCACCCGCAGAATCGAGAATCAGCTGGTTCTCTCGTTCGAATTCACTAAATACACGACTGATTCGCTCCCAGTGACTAATGCCTGATTTGTAATGGCGATGTGCATCTGACTGCCCGCGATAGGCCTCGATTTCATCAGCGGGCTGAAGCGTCATGAAGATATACGATCGTTCGCTTTCAATATGAATAGATGCCGTAATCTCTACACGTAATTCGGATTCTGCTGTACGTATCAGTAAGTGGTCACACCAGGCAATACCTGAGGTAATGGTTTCTTCTGTAAAAACGATTAACTCGGCAAAGCAGTTGTAAAAAAGCTGGCTGGCTGACATTGCGTAAATATCTGCCTGCTCAAGACCAATCAAACGTGAAACCGCCAGGTTTACGGCCACAACCTTATCCTGGTATGGATCGAGTACCAGTTGTGCGGTCGATGCTTGCTCAAACAGAAAATCTGATTTGATGTTATGTGTATTCATAAGCATGGTTTTAATTTAACAAGTTTTATACCAGATTACGAATTTTCATAATTATAACTACGATATATTGTTAATTACGAAATTACGTAGCTTATTTCAGGTTGCTTAGTAACTCGGTTATTTCAATTAAAACATAAACTTAGATATGTATTTCGTGAGTTGGCACCAGTGTTGCAATTCAATCATAAATCAAACTCGAACGATCAGAGCCTTAGCGAGAAAGCCACTCGTTCAGGAAAGACTGCATCAAATCGATCACTAACTGCACAATAATAGTGCGCTATTTATGGGGAACTCATCTGATGGCAATAAAAAGTCTTGGCAATCCGTACGACGGAAACTCCACCTTAATGCATACCGCAGGCTGTGATTGCGATGTCTGTAAAGCAGAAAAGGCATCAGCGGGAAAGCTTGATGATAAACAACGTACACAAATCATGGAGCAGCAGGCGGAGCGCATGGAGGTGCCTGACAGTTTAACCACTGCACAGGCAAAGCCTCAGTTCGAGTCCTCCGAGGATATGATGGACCGTGTGGTGGAAAGCGCAATCGTGCGAGGTGTGTTTGGTCATAGCGATATGGATCGTCGTCAGTTTATCAAGCTGGTTGGCGGTGGCACGCTGGCCGCGGCTCTGGGTAGCATCCTGCCAATGGATAAGGTCAAGGCGGCTATTAAGGATTCGATGGGACCACTGGAGAAGAAAAAGCTGCAGGTCGGTTTCGTGCCGATTACCTGTGCAACGCCGATCATTATGGCCAAGCCAATGGGTTTCTATGAGAAATATGGCCTGGATGTTGATGTGATCAAAACCGCTGGCTGGGCCGTGGCCAGGGATAAATCACTTAACGGTGAATACGATGCTTCACATATGCTAACCCCGATGCCACTGGCCATGACCATGGGTGCCGGTTCAACTGCGACTCCTTACATTATGCCAGCTGTGGAGAATATTAATGGACAGGCCATCGTTCTACATAACAAGCACAAGGACAAACGTGATCCTAAGCAATGGAAAGGTTTCAAGTTCGGCGTGCCTTTCGATTACTCGATGCATAACTTCCTGCTGCGTTACTATGTTGCGGAACATGGTATCGACCCCGATAAGGATATCCAGATTCGTGTGGTTCCACCGCCGGAGATGGTGGCTAACCTACGTGCGGGTAACCTGGATGGATATCTGTCACCAGATCCGTTCAATCAGCGCGCCGTCTATGAAAAAGTAGGTTTCCTGCATACGTTGACCAAGGATATATGGGAAGGTCATCCTTGTTGTGCATTCGCCTGTAGCCAGAAGTTTGCTACGGAAATGCCGAACACTTATGCGGCATTATTCAAGTCGATCGTGGATGCAACGCATTACTCAGCGGATCCTAATAATCGCGCGGAAATTGCTAAGGCCATTTCACCGAAAAACTATCTCAACCAGCCAGAAGTTGTTGTGAAGCAGGTGCTTACCGGTCGTTACGTGGATGGCCTGGAGAAGAAAGTTTATGATGTGCCTGATCGTATCGATTTCGATCCGTTCCCATGGCATTCAATGGCGGTATGGATTCTGACGCAGATGAAACGTTGGGGTTATATTTCCGGTGACGTTGATTACCGAGGTATAGCTGAACAGGTATACGTAGCCTCAGAAACGAGTAAGGTGATGAAAGATCTGGGTTACACGCCGCCGTCGAAGACCTACGAAAACTACACCATTATGGGTAAGGAGTTTGATTACACCAAGCCGGAAGAGTATGTAAACAGCTTCGCGATCAAGAGGGCATAAGCGTGACTTCATCCCTGAATTTACGTGCAGCAATTGTATCCCTGGTACTACTGATTGTAGTGCTGGGGGTATGGGAGGCTTTAAACCAGCCACCTGCTGCATCGAAAGCGATGTCCGAGTTCGAATTGCTTATGGGTAGTGCGGACCAGGAGGCGAGGGTACCACCACCCTCTAAGGTGATTGGTCATGCCTATGATGAGTTGAGTAATCCATTCTATGATGCCGGGCCAAATGACAAAGGTATCGGTATCCAGTTGGCGTATTCGATTTACCGCGTACTGGCGGGCTATTTTGCCGCTGCACTCGTGGCGATTCCTCTTGGCTTTGTGATTGGAATGTCCCCGTTAATGTATAAGGCGCTGAATCCATTTATCCAGGTACTGAGGCCAATTTCGCCGCTGGCGTGGATGCCACTCGCATTATTCGTGATCAAGGATTCGGAGCAGTCAGCCATCTTCGTTATTTTTATCTGCTCGATATGGCCGATGTTAATCAATACTGCATTTGGTGTTGCCAATGTGCGTAGTGACTGGGTGCGTGTTGCACAAACCCATGAGCTGGGGCATTTAAAAACCGCATTCCAGGTGATATTGCCGGCTGCAGCACCAACCATATTAACGGGTATGCGCATTTCTATCGGTATTGCATGGCTGGTAATCGTTGCTGCTGAAATGCTGGTGGGTGGTACCGGAATTGGTTACTACGTGTGGAACGAATGGAATAACCTTGATCTGAACAGCGTTATCTTTTCAATTCTAATGATCGGCATTGTCGGCATGCTGCTAGACATGGCGCTAGCTGCCGTATCGCGACTAGTTCAGTACGAGGAGTAATGTATGACTAAACATTTTGTAAGTGTTGAAGGTTTAGCAAAACATTTTCCAGCGAAAGATGAAGAGCTGATAGTTTTTGAAGATGTCAACATCAGTATCGATAAGGGTGAGTTCGTCTGCATTATCGGTCACTCTGGCTGTGGTAAGTCGACGATACTCAACGTACTTGCCGGGCTTGATGAAGCGACGCATGGCGCCGTTATCATGGATGGTAAGGAAGTATCAGGTCCTAGCCTCGATCGCGGTATCGTGTTCCAGAACTACAGCCTGTTGCCCTGGTTAACGGCATTGCAGAATGTCAGCTTTGGAGTAAAGGCGCGTTTTCCGAAGTGGACAAAACAGCAGGTAAATGATCACAGCATGAAGTACCTGGAGATGGTTGGATTGTCTGGTACGGTTGATCGTAAACCCTCACAACTTTCCGGAGGTATGCGACAGCGTGTGAGTATCGCGCGGGCGTTCGCTACGCAACCGAAGTTACTGTTGCTCGATGAACCTTTCGGTGCACTGGATGCATTAACCCGGGGTAATATCCAGGATGAGTTAATCAAGATCTGGAGTGAAACACACCAGACTGTTTTTATGATTACCCATGATATCGATGAAGCGATATTACTTGCGGACCGTATTCTGTTAATGACCAATGGTCCCAGGGCACGTGTTGCAGAATCCGTGAAAATTAACCTGCCACGTCCACGCAACCGGGCAACCATTATTGAAGATCCCGGTTATTACAAGATACGTAATCATCTCGTCAACTTCCTGGTGACCAGATCAGGTGAGTTGTCGGGTTCAGTCAACGCTGAATCGGCAGAGACGATTGAGATTGATCCAACCATTGATGATAGTGAAAAAAGTCTTTCAGATGATGTCGCACCTCAGCTGCAAGACACAACAGTAAAAAATATAGCCGTTTGATACGAGGAGATAATGATGGATAAAGAAACAATGACCGAGATACTGGTTTCTGCAAAAAAGGAAAAGGGTGTAACCTGGGAAACCATGGGCAAGGATCTGGGCATATCATCCGTGTGGTTGACATCCGCATGCCTTGGAATGAATAGTGCACCGGCCGACAAGGCCATGGCCATTGCCGAGTACCTGGGGCAAGGGCCTGATGTTGCTGCGGCACTGGAAGCTTACCCGACAAAAGTCTGGGATCAGATTGTACCGACCGATCCACTGATTTATCGCTTTTATGAAATTGTTGGTGTGTACGGTGAAACGCTCAAGGAAGTCATTCAGGAAAAATTTGGCGATGGTATTATGAGTGCTATCGATTTTTCCATGGAGCTGGATAAAGTGGAAGATCCTAAGGGTGATCGTGTACTACTCACATTAAATGGAAAATTCCTGCCCTATAAATCGTGGTAGAAAATTGTTCTAACAGTACAACAATAACAGGGATAATTATCGTCAAATGAACGGGTGATTGATCGTATTCAGGAACGTTTATTGGGCGATCAGGGAAGAATTTCAGGATGTCTTATCATTTAGTGAAGGAACTATTAAAAAGGGCCAGATATGTATCTGGCCCTTTTTTTACCTGTGGATAAAGCGTTTATTTTAGATCAAAACGATCCAGTGTCATGACCTTGCTCCAGGCAGCAACGAAATCATTAATGAACTGCTTTTCGCCGTCTCTGGAAGCGTAAGCCTCAGCGATAGCGCGTAGTTCTGAATTCGAGCCGAAGATAAGGTCGACCGATGTCGCACTCCACTTAAGTTTACCCGATGCACGGTCCTGGCCTTCATAGACACCCTCTGTTTTGCTCTTTGTCCAGACAGTCGACATGTCGAGCAGGTTAACAAAGAAGTCATTACTTAGCCTGCCAGGATTCTGTGTCAATACACCGTGCTTAGAAGCCTTAGCATTGGCACCGAGAACACGCATTCCACCAAGCAGTGCAGTCATTTCAGGTGTGCTGAGCGTTAGCAGGTCGGCCTTATCCACCAGCATCTCGGTCGGTGTGCCGAAACTGGGCCGGTAGTAGTTGCGGAAGGCATCTGCAGTGGGTTCGAGTACCGCAAACGACTGCACATCGGTTTGTGCCTGTGTTGCATCCATACGGCCGGGCTTGAAGGGTACGGTAACTTTATGTCCAGCATCCTTTGCCGCCTTTTCAATAGCAGCGGCTCCACCCAGTACAATAACATCTGCCAGGGATACTTTCTTGCTGCCTCCCAGAGATTTATTGAAAGATGACTGTACATCTTTCAGTTTGCCAATGACCTTCGACAGTTCTGCCGGGTTATTAACTGCCCAGTCTTTTTGCGGGCTGAGCTGTATGCGTGCGCCGTTTGCTCCGCCACGCATATCTGAGCCACGGAACGTGGAGGCTGAAGCCCAGGCTGTTCTAACCAGTTCTGAAACACTGAGATCTGTGTCGAGGATTTTTGCTTTCAGGTTACTGATATCACGGCCACTGATGAGCGTGTGATTAACTTCGGGCACTGGGTCCTGCCAGGTAAAGGTTTCTTCAGGCACTTCAGATCCCACGTAACGGCTTTTAGGGCCGAGGTCACGGTGGGTTAGCTTGAACCAGGCGCGGGCAAAGGCTTTGTCAAATTCCTTGGGGTTTTTCCAGAAGCGCTCAGAAATTTTACGGAAGCCCGGGTCTTCACGTAAAGCCAGGTCGGTTGTCAGCATGATAGGCGGATTACGCTTACCATCAACATGGGCATCGGCTACGGCATTATGTGCAGATGCATCGGTTGGTACCCAGACTGTGCCGCCACCTGGCGTTTTCTGCTGCTTCCAGTCAAAGCGGAACAGGTTATCGAAAAACAGGATGGACCAGGCAGTGGGCGTCTGTGTCCAGGCACCCTCAAGGCCACTGGTTACAGTGTCTTCAGCATTACCTTTACCACAGTTATTTTTCCAGCCAAAGCCCTGTGCTTCGATTGCTTCCGCGGCAGGTTCTGCGCCCACGCAATCGGTTTTTGTCGCGCCGTGTGCTTTACCCAGTGTGTGACCACCAGCGATCAATGCGACGATTTCCTCGTCGTTCATTGCCATACGACCAAACGACAGTCGGATATCTTTTGCGGCTGAGAGTGGATCCATATTTCCGTTTGGCCCTTCAGGGTTAACGTAGATCAGGCCCATCTGAACAGCAGCCAGGGGTTTTTCAAGTTCGCCTGTTTTAAAGCGTGCCTTGTTTTCCAGCCATCGGGTTTCAGACCCCCAGTACACATGATCCGCTTCCCAGTCATCCGCTCGGCCACCGGAAAAGCCCAGGGTTTCAAAGCCCATGGATTCCAGTGCAACATTACCGGCAAGAATCATCAGGTCGGCCCATGATACATTTCGACCGTATTTCTGTTTAACGGGCCACAGGATGCGTCGAGCTTTATCCAGGTTGGCATTGTCTGGCCAGCTGTTCTGTGGTTCCAGTCGGATCTGTCCACCGTCTGCGCCACCACGACCATCATAGGTGCGATAGGTACCGGCACTATGCCAGGCCAGTCGAATCATAAGGCCACCATAATGTCCCCAGTCTGCAGGCCACCAGTCCTGGGATGTCGTGAGGGTTTTTTCAATATCGGCTTTTAGTTCTTTTATATCAACACTGGCGAAGGCTTTGGCGTAGTCAAAGTTTTTTCCATAAGGATTTGAATCAGCATCATGTGCGCGAAGCTGGTCAAGATTCAGTTTGTCTGGCCACCAGAATTCATTGTTTATCTGTGCTTTACCTGCAGCAGTTGATTCGTCAGATCGGGTGTTATCTTTTGATACTGAACATCCGCTAGCGAGGGCAAGTGAAATTGAAATCGCCAGAGTGCTTAGCACGGGACTGTTTCGTTTGTACATGAAAAATACTCCTTTCGCATTTGTGTCATTGTTGTAACGATGAGTCTTGCTGTGTAATGCTTATATAAGTTGATACTTATAATTAAAATTCTCTGAAAGATATAACGATGTTTATACTATGGGGCGTGAGCAGATAATTTGTAAAATTGTAATTTCTAATAGGCGTAATAGTTTTTGGCAATGATGTGAGTCAATAGTTGCTTAATCATATTCATGCTGGTGTTCGGGTAATGGAATCGGGAAAAACTCCCGATCCAAATTGCATGGTTTCATAACTGGTCATGTTGTTGAATGCTTTATCAAACCGGTTGTCATGTCAGTTTTATTTCCAGGAGATTGAAAAAACATACACAGTTGTCAGGTGTTTTATGAACGTCTGTAAATACTATTTATGCTTTATTACTGACAAACTAAAGTAGATAAATTCAAAAAAGCCCCATCAAAAAATTGAATGGGGCTTGTGGCTTATTAAGTGTTTAATGTATTAATCATCGGGTTGTGGCATGGGAAGCCCAGCCAGTTTACAGACTTCGTGTGCCGGATCTTTGGGGAATAATTTATAAATGTGCTTTTCATATTCTTTCTGGTCATGAAAATGCGCATTCTTTTTACCCAGTTCCCGTACCACGCGGTGCATGGTCGGGCAGACCTGGTTTTCCTGGTAGTACTCACGGAAGTACAGTATTAATTCCCAGTGATCGTTATATAAATCGACACCATCATTCTGGGCTACGGCTTCTGTGTAATCCTCACTCCAGTCAGCAAGGTTACACAGGAATCCCTGTTCATTGGTTTCTACGCTTTTGCCGGCGACATTTAACATCATATTTCGAGGTCTCCTGTAGGGGTTGTATTCACAGATGACATTCGTTGGGTAGGGCAATGTTGTCCTGCAGCGAAGTATCACTGGAAAGTATAGTAACGGGCTCGTGGCTTTTTGAGATTGCCTCGACAGATTCGGATTAACGGTATAAGTCGCTAATATCGTTCAGGTTATGGCGTGGTGCGAGTGCTCGGGTTAGAATCGGCCGTATGATTTATCCCTGGCATCAGACACAATGGCAGAATATCCAGCGTCAGCGTAAAGCTGACAAGCTGGCTCACGGATTATTGCTCACTGGCCCTGAGGGTCTGGGCAAGGCCGAGTTTGCCTGTGCACTGGCTGCCAGCCTGTTATGTGAGCGGCCGGGTGATGATGGCCATGCCTGTGGTCAGTGTGCCTCGTGCCAGCTGATCGAGGCGGGTACCCACCCCGATCTGTCTGGTCTGATGCCTGAAGATGAGGGTAAGGCAATAAAAGTGGATGAGGTTCGCCAGCTGAGCAGTCGCCTTAATCTCACCAGCCAGTTTGGTGGTTACCGTATCGCGATCCTGCAGCAGGCGGATGCCATGAATATTAACGCTTCCAATAGCCTGTTAAAAACCCTGGAAGAGCCGGGTGCGAATACTCTGTTGATCCTGGTGTCGGCCCAGCCCATGCGCTTGCCTGTTACTGTACGTTCCCGTTGCCAGCAGCTGAGTTTCAGTTCTCCACCCCGTTCGCAGGCCCTCGAGTGGTTACAACAGTCTGGTACCGCTAATGCTGAGACCTTACTGGATCTGGCCCACGGAGCCCCGTTGCTCGCTGCACAGCTGGAAGCGCTGTCGTTACTGGACGACCATAGTGCTCTGGTTGCGAGTATTTCAGGGCAGGGAAAATCCCTGGTTGACCAGGCGGAAGACCTGCACAAGCGCCCCCTCGGGCGTCTGCTAAACTGGTTCTATGACTGGGTGATGGACCTGGTCAGGTTGCATCAGTGTGGCGATAGCGCCAGCCTGGTGCATGAGCAGTATCGCCGTGAACTTCAGGCATTGCTGCCAAGAACACAATTAACGGCGCTGTATGACATGCTCGATATGCTCATACAGAATCGAAATATGCAGTCTATCCCATTGAATACTCAACTATTGTGGGAAGATTTGCTATTATCGTGGAATAAATCACTAAAATAGCTCACGGGAACTCAATATGGCAGCACCAGGTGGCACACCACGCCAGGGGATACTCTCACTGACCATCAAGGATAAAGCCGCGCTTTACGCCGCGTACATGCCGTTTGTGAATAACGGCGGTCTGTTTATTCCAACCAATAAAAGTTACAAACTGGGCGAAGAAGTGTTTATGTTGCTCACGCTGATGGAAGACAAGGAGCGCCTGCCGGTGGCTGGCAAAATTATCTGGATTACGCCTCCCGGTTCCCAGGGCAATAAATCAGCCGGTATCGGTGTGCAGTTTGGTCCCCAGGATAACGGGCAGACCCGCACCAAGATCGAGACCTACCTGGCGGGTGCCCTTAAGTCAGATCGCACGACACACACCATGTAGACCCGCCCAGCCCCTGCCTGCGTGCAGCAGGCTCGGGAATCGGTTATGCTATGGGCTTTTCGCCAGTACCTTCTCCCCATGTTTATAGATTCCCATTGTCACCTCGATCGTATCGATCTCAAGGATCACGATAACGACTTCCAGCAACTATTGAAAACTATTCAGCAGGGTAAGGTTGAGCGTGTGTTGTGTGTATCGATCAACCTGGACGAATACCCCGCTATGAAGGCACTGACGGATGATGTCGATTTTGTTGATATCTCGGTTGGCGTTCACCCCTGCGATTCGAAGGAATGCCCGGTAAGCTTGCCTCAGCTACTGGAACTGGGTGCAGATCCCCGCGTGGTGGCAATTGGCGAGACAGGTCTGGATTATTACTATTCCGAGGAGAGCCGGGCCCAGCAGATCGAGAGCTTCCGCATTCATATGCAGGCGGCAAATGAGCTCAATAAGCCGGTCATTGTGCATACCCGTGACGCGCAGCAGGATACCCTGGATATCCTCAGGCTGGGGGGTGTTGAGTCCTGTGGTGGTGTACTGCATTGCTTCACCGAGAGCTGGGATATGGCACGGCAGGCGCTGGATATGGGTATGTATATCTCGTTTTCCGGTATTGTCACCTTCCGAAATGCTGCTGCACTGCGTGATGTGGCCAGTAAGGTGCCCTCAGATCGATACCTGATCGAGACCGATGCACCGTATCTTGCCCCGGTGCCGCATCGTGGCAAACAGAACCACCCAGGCTGGGTCGGCCATGTGGCAGAGTGTCTGGCCGAGGTGCGTGGGAGCACGCTGGAAACCATTGCCGAGCAGAGTCGACAGAATTACCAGCAGTTGTTTGGTCGTAAAGCCAGGTAATTTAGCGTTTATTAATGTTATAATGGCAGGATTTTAACCATACAGGCAGTGCATGATGAAGTACGATGTGTCACCCGAGGAAATCAAGAAATCCCGCGTTCCTCATGAAGTTTTCCTGACCAACCTGATTTTCAACCATGTTCTGGTGTTTGTGGCCATTATGAGTGCCAGCTCGCTCACCCAGTATATTGTTATCGTGCCCATCTTCTCCGTTGTTAGCCTGATCTATCTTTTCTGGGGTGCCCATCGCGCCCGTGCTAATGCCAGCTGGTATGTGAGTGGGCACTGGCAGATTGCCGCTCGCCGTAGCCGTTTCTTTCTGATTATGCTGGCGGTGATGGGCAGCATCATGGCATTGATTTACCTTGCGTCTGGTGGTGATATGAAGCCGCAGCACTGGGCACTGGGTGGTGCCGCCTTCCTGCCAACGATGGTCACGGTACTCGGTCTGATTGTGTTCGAATCGGAGTCTTTACACCAGGCAAAGAACGCCATGCTGCCCAACTGGATCAGCGACCGTTATCCTGAGAATGCGTTGACACCAATTGAGCAGGACTAATCGGATCGTGCGATTTCAATCGGCAAGGCAACAGGTATGTAAGGGGGGATGTTGATGCTCAGGCATGGTTTCCTCTCGGTTATGCTAATCACCTTGCTATTGTTGCTGGGTGGTATCTATCTATCTTCATTTAAAGACCCCATGGCCAACCATGTGGGGTTTCCCTGGCAGGTTGAAGTTCAGCCTGACGGTCATACGCGAGTATTTCAGCTAACACTTGGTAAAACGCCTCTCATAGAAGCGGAAAAGCAGTTTAAGGCAATTGCCGAGTTGACCCTGTTTAGTGATCAGCAAGGAGTGCACGCTGTAGAGGCATTCTTTGGTGATGTAACCAGTGCGGGCCTGAAGGCGAAAATGGTGATGAAAATACAACTCGATCAGCAACAAATGCAGGCTATGTTTGATCGAGGTGCGCGTATCTCCACGCTAGGTAGTGGAACCCGTAAGGTAACCCTGTCAAGTGAGGATGCCGAAATGGTGAGGCAGCTTCCTATCGCCTCCTTGACCTATCTTCCATCTATTCATCTGCAGCCAGAGCTGGTGCTAAAACGTTTTGGTGAACCCACGGAGAAACTCCAGGACCCGCAAAGTGACGCCGAGCACTGGCTGTATCCGGACAAGGGCGTTGATATTGCGATTAGTGAATCTCGCAAGGAAGTGATCCAGTATGTGTTACCGAAAAATTTTGATACATTAGTGCAGCCGCTCAAACAGACAACATCATTAGATCAGGCGGCATCAACTCAACAATAATGGCCGTTGCTCCGCGCAACGAAAGATAAAACAGGAACCAGTCCGTGAGCTCAAGCGATAACCTTCCCGATATTGAAGCTGTTAAATCTTACCTGCTTCAATTACAGCAGACTATCTGTGATGCCCTGGCCGAGGAAGACGGCGAGAAAACCTTTATCGTCGATGAGTGGCAGCGAGAGCAGGGCGGTGGTGGCAAAAGTTGCGTGATGTCCAATGGCGCCGTGTTTGAAAGTGCTGGTATTAACTTCTCTCATGTTTTTGGTGGTCAGCTACCGGCATCGGCCACGGCTCATCGCCCGGAGCTCGCGGGACGATCATTTCAGGCTATGGGCGTATCGCTGGTGATTCACCCAAACAATCCATACATACCAACGTCACACGCTAATGTGCGCTTCTTTATTGCGGAAAAAGAAGGGGAAGATCCCGTCTGGTGGTTCGGTGGAGGTTTTGACTTAACACCATACTATGGTAACGATGAAGACGTAATTCACTGGCATCAAACTGCGAAACAGGCCTGCCAGCCATTCGGAGATGATGTCTACCCGAAATACAAAAAATGGTGTGATGAATATTTTTACCTCAAGCATCGTGATGAACCGCGAGGTGTTGGCGGATTATTCTTTGATGACCTGAACGAATGGGGCTTCGAGAAAAGTTTTGCCTTTATGAAGAGCGTGGGAGATCATTATATCAAGGCCTACCGACCCATCGTACAGAAGCGTAAAAACATGGAGTACGGTGAACGTGAACGTGACTTCCAGTTATATCGACGTGGCCGTTACGTGGAGTTTAACCTGGTGTATGATCGCGGCACATTATTTGGATTACAGTCCGGTGGTCGCACCGAATCTATACTGATGTCGATGCCACCCAATGTGCGCTGGCGTTATAACTGGCAGCCAGATGCG
>JBFHWF010000064.1:0-14084 GCA_041589175.1 Gammaproteobacteria bacterium
AAAAACAGGAAATCTACATGAGCTTTTTTGAAATCGTCTTTTATGCTTTTGCAACCCTGACCGTGGTTGCAGCATTGGGCGTGGTTAGTGCACGTAACCCGGTCCACTCGGCCCTGTTTCTCGTGCTCACCTTTTTCTCGACGTCTGCCATCTGGCTGTTGCTCGAGGCTGAGTTTCTGGCGATTACGCTGGTGCTGGTCTATGTCGGAGCCGTAATGGTGTTGTTCCTGTTCGTGGTGATGATGCTTGATATTAATATCACTCGAATGCGAGAAGGGATGATGCGTTATGCGCCATTCGGTGTGGCCATTGCAGTGCTGCTGATTATCCAGATGATTATGGTGATTGGTCCAGAATCGTTTGGTCTTGAACAGTTCGCTATGCCGGAAAGAAAGGCTGCGGACTATAGCAACACCAAAGAGCTGGGTCGTGTGCTGTATACCGATTATGTTTATGCTTTTGAACTGGCATCGGTCATCCTGCTGGTGGCAATTGTTGCGGCTATAGCACTGACCATGCGTCGGCGTCCCAATACACGTCATCAGTCACCATCAAAGCAGATACAGGTTTTGAAAGAAGATCGCCTGCGCGTTGTAAAAATGAAAGCGGAAGAAAAGAAATGATTCCATTATCCAGTTACCTGATCCTGGGTGCGATCCTGTTTACCATCAGTATTGCGGGTATTTTTATCAATCGTAAAAATGTCATTGTTCTGCTGATGTGTATAGAACTTATGCTGCTGGCGGTAAATATCAACTTTATTGCTTTCTCGCATTTTCTGGGCGATACAGCCGGACAGATCTTTGTTTTCTTTATTCTTACGGTAGCCGCTGCAGAAGCCGCAATTGGTCTGGCTATTCTGGTGGTACTGTTCCGTAACCGTGAGACGATTAACGTGTCAGAACTGAACACTATGAAGGGATAGAACTGTGGAATTAACGTATCTCGCTATTCCCCTTGCGTCACTGTTTGGTGCAGTGATTGCCGGCCTGTTTGGTAAAGCTATTGGTCGCACTGGAGCGCACACGGTTACCATTGCCGGTGTGGCGGTGTCGTTTATTCTTTCTCTGGTTGTGTTTAATCATCATATCCTGGAAGGTGCCGAGGTATTTAATGGTACGGTTTATACCTGGATGGTATCGGATGGCCTGAACTTCGAAGTGGGTTTTCTGATCGATCCACTAACCGTGATGATGATGTGCGTGGTCACCGGTGTATCGCTAATGGTACACATCTATACCATTGGCTATATGCATGATGACCCCGGTTATCAGCGTTTCTTCAGTTATATCTCGCTGTTTACCTTTTCAATGCTGATGCTTGTGATGTCTAACAACTTCATGCAACTGTTTTTTGGATGGGAAGCCGTGGGGCTGGTGTCATACCTGTTAATCGGTTTCTGGTACAAGAAAGACACCGCCATTTATGCCAACCTGAAAGCCTTCCTGGTAAACCGCGTGGGTGACTTTGGATTTATTCTGGGTATCGCTGCTGTTGTGA
The DNA here is from genome assembly GCA_041589175.1 of Gammaproteobacteria bacterium. Taxonomy (GTDB): domain Bacteria; phylum Pseudomonadota; class Gammaproteobacteria; order SZUA-229; family SZUA-229; genus SZUA-229. Next base: position 1,501 of record JBFHWF010000064.1, read on the forward strand.
TGTATGCCGGCAGTCTCGATTACCAGGAAGTGTTTGCCGCAGCACCGCAAATTTCGAATCAAACTATGGATATCGGGTTCGGTGAGTGGTCGGTGATGACAGTAATCTGCATCCTGTTGTTTATTGGTGCCATGGGTAAGTCGGCACAGGTACCACTGCATGTGTGGCTGCCAGATTCAATGGAAGGCCCAACGCCAATCTCTGCACTGATTCACGCAGCGACTATGGTCACCGCAGGTATCTTTATGGTGGCACGCATGTCACCGCTGTATGAGTTTTCAGAAACCGCACTCGCTACGGTAATGATTATTGGTGCGATTACGGCTTTGTTTATGGGCCTGATCGGCATCGTGCAAAACGATATCAAGCGCGTAGTTGCCTATTCAACATTATCACAGCTGGGCTACATGACGGTTGCACTGGGTGTGTCTGCGTATTCCGCCGCCGTATTCCATTTAATGACCCATGCATTTTTCAAGGCACTGTTATTTCTCGGTGCTGGCTCGGTGATTATCGCTATGCATCACGAGCAGGACATGCGAAACATGGGTGGTCTGCGTAAATACATGCCAATCACCTGGATTACCTCGCTGATCGGTTCCGTGGCCCTGATTGGTTTCCCCGGCACTTCCGGCTTCTTTTCCAAGGATTCCATTATCCTCGCGGTGGGTGAGTCAAGCCTGCCGGGTGCTGGCCTGGTCTACTGGATGGTTATGGCCGGTGTATTTATAACCGCCTTCTACTCATTCCGTATGTACTTCATGGTTTTCCACGGTAAGGAGCGGATGGATGAGCATACGCGGGAACATCTGCACGAAACGCCCTGGGTGGTCACCGTGCCACTGATTGCTCTGGCAATTCCATCTCTGATTATTGGTGGAATGACCATCGAACCGATGTTGTTTGGTAGTTACTTCGGTGATGCGATTGTGGTGCAGGAAAGCCATGATGTGATGGCGAAGCTGGCACAGAATTACCACGGCTTCTGGCCAATGGTGCAACACGGTATTTTCTCGTTGCCATTCGTGCTGGCCATGGCAGGTGTTGTTGCGGCCTGGTATATCTATCTGAAGAACCCGGCGATTGCAGAAGCCACGAAAAATAAATTCACTTTTATTTACAACCTGCTCGATAAGAAATACTGGGTAGATGAACTGTATGTGAAAATTTTTAGTGATGGTAGTCGTGGTCTGGGCAAGGGCTTGTGGAAGGGTGGTGATGTGGCCTTTATCGATGGCCTTGTCATAAACGGTTCAGCCCGTGTGGTTGGCTGGGTTGCCGGTGTGATTCGTCATATCCAGACCGGTATGCTCTATCACTACGCATTTGTAATGATTCTTGGTCTGGTAGCACTGTTATACCTGTTCGTGAATCAGTAAGGCCGGTGCTCGATAATCACCGGAAACAGAATAATGAAAATTAACATTGGGATTACATCATAATGTTTACAGATTGGCCCTTACTTAGCCTGGTCGTCTGGCTGCCAATAATTGGTGGTATTACGGTACTGCTGTCTGGCGATAAAGGTGACTCAGAAGGTTCTCGTCGACTGGCGCTGATCTTTTCGATTGCAACCTTTGTGCTCAGCCTGGGGCTATATACCGGCTTTGATAACAGCACCGCAGCGATGCAGTTTGAAGAGCGTTTTGAGTGGATCGGGTCATTTAATATCTATTACCACCTGGGTGTGGATGGTCTGTCCATGCCGCTGATTATCCTCACTACGTTCACTACCATACTGGTAATCATCTCAGCCTGGGAAGTGATCAAGGTAAGGGCGTCTCAGTACCTCGCCGCATTCCTGATTATGGAAGGTCTGATGAATGGCGTGTTTGCGGCACTCGATGCGATGTTCTTCTATGTGTTCTGGGAAGCCATGCTGATACCGATGTTTATTATCATTGGTGTCTGGGGTGGGCCACGTCGCGTTTACGCCACCATCAAGTTCTTTATCTATACCTTCTTTGGCTCGGTGTTTATGCTGGTCGCACTGATCTACATGTATTTACAGAATGGCAGCTTTGCGATTCTTGATATGCATACATTGCCACTGGGCATGACAGCACAAACCCTGATCTTCTTTGCTTTCCTCGCAGCTTTTGCGGTGAAGGTGCCCATGTGGCCAGTACATACCTGGTTGCCAGATGCTCACGTTGAGGCACCCACTGGTGGCTCGGTAATACTGGCGGCGATCATGTTGAAAATCGGTGGTTATGGCTTCCTGCGTTTCACGCTGCCGATTACGCCAGATGCAAGTGCTTCCCTTGACTGGCTGATTATCACCATGTCACTGATTGCGGTTGTTTATATTGGTTTTGTCGCGCTGGTACAGAGTGATATGAAGAAACTGGTAGCGTATTCATCCATCGCGCACATGGGCTTTGTGACGCTGGGTATGTTCATTATTTTCCGCATCTGGACCAATGCCGATAATACCGATATCAGTGGTGCCGCACTGGCGATTGAAGGCGCCATGGTGCAGATGATCTCTCATGGATTTATCTCTGGCGCATTGTTCCTGATGATTGGTGTGCTCTACGATCGTATGCACAGCCGTGACATTGCCGACTATGGCGGGGTCGTCAATACCATGCCGATGTTTGCCGCCTTCGCCGTGTTCTTCGCCATGTCCAATGCGGGCTTACCTGGCACATCCGGATTCGTGGGTGAGTTTATGGTTATTATTGCGGCTTTCAAGGCGAACTTCTGGATCGCCTTCCTCGCGGCAACGACCCTGATACTGGGTGCGGCTTATACCCTGTGGATGGTGAAGCGCGTGTTCTATGGTGAAGTGACCAATGAAAACGTAAAGGCACTAAAAGACCTGAATGTACGTGAACAGACTATCATGTGGATCCTGGCGATTGCTGTACTGGCACTGGGCCTGTACCCCGCACCACTGGTTGACGTGATGCATGTTTCAGTCGATAACCTGCTGCAGCATGTTGCAGAATCGAAATTACCCTGAGTTTAAATAGCGCCAGTAAAGAGAATAGAGACAGACCATGACACTCGAAATGCTCAACATAGCCTTAGCCATTCCAGAACTGTTTTTATTACTGGTGGCCTGTACCGTGCTGGTGGTGGATGTCTACCTGAAGGACGAGCGTCGCAACGTGACCTATGTGCTCTCCCAGTTAGGTCTGGTAATTACTCTGTTATTGCTTACCCAGCAGAATCCACAATCCAGGGAAATTGCGTTTAATGGTCTGTTTGTCAGTGACGCCATGGCACATGTACTGAAGTACGGTGTGATTATCCTGGTGGCCCTGGTGTTTGTGTATTCACGTCGGTATCTTCAGGAACGGAATATCTTTAAGGGCGAGTTCTATGTGCTTGGCCTGTTTGGTCTGCTCGGCATGATGGTGATGATCTCTGCCAATCACTTCCTGTCGATTTACCTTGGTCTCGAACTGCTATCGCTTTCACTGTATGCCATGGTGGCCTTCGACCGGGAAAACCCCAATGCCTCGGAAGCGGCCATGAAGTACTTCGTGCTGGGTGCAATTGCCTCGGGCATGATGCTGTACGGCATGTCGATGGTTTATGGTATGACCGGTTCACTCAATATCGTTGAAGTGGCACGGGCAATCGAAACCATGCAGGGTAACGATATCGTGCTGGTGTTTGGCCTGGTGTTCATGGTGATTGGTCTGGCCTTCAAGCTGGGTGCGGTGCCATTCCACATGTGGTTGCCTGATGTTTATCATGGTTCACCTACGATCGTGACCAGTTATATTGCTTCAGCACCAAAGGTTGCTGGATTTGCCATGATTATGCGTCTGCTAAGCGAAAGTATGGGCAGCCTGCAGGCAGACTGGCAGGGTATGCTGGTGATTATGGCGGTCCTCTCGATGGTCATCGGTAACGTAATCGCCATTGCCCAGACCAATATCAAGCGTATGCTGGCCTATTCAACCATTTCCCATGTTGGTTTTATAATGCTGGGTATACTTGCAGGCAATGCGGAGGGTTACTCAGCCGCGATGTTCTATACGCTGGTATATGCACTGATGTCCCTTGGTGGCTTCGGCATTATCCTGTTACTGACTCGCAGTGGTTTCGAGGCCGATGAATTGAATGATTTTAAGGGCCTGAACCAGCGAAGCCCCTGGTTTGCCTTTATGATGCTGATCCTGGTGTTCTCGATGGCTGGTGTTCCTCCCACTGTCGGTTTCTGGGCCAAACTGGCGGTACTCAAGGCGGTGGTAAATATTGAGATGCTATGGCTGGCACTAGTGGCTGTATTCTTCTCTATCATCGGTATCTACTATTACCTGAGGGTCGTCAAGATCATGTACTTCGATGAAGCCGAGGATCAGCAGCAGATCATCTGCGGTCGAGACATGCAGATCGCCCTTAGTGCGAATGGTCTGTCGGTTTTACTGCTGGGGCTTTACCCCGCAGCACTGATGACATTCTGTGTCGCGGCGTTTGCCTGAAAACTGAGCAAAAACAAGCGTTTTTTAATCTATTTAGGTTTATCAGCTTGCAATAGATCCGCGAAATCTGTAGTATCCTCCCCACGTTGATGCGGGGTGGAGCAGTCTGGCAGCTCGTCGGGCTCATAACCCGAAGGTCGTAGGTTCAAATCCTGCCCCCGCTACCAAATTCGAGTCGAGTTTATAACCATATACACGAGAGTGTTGAGGATTATGAACCCGACAATCGGGTCGGGCTCAGCATGATAACCCTGGCGAAAGTCAGTAGGTTAAAATCCTGTTCCCGCTACCAAAATATATGTACCTTTGATTGTTTTTTAGCCAGAAAGTAGTAGAAGGTACACCTGGTGGAGCAAGCCTTTACAGGCTCTATGAAGGTGATATGATATATCACTGAGCAACACCAGAATTATAAAAAGGCCCCGTACAACGGGGCCTTTTTTTATACTTGGACTGCGCAACAGGTCGTGGTCCGCAGGTTCACCGCTCTGTAACCGGGCGGGTGAATGATTTTCCAGTTTTTTGCATCGGCTTAACGATAAGCAGCAGGTAGTTAGAACGTGAGTGATATCTGGTCATTAATAGAACCGGTTGTTGAAGGGCTGGGCTATGAGGTCGTGGACATCGAGTTCAAACCGCATCCCACCAATGGACTGCTGCGTATATATATTGATAAGCCGGAAGGTATCCTGCTTGAGGACTGTGAACAGGTGAGTCGTCAGGTCAGTAGTATGCTGGATGTGGAAGACCCAATTCCCGGTCACTTTAATCTGGAGATTTCATCACCGGGCATGGACCGGCCGTTACGTAAGCGTGAGGACTTTGAGCGCTTTAGTGGCGAAGTTGTGAAGATAAAACTTTCAGTACCAACACTGGAAGGGCAGAGAAATTTTACCGGCAAGTTAGTTGGGCTTGAGAATGATGATATCGTTCTGGAAATGGACGGCGAAACCCACTATTTGCCATTGGACTCAATCGACAAAGCGCGGCTGGTGCCGCAGTTCTGATTATGGTTTTTGGAGCCAGACATGAATAAAGAAATTCTTTACGTTGTAGATGCAGTTTCGAATGAAAAGGCAGTCGACAAGGAAATTATTTTCCAGGCGATAGAAGCTGCGTTAGCAACCGCCAGCCGTAAAAAGCAGGGTAAAGATATCGATGTCCGTGTACAGATCGATCGTAAATCTGGTGATTACGAAACATTCCGTCGCTGGGAAGTGGCAGAAGAGCTGGAAGAAGGCGGCCTCGAGTTCCCACTGAAGCAGATTACGCTGGAAGCAGCACAGGTTGATCAGCCTGAGATCGAGCTTGGCGATTTTGTTGAAGAAGAAATCGAATCAGTCGAATTCGGCCGTATAGCTGCGCAAACCGCCAAACAGGTTATCGTGCAGAAGGTACGTGAAGCCGAACGCGCCCGTGTTGTTGAAGCCTTCCAGGACAAGGTGGGCGAATTAGTAATGGGTACAGTGAAGCGTGTTGAACGTGGTAACGTGTATATCGATCTGGGCGATAATGTTGAAGCCTTTATTCCACGAGAAGACGTGATTCCCCGCGAGGCAGTACGCCCCGGTGATCGCCTGCGTGGTTATCTGAAAGAAGTGCGCTCCGAGTCACGTGGTCCTCAGCTATTTGTTAGCCGTACTGCACCAGAATTTCTGGTTGAGCTGTTCAAGCTGGAAGTACCTGAAGTGGGTCAGGGCCTGATCGAGATTATTTCCGGTGCCCGTGATCCCGGCTCACGTGCCAAGATCGCGGTTAAATCTAATGACCCACGCATGGACCCGGTGGGTGCCTGTGTGGGAATGCGTGGCTCACGTGTGCAATCCGTGTCCAATGAACTGGCGGGTGAGCGTGTTGATATTATCCTGTGGGATGACAACCCTGCACAGTTCGTGATTAATGCGATGTCGCCAGCAGAAGTCGTATCGATCGTTGTTGATGAAGATACTCACTCCATGGACGTTGCCGTTGAAGAAGAAAAGCTCTCGCAGGCAATCGGTAAAGGCGGACAGAATATTCGCATGGCGAGTCAGCTGACCGGCTGGGACCTGAACATCATGTCGACCAATGATATGGAAGAAAAATCAGAGGCCGAAGGTAAGGCTCTGGTTGAGCTGTTTATGGAGCAGCTGGATGTTGATGAAGAGGTTGCAGCCATCCTGGTATCTGAAGGCTTCTCCAGCATCGAAGAAGTGGCCTATGTACCGGAAAGTGAATTCCTTAGTATTGAAGAGTTTGATGAAGAGATTGTTGCTGAACTGCGTGGACGTGCACGTGATGCACTGCTGATGAAAGCAATCTCACAGGAAGAAGAAGTAGGTGAACCTGCAGAGGATTTACTGGAAATGGAAGGAATGGACAAGGATCTAGCCCAGAAACTGGCTGCCAAAGGTATTTGCTGTATGGAAGACCTGGCCGAGCAGGCAGTTGATGAATTAATGGAAATCGATAATATGACAGAAGAGCGTGCCAGCGCACTGATTATGACAGCCCGAGCACCCTGGTTTGAAAATCAGGAAGAAGCAAACCAGTAATCGAGGGGGGAAATTACACCTATGTCTAAAGTTACAGTCAAGCAGCTCTCAGAAGTCGTCGGCGCCCCTGTCGAACGTCTGCTGGAACAGCTTAAAGATGCCGGGATAGACGCGGATAATGGTGATAGTGAAATCACCGATGAGCAAAAAGTTAAACTGCTGGACTACCTGCGTAGTAGTCATGGCAAGAAAACGGCTGCGTCCGGTGGAAAGAGCAAGATAACGCTGAAGCGTAAAACCACATCCGAACTAAAGAGTACCGGAAGTAAAACCGTTAATGTTGAGGTTCGCAAAAAGCGTAGCATCACCAAACCGGTTGAGAATGATAGTGATCAGCTACAAAAAGAAAAGGAAGAAATTCAGCGTCTGATGGCCGAGAAGGAAGCTCGTGAAGCTGAGCGCCAGCGTGCAGAAGAAGAAGCAATTGCACGCTCCAAGGAAGCGGCCAAGAAGCGTGAAGAAGAAATTGCGCAGAAAGAAGCTGAAGATCAGGCCCGCGCAGAAGCTGAGCAGCAGGCTCGGGTTGAAGCAGAAGAAAAGGCCAAACAGGAAGCGGTTGAGGCTGAAGTTAAGGCAGAAGCCACAACAATTGTCGAAGAAAAATCCGATAAAAGTAAGGGTCGCAAGAAGAAGTCGCATAAGTCTGAAGAAGAACATGACAAGAGTGAGACTCGTTACGGTCGTAAGGAACTGCATGTTGCAACGGGTAAAGCTGGTGGTGGTCGTAAAAAACCAAATCGTAAAGCTGCAGCAGCAGAGAATGCTGCGGGTAAGCATGGCTTTGAAAAACCCGTCACCAAGATTGTTTACGACGTAGACGTGCCGGAAACCATCAAGGTTTCAGACCTTGCTGCAAAAATGTCCATGAAGTCTGCTGAACTCATCAAAGTTATGATGAAGAATGGTGTGATGGCTACGATTAATCAGGTGATTGATCAGGACACTGCAATCCTAATGGTCGAAGAATGTGGCCATAACCCGGTGGCATCTTCGGCGGATGACCGTGAAAACAGTCTTCTGGCATCTGCAGGTGAAGAGCTGCATGATGTTAAGGCGCGTCCTCCAGTTGTGACTATTATGGGTCACGTTGACCATGGTAAAACGTCTTTGCTGGATTACATTCGTGCATCCAAGGTTGCACATGGTGAAGCGGGTGGTATTACCCAGCACATTGGTGCATACCATGTTGAAACAGATAGAGGTGTAATCAGCTTCCTCGATACACCTGGTCACGCTGCGTTCACTGCGATGCGTGCACGTGGTGCTCAGGCAACGGATATCGTAATCCTGGTTGTTGCCGCAGACGATGGTGTGATGCCGCAGACGATCGAGGCGATTCAGCACTCCAAGGCAGCGGGTGTTCCATTGATCGTTGCAGTAAACAAGATCGACAAGGAAGAGGCTGATCCAGATCGCGTAAAGACCGAACTGGGTAGCCATGAAGTTATTCCGGAAGACTGGGGCGGCGAAAATATTTTTGTAAACGTTTCGGCTAAAACTGGCCAGGGTGTTGATGAGTTACTGGATGCCGTTAGCCTGACTGCAGAAATCATGGAACTAGAAGCACCCGCAGAAGGGCCGGCACAGGGTATCGTGGTTGAAGCCTCGCTGGATAAAGGTCGTGGCGTAACGGCCACCGTACTGGTGCAGAAAGGCCGCCTGAAGAAAGGTGATATTCTGCTGGCCGGTCAGGAATATGGCCGTGTTCGAGCCATGTTTGATGAAAACGGGCAACAGATCGACGAGGCAGGCCCATCAATACCTGCTGTTGTATTAGGCCTGTCAGGTACTCCTGCGGCTGGTGATCAGATTCAGGTGATGGCTGACGAGAGAACAGCCCGAGAACTTGCAGTGGGTCGTACCCATAAAGAACGTGATATCAAGTTTGCTGCGCAGCAGCAGGCCAAGCTCGAATCACTGTTCAGCAATCTGGGTCAGGGTGAAGTGAAAATGCTTAACCTGCTCCTGAAAGCAGACGTTCAGGGTAGCCTGGAAGCGATTCGTGATGCACTACTGAAGATCGCCAAGGATAATGACGAAGTTGATGTTGCAATTATTGGCTCTGGTGTGGGTGGTATTAACGAAACTGATATCAGTCTCGCGGCCGCATCGAATGCAGTTGTGTTAGGCTTTAACGTGCGTGCAGATGCAACGGCACGGAAGTCGGCGGCTGAGCGCGGTGTTGATGTACGTTACTATAGCGTTATCTATGATCTCATCGACGAGGTTAAACAGGCGTTGACTGGTATGCTGGATGCAGTATTTAAGGAAGAGATCATTGGTCTGGCTGAAGTTAAGGATATCTTCAAGTCGCCTAAGTTTGGCCTGATTGCCGGTTCGATCGTCACCGAAGGTGTGATCAAACGTAGTCAGCCTATTCGTGTACTACGCGATAACGTGGTGATCTATGAAGGTGAACTGGAATCCCTGCGTCGATTCAAAGATGCCGTGGAAGAAGTACGCAGTGGTACTGAATGTGGTATCGGTGTTAAGAACTACAACGATGTGAAAGTTGGAGACCAGATCGAAGTCTTCGAACGAATCGAGGTAGAGCGTAGTTTATAAAAGCTGTTACCCGTCAATGAACGCGAATACACGCAATAATGGTGAGTTGATTAACTCCTTACATGAGTTTGCGTATATTCGCGTTGACGTGCAGGAGGCACTAATATGGCGAGCACAGGATGTGCATGAGCTATCATTTGCGAACACTGCTTACTTTTTTTAGTTTTCACTATGCCTAAAGAATATTCCAGATCAGAGCGTATGGCAGAGCAGGTTCGTCGTGAACTTGCCGAGCTCGTGCGCGACGAAATAAAAGATCCCCGGGTAAAATGGATTTCGTTTACCGCGGTCAAAGTCAGCCGTGATCTTTCAAATGCGGTCGTTTACTTCACGACGCTAAATGATGATGACCGTGAGTATTCTGTAGAAGCCTTAAATAAGGCCGCGGGCTTCCTGCGACATCAGCTCTCTCACCGTATTCGCTCCAGAATCGTGCCATCACTGAAATTTATTTATGACGTCAGCATTGAGCGTGGGACATCCATGGAAACACTGATTGCAAAGGCTCGCGCCAGCGATAGCAATGCAGATGAATAACTTCCTGGTTGTTTAGTTCTGCAGGGTTCAACATCATGGCAAAACGCAATAAAAAGGGGCGCCCGGTTAATGGCGTCGTACTCCTCGATAAACCCCTGAAGTTATCATCCAATCATGCCCTGCAAAGGGTTAAACGCATGTTTAATGCTAGCAAGGCGGGTCACACAGGATCACTTGATCCATTAGCGACAGGAATGTTGCCCATTTGTCTTGGCGAGGCAACCAAGATCTCCGCGTTTTTACTCGACGCGGATAAAACCTATCGATTCAAATGTAAGCTCGGTGAAAAAACCACGACCGCTGATGCAGAGGGCGAGGTGATAGAAACGCGCCCCTATGAGCATATTTCCATCGATGACATAAAGAAAGTCCTGCCGAATTTTACCGGTGATATCGAACAGGTACCCCCGATGTATTCCGCCTTGAAGAAAGATGGTCAGCGTCTTTATGACCTTGCACGGCAGGGCATCGAAGTTGAGCGAAAGTCGCGACCCGTTACTATCTTCTCCCTCGATTTTATCGCTTATGAAAACGGAGAACTCGAACTGGAAACCCGTTGTTCCAAGGGGACCTATGTGCGTACCCTGGCCGAGGATATCGGTGAACAGCTGGGCTGTGGTGCCTACGTCACTTACCTGCGTCGAACCTCTGTTGGACCGTACCAGTCCGATATGGTGGCACTCGAGCAACTTGAAACACTGGCAGAACAGGGTTTTGATGCACTGGACAGTATTCTGCTTGAATGTGATAGCGGAATAACCGACTGGCCAAAAGTTGAACTGGATGCAGATAGTGCCTACTACATCAAGCTGGGTCAGGCCGTGCAGGTATCCGGTGCACCGCTAGACGGTATGGTGCGAATTTACGCACCGGAGGGTTTTATCGGTGTTGGTGTCATTGACGATGATGGTAAGGTGGCGCCTAAGCGGATGATGGTTAGTGCTTAGCCTGGTTTTTCACTAGTTAGCACTGTCTTTGTTTTCAGTTTTGTTCAGGCTCTAGCTTTCAGCTGTTCAGTTAGCAGTAACCTGGGTTCTTCTTTGTTATCTCGGTATGTTCCTGGCTGGGGAGCCTTCATACTCTGTTATCCCAGCATGCTTTTAGCTGGAACCAGTGGCTTTTTTTGCGGTGTGAACTTGTGTTGTTGTGAGTAAGCTCTTATCCGAGGGGGAATTAGAATTCTGGCTTTTCGCCTTCATGGCGAGTTACTTCTTTTTCTATAGCAAAAAAGAAGTAACCAAGAAAATGCCACTCCGTCACCCTTGCCCCATAAACAACATGGGGTTCCCGAAAATTGTCATGGGTTGTTTGATAGCTCATAGGAATCGTTGAGAGTCTGGTCTTCGTTGTCGGGTCGGTCTGATGCGCCGTCCTGGCTTATCAGCCCTCAAAATCACATCCATGTGATTTTGACCCTACTTGTATACAATTTTCGGCAAGGGGTGAGGGAGACTGGTGCAAGAACCGCTTTCCCGAAGACAACAGCAGAAGGCGAAGGGAGCTATCCTGTGGCAGGCAGCTTCAGATACTTCGCAAATCCCCATCACACTTGCCAAAAATGCCCCGCCCAAGGGGCGATTTCACAGGACGTGAAATCGAGTGCTGATAAGCCATGGATGGCGCATCTGCACGACCCGGGAACGGAGCAACACTGTCACAGTAACTTAATACACTACCGCAGCTCTACCGACGCATTTTTGGGAACCCTATCTGCTGTTTAGATAGGGCAAGTGTGCTCGGGGCGGCACTCTTTTGGTTACTTTTCTGTTGCTGCAGACAGAAAAGTGACTCGCCAGGAAGGCGAAAAACCAAAACTCAAATTCCCCCTCGGATAAGAGCTTGCCCACAGCAATTCAAGCTCCAAGAAAACAGAGATCATAAAATTTGGGCCTGATCTAGTTTCCTTAAACTCTCATATAAAAAATCACCCATAAGCCCTCTTGATGGATAAATAGCCACTCGTCGGAACATAAGACAATGCTAATATTAATAGTTGACTATTTTGCTAGGTATTTATATATTAGAGAAACCTAATATATAACCTCAGGAGATAGTGATATGTCAGGTTTAATCGCAGGTTTCCCACACGATGGTGTGGTTACAATTAATCGTGTCATTCTTAAAGACGAGTACAGTGTTGACGATCTGCAGGAGCGAGTAGCGGTTCTGTGTGAAAACGTAAAGACTTACCACTCTGAAACCGGCTTCGTTGGTGGCTTCGTGTGCCTGAATAGTGGCGCCGTTTCTAACGAAGGTTCTACCGTTGGCCAGGCTGTCGAAAGCCCGCTGAAAGGTAAGGAAGCACTGATCATCACGTTCTGGAACTCGTTCGAAGAGCACGAAGCGTCTCATAAGTCCGAGACATTCCAGCCGCTATTTGAGTCTGTACTGGAGCTGTGTGAAAACGGTAATGAAGAAATTGCCTATGACATGCAGTGGGCGGGTAAGGCTTACACGGCTGAAGAAGCGAAAGCTGCCAAGGAAGCCAAGGAGCAATACGCGGCTT
>JBFHWF010000065.1:0-13822 GCA_041589175.1 Gammaproteobacteria bacterium
ATGTCGGCCATCCCAGCTCCAGTCCTGCTTTATCTCCAGGTGTTGCTGGAAATACAGGGGCAGGTCATCGCATGGCATCATTCCGCCGGTGAAAAAGTACTTGCTCATCCAGTCGCTGCTATCCTTTACTTCGAATGCATAAGGCACCTGTCTGTGGCTGAATACATGCATAAAGAACTCACCGTCCGGTGCTAACCAGTTGGCGACTTTTTCGAATAACAGCGGCCAGTTGCGCATGTGCTCGAACATTTCCACAGACACGATGCGGTCGAATTTTGTATCGGTAGTGAAATCATTCATGTCGCAGGTGATAACGTCCAGGTTATGCAGGCCAAGTTTTTCGGCTTCACGTTCTATATGCTGACGCTGTGAGTGTGAATTAGAAACCGCGGTAACCTGGCTGTCTGGATATTGTTGTGCCATCCACAGGGTGAGGGAGCCCCAGCCACAACCCAGTTCCAGAATCTGCTGGCCATTCATCAGTCCTGCATGTTCACAGCTCAGCTGCAATCCATGCTCTTCTGCCTGCTGCAGTGTCTGGCAGTCATCAGCCCAGTAGGCGCAGCTGTATTTTTTGCGGGGTCCGAGAACCTGCCGGTAGAAATTAGCGGGTACCTCGTAGTGCTGCTCATTGGCTTTCTCGGGTGTGATTGCAATTGCGGATTCACGCATCGACTGAATGAAAGTCTGCTTGTCGAGATCTGAGTGTTCGCAATCATTGGCATTGATCTCCTGCAGCCTGTCTTTCAACAGGCGTCGTATGCCCTTGCGAATAATACTGTCGGGTACATAGCCCTGTTCGATCCAGTTGATGGCCTGTTTTGCGGCATTGCTCATGACAATTCTTCCGGGGTTAGGGTGTTAGTTAATCGAACCAGTGTTTGGGTTATCTGCAATGTCATTGAAGATTTTCTTCATGCTACCGCTCTCGCTACCATCGGATCCGTGCAGGGGCGTGTCCAGGTATTCCTGCCGGTTAGCTTCAGATTCGAAATAGATCTTGATGGCACCCTGGCCTTCGCCTTCGATGACGTAAGGGGCGTTGTCCAGGTCGGTTACATCGTTGAGGGTAATGGGGTCGAGCGTATGGATATTCATGGGCATACTCCTGTGACATAGTTATACAAATAATTATGCATAAAACATAAGCATGTACAAGAAAATATGCGAATGGCGTCGGATTGATAATGTATGTAACTATATAAAACAATAATCTATGTAATATTTATAAAGTAATTTAATGTATAAGTGTTGTGCAAGTATTGCCGGAATTGTGTAGCAATTCGGCCGGGAGGGCTTTGCCCTTGCGGGTGAGAGGGGGCTTAGTTTCGCGAGAATGCGGGGATAATCGACTCGAGAACCTCGAGTGCATGGGTGTGTTCGCGGCCGAGTGAATGACCGCCTATCGACTCGATGGCCCGGGAATTAGCATCCGCCCATTCACCCCCGAAGAGCACGGGTATATCAAGTTCTGCAATGCAGTTACGGAGTGAATCCTCTAGTGACGGGCTCCATTTGCCACGTGTTCCAGAAAACAGCACGCCCTGGATATCACTGCGTTCGACCACCCTGGGAACCTGCTCCGCTGGCATATTGTTGCCGAGGTAGAGCACCTGGTAACCGTGGCTCATGGCAGCGATACAGAACAGCAGGATGCCCAGTTCGTGATATTCATCTGGCAGGCAGCAGACCAGCAGGCGACTTCCACGGGTGCGGTGTGACTCGTGGTGTAGACGGGCCCCCAGCTTGTTGCGCAGGAACACCGAGAAGAAGTGCTCTTCAGCAATGCCTGCGTCACGCTTGCCCCAGCGCTCACCGAGTATATTCAGTACTGGAATAATGACGTGCTCGGTAACCATATCGACCGGGTACAGGGCCAGTGCATCGTTATACGCCCTGTCGAGGTTTTGCTCGTTAAAGGTTTCAACGGATTTAAGCATGCGCTGCTGGTAGTTGACCCAGTGGCTCTCCGATTCTTCGTTCGCCGAGGCCCTCAGCTCCGGGTTGTTGATGATGCGAATGGCTTCCGAAATGGTGTGATTGCTTTTTAGCAGTTTGACGATTTCTTTAACTAAATCAATATCTTCAGTGCTATACAGTCGATGACCTTTGGCGGTGCGGCTGGGTTTTAACAGGCCGTATCGCCGCTCCCAGGCGCGTAGTGTTGTTGTAGGAACGCCGGTCAGCTCTGAAATAGCACGGATGGGATACTGGTTCATAGCAAAGAATTCTACAATATCCTTGTACAGTTTGTATAATTATTTTTCTTGTGCAAAATTGGGTATGGTGTATAAAACATTTAATTAATGTGTATCAATCCAGTTGCGACAGGGGGTATCCATGGTAACCAGGCCGACAATCAATCAGCATAGCCTGGTGGCGCTTTCCTTTACGGTTCGCTACCAGAGTGTGTATGGAAATCACAGCGATACCCTGCACTTTGAAAAATTCAATGTGTGGCGCGATGCTGACTTATTGCCGATGTCAATCAGTCAGGCGATTAATGGGCAAACGGCTGGGTTCAGGGCATCCTTTGATTTTGAAAAGGACGAAATTACCGAACCTTATCGGTCACAACGGGTTTACCGAATTAATAATAGTGATTTTAATCGCCAGCCTCGTGAAGGATTGTATGTAGAACCCAGGCAGGGGCGTTACTACCCCCGAGGCTGGTTCGCCGGTATTCGTGATAACTACAGCGAGAATATGTTCCCGGCGAGAATCATTTCACTGGATGATCAGCATATCGAGGTAGACTTTAATCACCCGCTTGCAGGTATTCCGCTGGCGATTGATGTTGAGGTGTTAGACGTATATGCCAGTGGCGATGAGCATGGTGGTCGTTGTAATGACTGTATGGCAGATGTTCTATCGGGTCCTGGTATGCAGCTACGTGTGCCTCCCGTAGAGCAGAGCCAGCCGGTGGATTTTTTTGCAGATCATGCACTGGATAAAAATAATGACGTCAATGATGTGGCTTTCTATCAGTTGCCCCGATTAATTAATCACCTCGACACCACGGCACTGGAACAGGTGCAGTTACTGTACCAGACATTACTACCCGACAATGCACGTATACTGGACCTGATGTCGAGCATCAATTCCCACTTGCCGGCGCAATATCATGCGGCGCATGTCACGGGCCTGGGAATGAATCTGCAAGAACTGGATGCGAATCCGATTTTAAATGAAAGACGGGTGCATGATTTAAATGCAGACCCGCACCTGCCATTCGATGATGACAGTTTTGATGTCGTTATATGTAATCTTTCTATTGAATATCTGTCGCAACCATTCGAGGTGTTCAGGGATGTTAAGCGGGTTCTCAGCGCGGGTGGTCTGTTTGTTATTGTTTTTTCTAACCGCTGGTTTCCGGGGATGACGACTAATCTGTGGCCTGACTTACATGAATTTGAACGACTGGGTCTGGTGAGTGAATATTTTCTGCAAAGTGGTGGATTCGAAGACCTGCATAGTTTTTCATTGCGTGGTTTTCCAAGACCTCCGGAAGATCGACACAAACAGATATTTTCCGATCCGGTTTATGCGGTATGGGCAAGCACTACCGAGTAATATGATTACTGGCATTTATTGAGTGTAAGTTGAGAAACGGTTTTACGTTGCTTAGCTGAATGCTTACTTTGATCCAGTTTTATATTGTAAATATCGTCGATATAACTTAAATCCAGGTAATAGGTATGGTCTGATTCGGGTTTAAATATCAACACTTTCGACATGCTGTGAGAGCCGCTAAAGAAAGTGCTGGATGAAAAGCGTACCACCAGATAATTGATCTGATTTGTTTTGATACGTGTTGTTTGCGTGGTGTCCTTTGCCGTAATCGTGCCCTGATAATCCAGCTGGCATGCCTGATTAACGTGATAAACATCAATTTCTGTTTTTATGCCTTCATCGCTATTATTATAAATGTTCAGGTGATGATTACCCGATGGTTGATAGGGCTTGATAGTTGAGCATGATGAAAGCAGGGCCAGGCACAGGCTAAGCGGAATGAATAGCTTAAGCATCGGTTTTCCAGTCGTTTAAATTACTTGGTTAGATCAGGGCAACCCATATTCGTGCCAGTTGCCCAGCCTTTGATTGCTTTGGTAATGTTATCAACTCCGACGGAGGGGCCGTAGTAATCAATACGGGTTTTGTTGCGGCCGACCGGTATGGCATCAACCACCATGAGGAAATAACCTTTGGGCGGTACTTCTGAAATATTCATCACACCCTGTTCATGCACCTGCTGTAAATACAGCTCGGCTTTGTTCTTGCTGATTTTAACGGTCGGATTATATTTGGTAACGATAACCTGATAGCTGGTTGACGTGCGGGACTCGCTACGGATTCGGGCATCGAGGCACTTCGGTGCCTGTGACTTAAAGCGACTGGCAACCTTGCTGAAGGGGTGATTGACTTCATAGGATTCGATTTTTGCCATAAAGGCACCGGGTGCGGCCTTGCGAAACGCCTCTGCGGTTTGTGGGTGCTTGATCGAGCAGGCCGAAAGGGAAACTAAACTGATTAAAAATATTATTTTTATAAAAAATTGCATGTGATTTTTTCGTATCGGCTAATAGGTGTAGCAGAACATATAGACGATAATGACACATCGGGCAATGGGAAGCTTGCCTGATGATATCGGTATCAGGCTAAGTTTAAGGGCCAGCTAACTCGATCCCATGTCCAGTAAAGCCCTGTGATGCCAATCAGTATGGATCCGGGTATGGTGACATAGCGGAAAAATGTTTGTCTGTCCTTGAACCACACGGTAATCGAGAAATAGGCTGCTACCAGTATTGCCAGCTGACCAATTTCTACGCCAAGATTAAAACTGATAAGCGCGGTTGCATAGGCGCTACTCGGCATACCGAAGTCAGCGAGTACGCTGGCAAATCCCAGCCCATGTAAAAGCCCAAATATAAATACCAGCACAAGTCGGCTGTTATTGAGTTTGTGGGCATACAGATTTTCAAATGCGATATAGGCAATCGACAGGGCAATCAATGGCTCAACGATACTGGCTGGCAGATTAACAATATTAAACATGGCCAGGCTCAGGGTTAATGAGTGTGCCAGGGTAAACATGGTGGCCTGCCAGACCAGCTCCCGCAGGCGTCGGCCGAGTAGAAAAATACCCAGTATAAACAGGATGTGATCCAGACCCATGGGGATAATGTGCAGGAAGCCAGCCTCGAGATAATCGATGATCACTTTCCCTGTCGGGGGATCCGTAAATACCTCGGTCAGAGAGAAGGGCTCGCTTGGCTGGTCTTTTCTAAGCCACTGCCAGCTCGACCAGTGCCATTTCTCGTTGGCCTCATCTACCTGTCGAACACGTACTGCGTTATCGGAAAAACGGGCAGGGTAATACCAGGTCAGTGTTTCATGTTCGCGCTGGATCTTGCCCTCGAATATGATTACGCTGATGCGCGGTACTTTGGTATACCCCGGTTCCGGAATCTGCACCTCGGTAATTTGCAGATTGGCAGGCTGCGCATCGAAATTCAGGCGAATTGCCTCTTTTAGTGTGCTCTGGAATGGGGTAAATTTCTCCCGCAGCTGTGCAGATTGCAATTCTCTGAGTGCATCATAGGCGTCTGATGTAGGCGCCTCCTGGGTGTTTTTATATTGAGAATTAATTCCCGTGAGCATGGCTTCGATGCTGGCCCTGAGCTCCACCCGGTAGCGGCCATCGGTATAGACACTGATTTCTACCAGCGCGGGTTTTACGATATCGGCATGGTTGAGTGAGGGGAACAGGCTGCAAAATAGAAATGCCAGTATTGCAAATTGCACTTTACGGATTGCATTCTGAACCCTGCCTGGGGGACTAAGCATTTGAAAACTCAAGAAAAAATAATTATGATAGGTGGCTTGCATTATATAGGCAAGTGAAAGCCAAATCGATAACTATACTTAAAGCTACAATTTTAAAGCTACAATTTCACATTGATTTCATGGAATCAGCAGCACTCTTATATTTAACGAAATACCTGTAGGTACACACATGCCATTTCTAGATCGACGCACATTTCTTAAGGTCTTAGGTGCAGCTGCTGTTACAGCTGTGACGCCCGCCATTATTGGTTGTCAGGAAGAGTCCGAGGCAAAGTCCTCAGGCGTAGCCATGCCAAAGGGGTTTTATGACGTACCGATGAAGGGTAATGTTCGCCTGCTACACATTACTGATGTTCATGGGCAGTTAAACCCGGTTTTCTTCCGTGAGCCAAATGTAAACCTGGGCGTTGGTGAAGCCTATGGTCGTCCACCGCATCTGGTTGGTAATCGACTGCTCAAGGCAATGGGTCTGCAAACCGCGTCACCTGAGTCCTATGCCTATACCTATCTGGATTTTGAAAAGGCGGCTCGAACTTTTGGCAAAACAGGTGGATTTGCGCATCTTAAAACATTACTTGACCAGCTACGTACACAGGCTGGTGGTAAGGGCAATACACTGACCATTGACGGTGGTGATCTGTGGCAGGGCTCTGGAACATCACTGTGGACACGAGGCGTCGATATGGTTGAAGCTTCAAATATTCTGGGGCTAGATGTGATGGTCGGCCACTGGGAGTTCACTTACCGAGAAGATGAAGTATTAAGTAATGTGGCCCTGTTTAAGGGAGATTTTATTGGTCAGAACGTGCGAGTTAAAGAAGACTCCCTGTTCGGTGATGAATACCCGGCGCTGGTCGAAAAATATGACGGACGTGGTTTATACAGTGAAGACACGGGCCATGCGTTTCAGCCTTATGTGATAAAGGAAATCAACGGCGCACGTATTGCGATTGTTGGTCAGGCCTTCCCGCGTACAGCAAATGCTAATCCACAGGAGTTTTTCCCCGACTGGTCATTCGGTCTGCGTGAAGATGACATGATTGAGCTGGTGGAAAAAATTCGTAACGAAGAAAAGCCTCATGCGGTTGTGCTGCTGTCACACAATGGTATGGACGTTGATATCAAGATGGCTGAGCGAGTGCCCGGGCTCAATGCGGTATTCGGCGGTCACACCCATGATGGTATCCCCAAACCAGTGCGTGTAAAGAATGTTGATGGTGGCACCTGCCTGGTCACTAATGCGGGTTCTAATGGCAAATTTGTGGGTGTCATGGATTTCGATATCCGTGACGGAAAGCTCGAGTCGATGGAATACAAGATGCTGCCGGTATTTTCTGACTGGCTACCTGCCGACAAGGAAATGCAGGCCTACCTGAATCAGATGCGTAGTACGGTGTATGACGACAAGATTGTTGAGAGCCGTGCCAGCAAGTTCTTTTATAATAAAGACCGTGTGGGTAAAACTTTCGAAGAAATTTTATCAGAAAAGCTGGCGATTGCTGATCGTACCCTCTATCGACGCGGTAACTTTATGGGTACCTGGGATCAGGTGCTGTGTAATGCATTACGCGAAGAGTATGATGCTGATGTTGCCATGTCGGCCGGTGTGCGCTGGGGTACGTCGACCTTGAAAGGTGACTGGATCACTATGGAAGATGTCATGACCCAGTGCGCGATGACCTATGCAGAAACCTATGTTTCAGAAATGAAGGGTCGAGACCTGATCAATATTCTCGAAGGTGTGGCAGATAACCTGTTCGACCCCGATCCCTATTTGCAGTCTGGTGGTGACATGGTGCGCGTGGGTGGTATGGATTACACCATCGACCCTTCGAAACCACTCTATCAGCGTATTACCCATGCCGTACTGGATAACGGACATGCGATCGAGCCGGAAGAGACCTACCGTGTGGCGGGCTGGGCCAGTGTGAATCGTACCCCTGAAGGACGACTGATGTGGGATATTGTGCGTGATTACATCCTGAATAATCGTAGTGAAGACAATGTGCTTCGCCTGAAGAAAATCAATCACCCAACACTGATTGGTATCAAGGATAACCCGGGTATTGCGGATTACCCCGGTAATATCAGCTAATTCAGTCTCACAATTACCGATCGCAACGGCCGCAGGCTTTAACTAGCTGCGGCCGTTTGCTATTTTAGCGCCATGAAATTTTCCACTCCATTAATTAGCGGTCGACTCATACGGCGTTATAAGCGTTTTCTTGCAGATATCGAACTGGACGATGGCCGTATTATTACCGCCCACTGTGCCAATACCGGTGCCATGACGGGTTGTATGCCGGAGGGTGGTCGTGTCTGGCTGAGTGTATCTGACAACCCGAAGCGCAAATATGCCCATAGCTGGGAGCTGGTTGAACTGGTGCCGGGTAAATCCTCGCAGCAGAGGGTGCTGGCCTGTATCAATACAGCGATGACTAATCGTGTTGTACAGGAAGCACTGCAAGCGCAGTCAATTACTGAACTCGCTGGCTTCGAGAGCTGTCAGAGCGAAGTGCGATATGGCGAAGAAAACAGTCGTATCGATTTTCTGCTGAATATCGATGGCATTAATACTTATGTTGAAGTGAAGCATGTGACCCTGAGTCTGGAAACGGGTGTCATGTGCTTTCCCGATGCCGTAAGTCTTCGAGGGCAGAAGCATTTACGTGAATTAATTCAACAGGTTAAATTGGGGCATCGAGCGGTATTGCTGTTTATAATCATGCGAACTGATGGTAATCTTGTGACGCCTGCGGCGGAAATTGATGCGGAATACGCTAAGCTGTTAAAAACAGCAGTCGATGAAGGCGTTGAAGTGCTCGCCTACAGTACGCATATTGATACCAGTGGCATAACTGTTAACCGTCGCTTGCCTGTCAAAGTATAGGGTTCATGAATATGAACCGTGAGAATGCCTCAAATTATGTTTAGACCCAAAGAACTCTATATCGGCCTTCGTTACACGCGTGCTAAACGTCGTAATGGCTTTGTCTCTTTTATTGCACTCCTTTCCATGCTGGGTATTGCGCTGGGTGTTGCTGCGCTGATTGTTGTGCTGTCGGTAATGAATGGCTTTGGTAAAGAGCTTCGCGAACGTACGCTGGGTATGACCGCGCATGCAACGGTTACTGGCATGGATGGAACCCTGAGTAACTGGTCTGACATTCGCTCTAAAGTGTCGCGTCATCCGGCCGTGGTGGACTCCGCCCCGTTCACACAGAATGAAGCGATGCTGAGTAACCGTAGCCGAGTGAGTGGTGCGATCATTCGAGGTGTATTGCCCGATATGGAACCCAATGTTTCCGAGATAGAGGAAAAAATGGTCTCCGGGCGCTTAAGTGATCTCAAGCCTGGCAGTTTTGGCATTATCCTGGGGCGTGAGCTGGCTAACGCCATGGGGGTTTTTGAAGGCGAAAAAATTACCGTGATTACGCCACAGGCAAATGTTACGCCGGTGGGTGTCATGCCACGACTGCGTCGTTTTACCGTGGTCGGTGTGTTCGAAGCCGGTATGCATCAATTTGATCGCTCTATGGCTCTGATGCATATCGAAGATGCACAAAAGCTCTTTAGTATGCAGGGCAAGGTAGAAGGTGTTCGTCTGAAGTTATGGGATATGTTCAATGCCCATCAGGTTACCCGTGAGCTGGACGATGTGCTCGGTGAAGATTACTGGGTTCGCGACTGGACACGTATGCATAGCAACCTGTTCAAGGCGTTAAAAACAGAAAAGGTGGTGATGTTTATCATCCTGTTGCTGATCGTTGCAGTAGCAGCCTTCAATATTATTTCGACACTGGTGATGACGGTGAACGACAAGATGGCCGATATCGCAATACTGAGAACGATTGGTATGACACCACGTAGTCTGATGTGGGTGTTCATTATTCAGGGAACGGTTATTGGTCTTGTAGGAACCATAATGGGTGTCGCGATTGGTGTTCCGGTTGCGTTGAATGTCAGCGAAATTGTGACCTTTGTTGAAGAGTTGTTGCATACCAAGTTTTTACCGGCAGATGTTTATTACATAACGGATATCAAATCTGACCTGCATCTACGCGATGTGATTACCTACTCACTGTCGGCGTTTGGGCTTTCCGTACTGGCAACAATCTATCCGGCATGGCGGGCGGCCCGTGTGCAACCTGCCGATGCTCTGAGGTACGAATAAATGATTAACCTGAGTTCATTTACGGAAACACAGGTATTTCCTACCAGTAATGGTGAGCCTATCGTGCTAGAAGCTGTCAACCTGAACAAGACCTTCACCGAAGGTGGTGGGAGCAAGCTGGAGGTTCTGAAAAATATCAATCTGACCGTCAGAGCGGGTGATAAGGTAGCGATTGTCGGTGCATCGGGTTCGGGTAAAAGTACATTGCTGCATTTGCTCGGCGGGCTAGATAAACCTTCATCGGGCCAGGTGTTTGTGAACGAAAAAGATTTAAGTCGAATTTCTGAGGCGGAGCGTTGTCAGTTACGAAACCAGCGTCTGGGCTTTGTTTATCAGTTTCATCACCTGTTGCCGGAGTTTACCGCCCAGGAAAATGTTGCCATGCCAGCCCTGGTCAGAGGGACGCGACCCTCACAGGCCTTGAATAAGGCAAAAATCCTGCTGGAAAAAGTGGGTATGACACGTCGCCTTGATCACAAGCCGGCAGAGTTGTCTGGAGGTGAACGCCAGCGTGCTGCAATCGCTCGAGCCGTTATTAATGAGCCGCATTGTATCTGTGCAGATGAGCCAACCGGTAATCTTGATAAGGCCACTGCAGAGCAGGTTGTGCAGGTGTTGATGCGATTAAATAAGGAATTTGGTACTGCGCTGGTCGTGGTGACCCATGATATGGAATTTGCAAAAAAAATGGATACGATATATACCATCGAAAATGGATTGTTAAAGCTGCTTTAGTCGTATGTCGAAGACGCCGTCAACACCGCTAAATGAACGGGCACAGTATCTCTTAAAAACTCTCATTAACTGCTATGTTGAAGAGGGTGTGCCGGTCGGTTCAAAAACGCTGGCTGAGAACGCGGGTCTGAATATATCTGCAGCAACGATTCGCAATGTCATGGCGAATCTGGATTCTATGGGGCTGGTGGCGGCACCCCATACGTCTGCGGGTCGTGTACCGACCAATATGGGCTTCCGTATGTATGTCGACTCGATGCTGGAGTTTAGCCCGGTTGAAATAGCCGTCAGGGAGAAACTTCAGTCACAGCTGCATTCTGATCTCGATAAAGACAGCCTTATTAATTCAGCCAACAACATGCTGTCTGACCTGACGCAGATGGCCGGGGTTATTACCCTGCCCAAGGCAGATACGCTTAATCTGCGTCGCATCGAGTTTTTACCCTTGCCCGATAAAAAAATTCTCGCCATCCTCGTTGTGAATGAAAAAGAAGTTCAGAATCGTATTCTGCATACCGATCGTGATTATTCGCAGGATGAGCTGAATATTATTACGAACTATCTCAACCAGCATTTTATGGGGCAGGACATATTCAATATCCGCAGTAAACTGGTTCAGGAAATGCAGACGGCACGTTCCCGGGTTGATAAATTAATGGCCGCGGCGATTGATCTTGCCGATCAGGCCCTTAAACCGGATCAGGAGAAAGAGCCATACCGTTTACATGGAGAGGCTAACCTGATTCGATTCAACGAGTCCGACAATGCAAGCCAGCTACAGCAGCTCTTTCAGGTGTTTCAGAGTAAGCGGGATATGATTGGTCTGCTGGATCGTTGTATTCAGGCGCAGGACATGCAGGTGTTTATTGGCTCAGAGGCAGGGTTAGAAGGGCTGGAAAACTTCAGTGTGATCTCTGCACCCTATGGGAGCAAGGATAATGTCCTGGGTGTACTCGGAGTGATTGGTCCAACCCGCATGGAATACAGTAAAGTGATTGCCACCGTGGATATCACTGCGCGATTACTCAGTATGGCCTTAGGTCAGAGCAGGGATAACTAACTTAGCTATATAGACTAACAGGGAGCGTCTGCTCCTCGTGTTGATTGTAATGCCAGCTCCAGTTCTGGTGTTATTCAGGTCTCACTCAATATCGGGTGAGCGGTTCACTTTAATAATCCCATATTTTTTACTTGAATTAGTATCGAGACGCCCCCATATGGCTTCAATAGTCAATCGATTGTGGAGAGTCAGTAATGTCTAACGAGGAAATCCTCGATAAAAATCAAGAAGATACAGCGCCTGAGGAAGAGCTTCAGGCGAGTGGCGAAGAAATCCTGGAAAGTGTTAATGAAACCGAGGCAGAAGCCCTGTCGCCGGAAGAGTTAATGGAAAAGCTGGACGAGGCCGAAAAGAAGGCCACCGAGAACTGGGATCAGCTACTGCGTACCAAGGCCGAGATGGACAATATTCGCCGTCGTACCCAGAAAGATCTGGAAAACGCACACAAGTACGCCCTTGAGAAGTTTATCTCTGAATTACTGGCAGTCAAAGACAGCCTGGAAATGGGTGTCAGTGCAGCCCAGCAGGAGAATGCGACGGTCGAGAGCCTGAAAGAAGGCAGCGAAATGACCCTCAATATGCTGGCTGGCGTTTTCGAGAAATTCAACGTAGTGGAAATCAACCCGGAAGGGGAGAAGTTCAATCCGGAGCATCACCAGGCAATGTCGATGCAACCAAACCCTGATCTCGAACCGAATACCGTGATGGCGGTGATGCAGAAAGGTTATCTGCTGAATGATCGTCTGGTGCGCCCGGCGATGGTGATGGTGTCAAAGGCAGCCGAATAACCTGAATATCTGCGGCTAAGATACGGAAAAACCTGATTTCAGGTGTTGAAAAACAAAAACCCGTCCCTATCTAGGGATTAAGTTAAGAATTTAAGCATTTTTGGAGCTAAACATGGGAAAAATTATCGGCATAGACCTGGGTACAACGAACTCTTGTGTCGCGATTATGGATGGCGATAAGCCTCGTGTAATCGAGAACTCAGAGGGTGATCGTACCACCCCTTCTATCGTTGCCTTTGGTGATGGCGATGAGGTAATGGTAGGCCAGTCAGCTAAACGCCAGGCGGTTACCAACCCTGAAAATACACTGTTTGCCGTCAAGCGCCTGATCGGTCGCCGTTTCGACGAAGAAGTCGTACAACGTGACATCAAGCTGGTGCCTTACAAGATTCTCAAAGCCGATAATGGCGATGCCTGGATCGAAGCCAAGGGCAACAAGATGGCGCCACCAGAAGTTTCTGCACGTGTACTGCAGAAGATGAAGAAAACCGCCGAAGAATACCTCGGTGAGCCTGTTACAGAAGCCGTGGTAACGGTTCCTGCCTACTTCAACGACTCACAGCGCCAGGCAACAAAAGACGCGGGTAAGATCGCGGGTCTGGAAGTAAAGCGTATTATCAACGAGCCTACCGCAGCGGCACTGGCCTACGGTATGGACAAGAAGAGCACCGGCGACCGCAAGATCGTGGTATACGACCTGGGTGGTGGTACCTTCGACGTATCGGTGATTGAAATTGCAGATATCGACGGTGAGCACCAGTTCGAAGTACTGGCCACCAACGGTGATACTTTCCTGGGTGGTGAAGATTTCGACATGCGTCTGATCGACTACCTGGCGGATCAGTTCAAGAAAGATAACGGTATGGATCTGCACAACGATCCACTGGCCCTGCAGCGTCTGAAAGAAGCCGCAGAAAAGGCCAAGATTGAGCTGTCTTCAAGCTCACAGACCGATGTGAACCTGCCGTACATCACGGCGGATGCGTCAGGCCCTAAACACCTGAACATCAAGCTGACACGCGCCAAGCTGGAATCACTGGTCGAAGATCTGGTTGAGCGTACCATCGAACCCTGTAAAGTCGCACTGAAAGACGCGGGTCTGTCTGTGGGTGAAATCGATGATGTCATCCTGGTGGGTGGTCAGACACGTATGCCTAAAGTACAGGAAGCGGTACAGGGATTCTTCGGCAAAGAACCACGTAAAGACGTGAATCCTGA
>JBFHWF010000066.1:0-13321 GCA_041589175.1 Gammaproteobacteria bacterium
GCCAAAGGCATGGCTGCGCGACGCCGGATTACCAAACTCGCTATCCACCGTCAGGTAGTGCTTCATCACCTCGGCGACGCGCGCATCTACCGGTGTTGTGGCTGAATAATCAAAATATATGGGCAGTTTTATTTCACTCACGTTTATTACTCTGTTCTCTCGATGATGATGTCTGTTGAATCAGGACGCCTTGCGTTGCTGTTGCAGAACTTCTGCCTGACGACGCGCAAGTATAAAGCGACCATTGATTTTGTCACGCTGAATTGCCAGCTCATGGATACCTGGGCGATTTGCAAACTGCGCCAGCGTAATACCTGAGAGGAATTCATATAAGCGATCACTCAGCTCAACCCAGAGTTCATGGGTAAGGCAACGCTCACCTTCCTGACAATTACCTTCGTGATTACAACGGGTTACATCTACCTTCTCGTCGACTGCACTGATAATTTCAGCAATGCTGATCTGGTCTGCTGGACGTGCCAGGCGATAGCCACCACCTGGGCCACGTACCCCGTCAACCAGTTTGTGCTTACGCAGTTTCGAGAACAGCTGTTCCAGATAGGAAAGTGAAATACCCTGGCACTGGGAAATATCCGCCAGAGTCACTGGGCCTGCATTATCGTGGATCGCCAGATCCATCATTGCTGTTACACCATAGCGGCCTTTAGTTGAAAGTCTCATAGTACACCTGATAATTCCTGACTAATTTAGTAGGATATTGTCTTACCTGAGCATTTTAGTCAAGAATTAATCCGGGCTATATACCACACTGAAGCCAAGTCGTTTAAAATCAACAACTTACAGAGTACCCACAAAGAGATATAAGGGATTTATGAGAGCCAGAACAGGCTAAAATGCGAGTGACTCAAACAGAATAGATACAGCTGGAACGCCTGCTTATGCGATGTAAGCGGCTCAGCCCAGTTCTGCCAGCTCCCGGTTCATTTCTTCCGGGTCACCCATATTCAACTCGAGCAGCCGACGCAGGTGCGTAATTCCATCCAGCTCAATATCAGACCACTCAAGTCCCCAGTGAGAATTGGTTGAATGACTAATCGCCGCATGCATCCTGATCTCAACATCTTCACCAAGAACCAGTTCCACCTGGTAATTACCGCCCATATCTGCGGACACCCCTGCCGGGGCCTCAACCAGCAGACCTTTTAGTGATATATCTTCCAGCTCACACGACCATTGCTGATCACCTTTACGGATCAGCACTTCGGCAATGAATGGAATACGCTTGTAATGACGTCGCTCCAGATCAGACATAATTATGTACTCGACTAGCCCATCTTGTAATTACTACAAGTATAGCCAAGCATTGCCTGTCAACAAGGGGTTTACGACACAGCTAATGCGGATGGTTTCAGCTGGCCTCAGTTGCGTTATCAGTTGCTTCAAGGTATTCCTTGAAGATACGCCTGAAATGCGCCACATCTTTATAGCCCACCATAGCCGCGATTTCTTTCGTGGTATAGCCCTTTTCGTCCAGGCTTCTGGCATAGCTCATGCGCAGTGCAAAAATATACTCGCTACAGGAACAACTGAGATACTCACGCACCTTACGCTGTAACTGCCGTTTACTATGGGCCATTTTGCTCGCCAGGGATTCAACTGATAGTGAGCTGCTCTTAAGCAGCTGCTCCGAGTTTAGGCGTAATCGCTCAATAAATTGCTGTTCTTTACTCGGCAGGTCATTGTCGAGTCCCGACTGCCCATAAAGCATCTGATTACGACACCAGTTAAGCATTCGCTGACGATTTTCCAGCTGTGACCGAATACGAAACTGTAATTCACTGTTCGAAAAGGGTTTCGATACATAGTCATCCGCCCCATGCTCCAGCCCGGTCAGAATATCCTGCTGAGAATTACAGGACGATATCACCATAATCGGAATATGGGATGTTGTCTCATCATCCTTAAGGGTTTCGAGAATCGTCAGACCACTGCCATCGGGTAGTTTAAGGTCACACAGAATCAGATCCGGCATATCATGGTATGACCGTTCCAGGGCTTCCTGTACTGTACCAGCCTGACTGATGGCGTAGCTTGAGGACAACATATCTATCAGCAGATTCATCATTAGATTGTCGTCTTCAACAATGAGGATTCTGGCTCTATTTTCGCTATTTATTATTTGCATTACGGCCATTGGCTAACCTTGAAATCCATGGTTAGCAGTAGAAAAACTATTCTGAGTTGCTATAGGATAGAAAGTACACCAATTTAATAAATAAATAGACCATATAACTCAACATTGGCGCTTTTTCCGAGATTTCTGTCATTTATTTCGGTTTTATACTAAATACCCGATATCCATCAAGAAATGCACCTTGAAAATATCTCCTCTCATTGGTATTCGCTTGATTGAATAGCTCCAGCTATGTCGCACTTTACAACACCAAATAACTTTATCTGCGATAATAAAAAGTCGATTGACGTACAGAATTACAACGCAATATGATGAATACTGTAGCATCAGGTTGTTGCCTCACTGCTCTTGCAAGGACATGCACTTGAGGGCTGAATAAGAAGATATATGGTAGAGAATTCTATGCGTTTCGGGATAAAGCCTGTATCGCCAGTTAATTTCAATCAACTAGTCGATCAAAGATGCATTAAGCAATTCGCGTGTATATGACTCAGAAGGTGCTCTGAATAAAGCTTCTGTCTCACCCTGCTCCACGACCTTGCCATTTTGCATCACCAGTACACGGTGTGATATCGAGCGAATCACTTTCAGGTCATGACTAATAAAGAGATAACTTAACTGATATTTCTTCTGCAGCTTCAATAACAGCTCTAGTACCTGCTTCTGTACAGACACGTCCAGAGCACTGGTCGGCTCATCCAGAACAATAAGCGCAGGCTCGAGAATAATCACTCGGGCAATCGCTATGCGCTGGCGTTGCCCACCAGAAAACTCATGGGGATAACGCCATAAAGCCGACTCATCCAGGCCAACCTCATGCAATACACGTATAATTTTCTGCCGCCGTTGCTGCGCATCAAGTTGCGGATTATGAATCGTTAGCCCTTCACCAATAATTTGCTCAATCGTCATTCGCGGAGACAGTGAGGAAAAGGGGTCCTGAAATACAACCTGCATGGATTTTCGCAACGGGCGTATAGAAGATTCCGTCAACTGATCGATTCGCTGTCCATTAAAAACAACCTCACCCATCGACTCCTGCAATCGAAGCAGCGACATGCAGAGCGTTGTTTTACCCGACCCAGACTCACCGACAATTCCCAGCGTTTCACCTGGGCGTATATCCAGATCGATATTATCAACCGCTCGTACTTCACCGACTCGACGCTTAAAGAATCCCCGGGTCACTGGAAAACACACACTAACCTGCTTACCATACAAAATGGGTTCATCCCCTTCTGGCTGCAGATCAATCATGCGCTCAGGCTCAGAGTCCAGTAATTTTCGGGTGTATTCGTGCTGCGGGCTGGCAAATAGCTGCGCTACCGTGTTCGCTTCAACTATCTCACCCTTACTCATCACACAGACATCATCTGAGTAGTGTTTTACCAGATTAAGATCATGGGTAATCATAAGCACTGACATACCAAAGTCATTCTGTAAGTCGCGAATGAGTTCCAGTATCTGCTTCTGAATTGTGACATCTAGAGCAGTCGTTGGCTCATCCGCTATCAGAAGTTTTGGCTGACAGGCAAGTGCCATTGCAATCATTACACGCTGACGCTGGCCACCGGATAACATATGAGGAAAGCTGTGGATCTGCCGAGAAGGATCGGGAATACCAACCCGATCGAGCAACTCGATACCCCGTTGTATGGCATCCGCTCGGCTGAGTTTCTGGTGCAACATCAGGGGTTCAGCAATCTGCCTCGACACCGGATAAACCGGGTTTAACGAAGTCATAGGCTCCTGGAATATCATCGAAATATCCCGTCCCCTGACGCTACGTAATTCTCGCTCATTCAGAGTTAACAGATTGCGATCCTCATACAGGATTCTGCCGCTTGGAAAGTCTACGCCACGACTATCATGGAGATTTAGAATTGATAAGGCCGTAACTGACTTACCAGAACCCGACTCTCCCACCAGCGCAAGACTCTTTCCATTCTCAATATCAAAACTGACATGTTTTACCGCTTCCACTATCGTATCCGCTGTTCTAAAAGAGACACTCAGATCATCGATGGAGATTAACGTATCTTTTGCCACTATCATGCCCGCCTTGTATCCAGTGCTTCACGCAGGGCTTCGCCAATAAAAATCAGCATCATCAGTGCACCGACCAGTACGCCAAAAGTGGATAACGACAACCACCAGGCAGAAATATTTTCTTTGCCCTGTGAAAGCAGCTCCCCCAGACTTGGAGTGTCTGCTGGTACACCCAGACCAAGATAATCCAGACTTGTCAGGGCAAGTATCGCACCGGATATTCGAAATGGTAAAAAAGTAATAACAGGTGTCAGACTATTCGGTAACAGGTGATGCAACATAATACGTCGATTACTCAATCCCAGTGCACGCGCCGATTTCACATAATCAAGATTTCGTCCCTTTAGAAACTCGGCTCGCACGTAATCAGACAACCCCATCCAGCCAAACATCGATAACAGAATTATCAATAGCCACACATTCGGCTGAAATATCGATGCAAAAATAATCAACAGATAGAGTTCCGGCATAGAGCCCCATATTTCGATAAAACGCTGAAGAACAAGATCTGTACGACCACCAAAATAACCCTGCACCATACCGGCTAGAATACCTATACCGGTGCCGACAATCGTTAGCGCAATGGCAAACAGAATAGACAGACGAAAACCATAAATCAGCCGGGCCATCACATCTCTTCCCCGGTCGTCTGTCCCTAATGAATTAAATTCCGAGGGTGGTGCGGGGTTTGGCAGATCTGAATCATAGGTAATGGTGTTATAGCTATATGGATTTAATGGCTCGAGCATCCAGTTTTCACCGCGAGTCAGCAACTCACGTACGTACTGATCCTGGTAATCAGCTTCTGTTTCAAAGTCACCGCCAAAATCAACTTCACGATAAAAACTCACTACTGGAAAGTAGTACTCACCTTCGAAATACACCACCAGTGGCTTATCGTTACTGATAACCTCTGCTAACAGGCTAAGTACAAACAGGAATGAGAATATCCACAGACTGTAATAACCTCGCCGATTAGCCTTAAAGCGAAGCCATGCTCTCTGCGTGGGTGATATATGCTGGTTGTTATCAGTTGCTACGGTTTCCATTATTTTTCCACCGACTCAAACTGTATACGAGGATCGATAATAACGTAGCTAATATCCGCCATCAGTTTGGCGAATAGCCCCAGTATGGTATAGAAAAACAGACTGCCCATAACAACAGGATAATCACGCTTTAAAATAGACTCATAAGACAATAAACCCAAACCATCCAGTGAGAATATCGTTTCAATTAACAGACTACCCGTAAAGAAAGCGGCTACAAATGCACCGGGGAAGCCGGTAATCAGGGGTATAATGGCATTACGAAACACATGCCGATAAAGCACTGCAGATTCATCCAGCCCTTTGGCACGTGCCGTCAACACATATTGCTTACGAATTTCTTCCAGAAAACTGTTCTTGGTTAGCATCGTTAATACGGCAAAGCTACCAATTGTAGAGGCAATTATCGGTAAAACCATATGCCATAAATAATCGGTAATTTTCAGATACCAGGGCAAGCTGTCCCAGTTATCCGATGTAAGCCCTTTTAACGGAAATATATCGAAGAAACTACCACCACCAAACAACACTAGCAGTGCAATACCCAGTATAAAGCCGGGAATTGCATAGCCAATAAGTATTACCGTACTGGTAATGACATCGAAGCGGGTACCGTCTCTCACTGCTTTTTTTATTCCAAGCGGTATACAGGTCAGATACACAATGAGAAATGACCAGACACCCAGGCTTATTGAAACTGGCAGCTTGGAAATGATCAGCTCAATAACTGACTTATTATGAAAATAACTTTCACCAAGATCGAACTGGGCAAAGCGCCACATCATTTCAAAAAATCGCTGATAGGCAGGCTTATCAAAACCATACAGTTCATTCAGCTTTTCAACATGCTCTTTCTCAAGACCTCGGTCACCCTGATACAGGCCTGCAGCACTACTGGTAATCTCACCGCCTTCTCCATGTGCACCACCTTCAAGCTGAGCAATTAACTGTTCGACTGGGCCACCAGGCACAAACTGCGTCACGATGAATGTAACCAGCATAATACCAAATAATGTTGGTATCATAAGTAAGAGGCGCTTGAGAATATAGCTAAACATAAATTATGGTTTCGTCCACCAGGTTGAGAGCACCCATGACTGCGCATCATAGTACAGCGGAAGTTTCTCGGGCCGTTGAAATTTATCCCAGTAGGCGATTCGATGTGAATTGATATACCAGTTAGGCACCAGATAATTACCATGCAATAACACCCGATCCAGCGCTCGGCAGGCAATAATCAACTCGGCTCTTGATTGTGCACTAATAACATTTTCAATTAATACATCAACTACCGGGTCATTGAGACCCATAAGGTTCCGCGATCCATTTTTATCTGCAGAATTCGAATGAAACATGTTCACCAGCTCATTACCCGGCGACATGGAAGCCGGATAACCCCCAACCACCATATCATAATCGAATGCACGTAAACGCCGAATATATAATGATCGGTCAACCGTACGATATTTCATTGTGATTCCAAGCTTGGCCAGATTACGCGCAAAGGGTGCAAGGATACGATCCATCCCCTTCTGCCTGAGCAACACATCAAACTGAACAGGGCTATTTTCAGCATCGACAAGCGTGCCTTCTTTAACCTGATAACCGGCCTGTTTGAGTATATCCCTGGCCTTACGCAAATTGTTTCGCAATGAGTGGGGTGGCGCAGTACTGACCGGTCGCCATGTTTGCGTAAAAACAGTCTGCGGTAACTTATCCTTATGGGGAAGCAGTAAGTCCAGCTCCTTACCCTCTGGCAAGCCACTGGACTTTAACTCTGAATTACTGAAATAACTATCGTTAACCACGTACTGGTTATAGAACAGCTTCTGATTAGACCATTCAAAATCGAACGCGAGCGTAATTGCATAACGTAATGCCGGGTCCTGAAATTTCTTTCGCCGCAGGTTGAATACAAAACCCTGCATACCGGCATTATTGCTATGCCTTAAATGCTCTTTCTTAATAGCGCCCGAATCATAATTCGGACCATTATGCTCCCGCGCCCACAATTTGGAATAATACTCGTGACGAAAATCGAATTCACCTGCCTTGAATGCCTCCAGTGAAATAACCATATCCTGATAATACTTGATATGGATTTCATCAAAATTATACTGTCCTCGTCTTGTTGGTAACTCACGTGCCCAGTAATCAGGATTTCGACGATAGGTAATTCGTTTGCCCAGATCATAGCTATCAACAAGGTATGGACCACTGGCAATCGGCGGTACCTCGGTCAGCTTATCGAACGGAGCGGATGCAAGCCATGCAGGCGAGAATACTGCGATATCCCCCAGTATTAGATGCAATTCAGGGTTCTGTTTATAAAAATTGAACTGCACACGATATTTATCCAGCACAACAACATCTCGAACATCACCGTAGGTAAATTTGAACTGAGGATGTGCCAGCTCTGACATTAAAGTATCAAACGAAAACTTAACATCATCGGCTGTTACTGGTTCGCCGTTTGAGAACCTTGCCCGTTTATCGATGGTGAAAATTACAGACATCCTGTCTGCTGCCAGCTCGATATCTTCGGCCAGTAGCGGGTATTTACTAAAGGGTTCGTCATCACTGGATACCATGAGCGTATCAAATAGCAGACCAATACCTTCTGCAGAGACACCCTTGAGAATAAACGGATTAAAACTGTCGAATGCCCCCGTACCATCCAGTACCAGACGTCCACCCTTGGGCGCATTGCCATTGACATAGTCGAAGTGTTTAAAGCCTGGCTTATATTTGGGCGCATAACCCATCGCCGCCGATGGCGCAGCATGATTGACGATGGGGAAGATTAAGGCCATTAGCAACACGCTAATCGCAACCGGGTTAAATCCTGGAATTCTTATCATATGTTCGGTATTCGCCTGTGCGGGTTACCAGGGTTTTTATTACATGCCGCAGCAATATAAGCTATGATTATTGTATGTGATTTCAGTTCATAATAAAAACGTCATCACCAATTGGTGTAATATACCATCTGCCTAGCATACCAATTGAAAACTATAAAAAACAGGAGTCCTTTAATGGGTTTTTTATCGGGTAAACGTGCACTTATCTTTGGGGTCGCCAGTAACCGTTCCATCGCCTGGGGTATCGCACAGGCCCTGCACCGTGAAGGCTGCGAACTTGCTTTCACCTATCAGAACGAACGCCTGCATGAACGAGTCGAAAAGCTTGCTGGCCAGCTCGACTCAGATATTGTTATTCCCTGTAATGTTGAAGATGATGCTGAAATCGAGGCCGTATTCGAGCATCTGGACGATTACTGGGACAGCTTCGACATCCTGATTCATTCCATTGCCTATGCACCGAAGGAACTGCTTGAGGGGGATTACCTGGATAACCTCTCACGAGAGGGTTTCAATACCGCCCATGATGTCAGCTCATACAGCCTTGCGGCAATTGCCAAGGCGGGCCGCCATATGATGCAGAATCGTGATGACGCGGCAATTCTCACCCTTAGCTATCTCGGCGCGGAAAGAACCTTCCCCGGATATAACGTCATGGGGCTGGCAAAAGCCAGCCTTGAAGCCAATGTCCGTTATCTCGCACAGAATCTTGGCCCCGAAGGTATTCGTGTGAATGCGATTTCAGCAGGCCCAATCAAAACACTGGCTGCCTCTGGAATAGGTGGATTCGGCAAAATCTTTGAGCGAGTCGAGGCATCCGCACCACTACGGCGTAATGTTACGATCGATGACGTGGGTAATACCGGAGCATTCCTCAGCTCATCACTGGCAAGAGGTATCACCGGTGAGGTGATCTATGTTGACAGCGGCTTCCATATTGTCGGCCTGATCAACGAAAGCAGCTAATAGAATGCGTCAGGTCACCTTAGAGACATAATCAGGCCTGACGCTGAGCTGGCTGCTCATCGACCAGTAAGGTTTTCTCGCCTTCGATTCGAGCAATGACGACTGCTGCGACCGAATCACTAAACACATTCACCGAGGTTCGACACATGTCCAGTACCCGGTCGACCGCAAGTATAAGACCAACACCTTCCAGTGGCAGGCCAATGGTTGCCAGAATAACGGTTATTGCCACCAGACTTGCAGAAGGTATACCCGCAACACCAATCGACGTGAGTAGCGCTACCAGCACGATGGTAAACTGAGTCGTGAGGCTTAGCTCCAGACCATATGCCTGGGCAATAAACATAGCCGCAACACATTCATACAGCGCCGTACCATCCATATTGACAGTTGCACCTAGTGGCAGGGTAAAACTGCTGACACGATTCGACACACCTGCCTTTTCTTCTACACACTCCATCGTAAGCGGTAATGTTGCTGATGAAGAACTGGTAGAAAACGCAGTTAATAATGCAGCACTCATTGCCTTATAGTGTCGCAATGGATTAACTCCGGCAATAAAGCGCAGCACAAGATACATGGTGACACTGAAATGCAGGGCAAGCGCACCCAGCACGGTAAAAAAGAAAATCGCCAGCGGACGAAATGCATCGACACCTGATGCGGCCACTACCTTGGCAACCAGCGCGAAGACACCTAAGGGTGCAAATTTCATTACCCAGTCGGTCATGTGCATCATGACGTCCAGCACAGCCTGCCAGAAATTCTGCATCACATCTGCATGGGGTTGCGATAAACGGGTAACAAAATAACCAAACAGCAGGCTAAAAAAGATAAGCCCCAGCATCTGGCCTTCAGCCGCAGCATTGACAATATTCGGGGGTACCATGCGCAGAAACACGCCAACGATATCACCGGCTCCCTTTCCTTCCACATTTTCTGACAGCGCTGCAGGTACCTCACTGAGACCAATCATATCCCGTGCGGGCATTCCGTCGATAATACCCGGCTGTGTCAGGTTAACCAGGAACAACCCCGTAAGAATGGCCAGTAAACTACTACTGAGATAGTACACCAGGGTTTTTCCACCCAGGCGCCCAAGATTCTCACCACTGCCGATACCCATCATGCCAACAATGATTGAAGATACAATCAGCGGCACGATCAGCATTTTTAACGCATTAAGAAACAGCGCCCCGAGAAATTCATAGACCTGATAAAAACGAACACCCAGAATAGCTGCTTCTTCGCCCGTTGCGATTCCTGCTATTACCGCAAGCACCAGTGCAATCAGAATTTGCCAGTGCAGTTGTAATGACAGATAGGCTCTCAGCATTGCAGCTTATAGCTCGTTGTTTCGATTAATATCAGCTTGTGACTTGAGATAGTCGACCAGTGCTGACATCTCCAGATTCGCCTGTTGCCCAGCAAACTGACCGGACAGTATTGCAAGGTCTTCCGCACTTGCCTGTGCATTAGACTCAACCGCTCGTAATGCGATTACCGCTGAGCCCATGGCCGTTTCAATCTGACGATATCCTGCTTTGCCTGACGCTGGTTTGGACATACTGAAAACAGCTGAAAGTATCTGCGGATCCGTTGCCTGGTTGCTACGATCAATCTTGCCCGCATCGGTTAACTTACCGTCTGTTGCCTTAGCTACATCAACCAGAGACTCCCCAGCCTCAAGCCGCTTCAAAGCATCCGCCGCTGCCGACTCAGCTGCAGCACGCGCTTTTTCTGCGCGCAATGTTGAGGCAACAAGATTCTTCACTTCATCCAGCGTTTTCTGTTTGGCAGGTGTATGGGTATTAACGCGTAACACCACCGCATGCTGTTTAGCCACTTCAATAATATCGGAGTTTCGACCATCGGTTTTTACAGCCGCATCAAATGCTGCCTTGCGCACTTTTTCATTCATTGCGATACCGGTACCGGCCTGACGATTAAATTGCGGCGATGTTTTTACGCTTAAACCAAGCGCATCTGCAACCGGCTGCAGGCTGCCATCGTTTTCATATGCAGTAGTAGCCATTAGTTCCGATTGTTCATAAAAACGATCTTCAATAATCTGTGCACGATACTGGGTTTCTAATTCTGCACGCTTCGTTTCAAAGCTATCGATAGCTTCGGCCTTAATATCATCCAGCCTGATGACATGAAAACCATAACTGGATTTCACCACACCAGAAATCGCACCCTTAGCTAGAGCAAACAGGGCTTTCTCAAACTCCGGTACCATCATACCTCGTGATACCCAGCCAAGATCACCACCACGTGATGCCGAACCAGGGTCATCGGAAAGCTCTTTCGCAAGATCGGCAAAGTTTTCACCTGACTGAATTCGTGTCAGCAGTGATTCAGCCTTTGCCTGTTTGTTCTGTAATTCGTCGTTATCCGTACTAGAGGCCGCAATCAGAATATGACTGGCCTTACGTTGCTCACGCCCCGCCTGGCTACTCACATAGTCATCATACATACGACGAACTGCCTCTTCATCGACATCGACTTCTTTTGCCATACTTTCAGCGGTAAGCTCAACATAGGACACGCTCATGCTTTCCGGGTGCATATAACGACCTCGGTTAGCTTCATAGGCTTCTTCAATTTCCGCTTCAGTAACCTCTGCACCGTTCATATAGTCCGCTGCTGAAAACGACAGATAGGCAAAGTCGCGTTGTTGTCGCTGCAGGCGGTTGATCAGCTCCAGTTCAATCTTGCCGAGAAATGCAGATGCCGAAAGGCCGTCCTGCAACTGCTGAATTTTGAGATCCTGACGAAAACGATTTTCAAACTCTTTCACCGCCATGCCAGTTGATTCGACAATTGCCTGGTAATTATCCTGCATAAACACGCCATCCTGCTGGAATGCTTCCATATTGCGAATCCGCTGAGCCAGAATCGGATCGGCAATTCGATAGCCCTGCTCTTCAGCCATTTTTAGAAGTACTCGCTGGCTAATCAGCTGTTCGATGACCTGTTCCTTCATCTGCTGTTCAAACAGCGGGCTTTCGGGTAACTGGCCACCAAAACGTTGCTCCATGTTCTGACGCTGTCGTGCCAACGCCTGTTCATACTCACCCTGACTGATTTCCATGTCATCGACCTTCGCGGCGGCTTTTTCAGTAGCACCACCGAGGTAGTCACCAATACCCCACAGGGCAAAGGTCGCACCAATCAGGATAACGATAACAATACCCAGAATTCCCTTCGATTTATCGTGGATAGTTTGCAGCATAGTATGTAAAACCTTATGAAACTCGCTTGCTCTTATGGCAAGTCGATTGAAATGACTGACCGTGCATCATACTAGATGCGGGCTATTGTCGCAAAGGAATGGGGCATTGACGGCGATTACCGAGATTCTGGCGAGTGAACAGAGACTCGCAAACAGGGCATACCCACAGGCTCGCCGGGTTATCTATTGCGAATCAGGTATTCGTCGAGAGTGCCATCCTCTAATCATAGGCCAACAAATACGCTATAAAGGCCCCCTGCTTTCGCAGTCACTCGTCCCCCACTAAGCACAAAGGGAGCCGACAGCGGGATTATTCGGGCATTCTTGCGTGTGAAGAAGACACGCTAGATAAGCGTGCCGAAGGCACTCCAGGATGCCCTCACCCCTTCGGGGCCGTGGTGCTAAAGCTGCACCACGTTAAAAAACGCTCCGTTCTTGCGAGTGAAGACGACTCGCAAATAGAGTGTGCCGCCAGGCACTCATGTCAAATCATTCGAAACGGTTCTTGTCGAGGGCGACCGGACAAACATACAAACTAAAAAGGCCCCCTGCGAAGCAGGGGGCCTTGTTAGTTTATATGGCGGACCGGACGGGACTCGAACCCGCGACCTCCGGCGTGACAGGCCGGCATTCTAACCAGCTGAACTACCGGTCCGAAGTGGTGGGTGGTGAGGGAGTCGAACCCCCGACATTCGCCTTGTAAGGGCGACGCTCTACCAGCTGAGCTAACCACCCGCCGTTAGAGGGCCGCTAGTTTACTGCATCTTTCAGTGCTTTGCCAGGCTTAAATGCAGGTACATTTGCCGCTGCAATCTTGATTTCTGCACCTGTCTGGGGATTGCGACCTGTACGTGCAGAACGCTGACGAACCAGGAATGTACCAAAGCCAACGATAGTGACCTGGTCGTTATCTTTCAGTGCGCCTGAAACGGAGGAAATCATTGCGTCGAGTGCACGACCAGAATCTGCTTTGGATAATCCGGAGTTTTCTGCGATAGCGTCA
>JBFHWF010000067.1:0-13225 GCA_041589175.1 Gammaproteobacteria bacterium
AGAAAAAATGTACTGGGTGTCATTGGCTATATGTTCTTCTATCAACTTCTGTTGTCACCAGCCAGTCTTGCGGGATACATTCAGGAAATACTTAAGGCGAGAAAAGAATGGTGAGAGTCATACTAGCACTGTTGTTGCTTTTCATTAATCATGGCGTAATGGCAGAACGAATTCTGCTAAAAAATTATATCGCTGATGATAATAACGGCATGTTCCAGGAGAGGCATACTGTTGCTTATCTATGGGATGATATAAGGCCACATATCAATGCAGGTGTGCAGCTGGGGCGGTGGCGAATCGATGAGCGTAGCGGAGATGCAGAATTTACAATAGCGGGCTTACTGGCAGAAATAGATATGCAGGATATGGGTAAGCTTGATCTTGAATTTAGTCCCTATTTTAATAGTGACTGGTCCAGCGCGTATATGAATCTGTATTACCGACAGATGAACTACTTACCGTGGTACTACGAGGCAAGTTATGAGCGGAGTATCGTGGATGCAATCACGGCTGTAAAGAATCATATTTATGTGGATACATACAGTGTATCAATGGATATACCTGTCCAACAGAGATGGACGGGTGTTGCTGGAGTCATTGTGCAGTCGTTCTCGGATGCTAATCAGAAGTCCGGTGGTATCCTGAAACTAATATACACTTTTGACAGGCCGCAGGGATTAAATACGTCAGTGGTGTTTAAACAGCTCAATGCGCGACAACCGGGAACCGGTTATTTTAGCCCAGACAGTCAGCAGCAGCTTTATCTTGAGGCAAGATATGCCAGGGCAATCTGGCAGGATAATTATGTTTTCAGAGCTGCTGTATCGTTGGGTCGTGAGACAATCAATAGTGAAATAGATAACAACCTGCTTCGTTATGAAATAGCATTAAAAGGCTGGCTTACACAGAGTAATAATCTGGAGTTAAGAGCGGGATGCAGTAATGCGGGTGATGTTCTCAGTAGTAATGAAGAGAGTAATTATCGATTCTGTAGTGTGAATGTTAATCTGACTTATGTATTCTGATCATTGCGCGATATCTGGAAGCAGACATTACCTGTTGTGTTCTGAATGAGCTCAAGTCTATATCCGTTACGTGCTGCCAGTTGTGCTGATTGATAAAGGCCGATGCCATATCCGTCTTTCGATGGCAGTATCTGCTTGAACAGGTGTGAGGCATTTTCACTGTTTACAGGTTCGCCGCTATCACACACTGTGATTCTAACATGTTCATGCTCTATATGTAGCGTTGTGGTTATTCGTATATCGGGGTTGTTGCGGCGCTTGTTACGGGCATTTTCTAACAGGTTTTCGAGTACGGTGTTGAAAACTTCCGTATCAATTTTCAGTGTGTCGCTCGTAGTACCAATAAATTCTATATCCCTGCCATGATAACGGCTGGCAAGTTCACTCCACCATGTCGATAATTCGCTAAAGGCCTTACCTGTGTCTGAACGAGTCTGTAGTTTATCCAGTGTGTTCTGCAGGCGCTGGGTGAACAGTGGTAGCTGACGTTTTATAATGGCCTGAATTTCATCCGCATCGTCCGCCGTTTCAACGATACTTGTCAGGGTCTGCAGAGACTGTAGCAGGTTTTTTATGTCATGCGTCAACTTTGCGCCGGTTTCATAGACGGCTTTAAGATGTGTCTGGTTCTTGAGAGTAATTTCTCTTAGCTTGGAGTTGTAGAAGTAACACATTAAATGCAAAAGTAGTTGAGCGTGTATTTTTAATGCGCTTCCCATTGGAATGTGACTATACAGAATGATGGTAATATCACCCTCCTGAAAACTGGTGACATAATGTGAGCGTTCACCATAGCGTTGTTCATGTTGTGAATCGCCCCAGTCTAAACCACACACCCAGGAAAGCTGTAACAGTTGTTCAATGCTGTTGTTCAGAAACAGGTCGGGTGTCATTTTATTATTCTGGCTGAGTAGAGCTGTCTGCTTAACCCAGTGTTCAAAAGGGTTGCCGATATTAAGAATATGCTGTTCCCAGATCTGCGCTACTGATGCAAGGCCGTGGCGTGGAAACCAGATAAGGCTGATAAGTAGAAAAAAAGTGCCCATTGATAAGGCGGTCATTAGTAGTGCCTGAAGATAATGTATGCCTGAAGTAAAACTCACCAGTATGCTGGTGATATAGAAACTGAACAGGCCAAAGCTGATAATTAAACTATGTAGATAATCTATCTTAACGGCGCGACGATTTTTTGTGGTCCAGAGCATGCTCAGCAGGCAGGCTGCGAAAAGCGAATAATAAATAATCTGTTGCAGCTCGCTATCTAGCACGTTCATATGGAACAGTCGGGGTGTCAGAATGAGACTCAGCTGAAGAAACAGTATCACAGCTGCCAGTGCATACACTGAGCGATGAAGACCATTGATCATGGCGCTACCACCGGTCAGGCCGATTAGCAGAATAATCCAGATGGCAATAAACCAGCTACCCAGTAACAGGTAGAGCAGGGTGTTGATGAAGAGTATTGATAACAGGGTTTTTAAATGTATTTCATCAGATGCATTGAGTGCGGGTTGCCAGAGCAGGAAAAAACCAATATGAGCCAGTAGTAACGACAGCTGTAGCGGGGTGTTCAGATCGGTCTGGTACAGTGACAGGTGCAGCAGCAATAGCATGAATCCAAGATTAATGAATTCAAAGCGTTTGATGACGCTAAGGTTAAACGATACTGAGGCAAGGTTCATAGGTCGTTGGTTTACTGACAACTGTTGATATTTCAACATACGCTATTCACATTCTGTTGAAATATCAACAGAAAGCGCGTGACAATATTTTACAGTTCAGGCTAAGTTATTGAAAATCTTGTGCTATATAAATATGGCACATGCTATGCAAAATGTAAGGCAGATTGTAGCAACGAATTTTAGTACCAAGATTGACTGGAGA
This sequence comes from Gammaproteobacteria bacterium, assembly GCA_041589175.1. Lineage (GTDB taxonomy): Bacteria > Pseudomonadota > Gammaproteobacteria > SZUA-229 > SZUA-229 > SZUA-229. Next base: position 2,910 of record JBFHWF010000067.1, read on the forward strand.
TTGAGTTATGAAGAAGAGTGCCGGTTTTACGCTGATAGAAATAGCCATTGTGCTGGTTATTATCGGCCTGCTGCTCGGCGGCGTTTTGAAGGGTCAGGAAATGATGACAAATGCGAAGATTAAGCGTGTTTCCAATGATTTTAACGGTGTGGCTGCTGCGATCTACTCGTACCTGGACCGCTATGCGGCATTCCCCGGAGATGATCCAAATGCGAATGCACGCTGGGGCGCTGCTGCTGTATCCGGTAATGGTGATGGCGTTATTGCGGGTGGTTGTAATGGGCCGGGTGAGAGTGCTCAGTTATGGAATCACCTTCGCCTGTCTGGCCTGGTAGCCGGTCAGGGTACCAATAACCCGACGCATGCTTTTGGCGCGAGAATCGGCGTACGTAATAATGCGGTGGGACTGGTTGGTGCAGTGATCTGTATGGAAGATCTCCAGGGTAAGGTAGGTGAAATTCTCGACCGCCAGCTGGATGACGGTGATGGTAACGCGGGCGAATTACAGAATAGCGCGAATACCTCAACCTATAACCTGACTCAGAACTACTACATCTACAAAAAGCTGTAAGATCTGTTCAAAATCAGATAAAAGCCCCGGCCATCGCAGGTCGGGGCTTTTTATTTGGGCTTAAACAAGGTACCGAAGCGTGGGCTTGTAACTGGCCCTGTAAGCGCTATCAGTTAACGGGTATTGTTATTCCATCTCCAGTTCTTTTATCTTGCGAGTCAGCGTATTGCGCCCCCAGCCCAGCAGGCGAGCGGCTTCCTGGCGGCGGCCATTGGTTTTACTCAGTGCGGCGTCAATCAGAATACGTTCAAAGCGTGGTTGGGCATCGCTGAGAATATCATCCTTGCCCATTCTCAGCTGGCTATCGGCCCAGTTCTTCAGGCCGTCTTCCCAGTTGCTACCAGGCTTTTCATTAGCTGGCTGATCTTCGCCGGGCAAGAGCTCCGGAGGTAGATCGGACATATGGACTTCACGGCTGGAGGCCATCACCGTGATCCAGCGACAGCTATTTTCAAGCTGGCGAACATTGCCGGGCCAGTCGAGGCTGGCGAGATAGGCCTCAACCTCGGGGAGTAGTATCTTCGGTTCTACCTGAATTTCTTCCGCCGCCTGCTGCAGGAACAGAGTGAGCAGTGCGGGTATGTCTTCCTTGCGCTCACGTAAAGGCGGTATATGAATACGGATAACATTCAGGCGATGGAACAGGTCTTCACGGAACAGCCCCTGTTTAACACGTTTTTCCAGGTCCTGGTGTGTAGCCGTAATGATGCGAACATTCGCTTTAATAGGTGTGTGGCCGCCCACACGATAAAACTGGCCATCGGCGAGTACGCGTAGCAGTCGAGTTTGCAGATCTGCTGGCATGTCACCAATTTCATCGAGAAACAGGGTGCCGCCATCTGCCTGTTCGAAGCGGCCCCGGCGCTGTGCCGTGGCACCGGTAAAGGCACCACGTTCATGGCCAAACAGTTCGGATTCCAGCAGGTCTTTCGGTATGGCGGCGGTGTTGATTGCAATAAAAGGCCGGTCGGCGCGAGGACTGTGCTTGTGTAATGCGCTGGCAACCAGTTCCTTACCGGTTCCAGACTCGCCATTAATCAGCACGGTAATATTCGATTTGGAAAGGCGGCCGATTGCGCGAAACACTTCCTGCATCGCTGGGGCTTCACCAATAATATCGGGTGATTTAAGGTCGGAAACAGCCTGGTTAGCAGATTGCTCATCGCTTTTCTTGCAGGCGCGGTTAACCAGCTCAACGGCTTCGTCGATATCGAAAGGCTTGGGTAGATATTCAAAGGCGCCGCCCTGGTAAGCCGATACCGCGCTATCGAGATCGGAGTGGGCCGTCATAATAATTGCAGGTATGTCCGGGTGCTTTTCATTAATGATCTGCAAAAACTCAAGACCATCGATGCCGGGCATGCGAATATCGGTGACGATGGCGTCCGGCATACTGCCCGACAGGGCATCCAGAGCGGCGTTTGCGGTTTCAAAACTGCTGACCTTAATGCCCTCGGCCTTTAATGCTTTTTCCAGGACCCATCGTATCGACGGGTCGTCATCAATGATCCATATATGATGTTCAGCCATTGCTGTACTCCAGCGGTAAATACAGTGTAAAAACGGTTTTGTTTGGGCGGCTATTCACCTTGATCAGGCCCTGGTGCTGGTTAATTAACGACTGTGCAATCGATAATCCCAGGCCTGTGCCTTCAGCTCGACCGGTGACCATGGGGTAAAAAATATGTTCCAGCAGGTCTTTTGGTATGCCGGGCCCGTTATCGATAATTTCGGTGCACAGCACCAGTCGATGGTTGGTGTGTCCAATCGTGAAATGACGCAGTGGGCGAGTACGAAAGGTGATTTCGCCATTGCCATCCAGTGCCTGAACCGCATTGCGGGTGATATTCAGTACAGCCTGAATCAGCATATTTCGATCCGCCTGAATATCAGGCAGGCTGGGGTCGTAGTCGAGCTTGAAGTAGATATGTGAATCAGCATCCTGCTCAACCTCAAGTAGTTGGCGCACATGCTCCAGTATTTCGTGGATGTTAACATCGGCAATCTGCGGCACATTATTCGGGCCCAGCATCCGGTCCACCAGGTTCTGCAGTCGATCGGCCTCGCCAATAATAATCTGTGTGTATTCTTTCAGTTCTTCATCGGGCAGCTCGCGTTCCAGCAGTTGAGCCGCGCCGCGCAGTCCACCCAGCGGATTCTTAATTTCATGGGCCATGCCCCTGACCAGGTTGCGGGTCGCTGTCTGTTCGCTCAGTAATTTCTCTTCGCGGGCAATACGAATGTGGCGATCCATGTGTGAAATTTCCAGCATCAGGAATGGGTCCATATTGGGCTGGCGAATTGGGTTAAGCACGTAATCGATAATAATCTCACGACCATCAGGCAAAGAGATACTGGCCTCATATTCCGAAACCGGGTGAAGGTCGGTAAAGGCACCTCTGAGCCGTTTTTCAAAGCTTTCGCTAATCAGCATCATCTTCTCTAGTTTATGCCCTATGGCCTGGCGGCTTGAAATATGGAACAGGTTCTCGCAGGCTGGATTGATGTAATCCACCTTCAGGTCGTCACTCAGTACGATAACCGCAGTACTCAGGTTATCAATAATGTCCTTTTGCAGGCCTGAACTAATGGTCACGAATTCACTCATAAGGTGCAATATGCAAGAAATGAACCATAAAAAAGAAAATTTGCATGGATTTTGTGCACGTCATAAATATTCCATTAATATCAATGAGATAGCCGTATTTCTGGCAGGCGACACACTCGCGTTATAAATTCCATTTAGCGGTATTAATCGGGGAGAATGCCTGCAGTATAACTGATCGCACTATGATAGTGCACGCATTATGGGGCTTTGTTATTGTTAAACAGTGAAGACTGGCGATGTACGTGGATCGTCACCGGGCTGCTACGGCGGATGACAGTACCGCTGCTGCTATGGATCTCGGCGCTGATGGTGTGGGTGCCCCTGTCTATATTGCTCAGGCTGGTGGAGCTGGATGTGATATTGCGCTTTACGACTTTTCCGTCAAGTAGAACACTCAGGCTGTGTTTCAGCTCGGAGTTAAGGTTGGGCTTTATAGAGAATTGCAGTGAAACATTGCCTTCGTTATTGCGGACGGTCTCGTCATTGCCGGGCGACTGTATACGGAATTCGCTATAACTGAATGGGGGTGGCGCGGGGATGTGATCTACCACGGCTGGCGTCCTGGTCACTTTCAATGCCGGAGTTGTCGTTAACTGTGGCGGGGTAATGGGTGTCGCATCCTTATGTGGAGGCGTATCTGAGTAGTGAATATTACCTTCCTCATCAAACCACTTATACAGCTCAGCATGGCTGCTTGTACTACCCAGTAGTAGTGTCAGGACAATGAGTTGCTGTAGTTTCATGGTATGTGCTTTTAGCTCCCACAGGTTAATGCTCAGGTAACGTGTCATGGCTGGTGATTATGACCCATGTTAGCGCATAAAATTCGGCGTTATATTCAACAGTGTAGCGCTCAATGCCAGTCCTGTGAACTACGTTGTATTCCTGGCCGGGCATAAAAAAGCCCCGCCCATAAATACAGATATGGAGCGGGGCTGGAGCCTGTTTGGTTGTACTTACACAGAGTAGTACATGTCGAACTCAACAGGGTGGGTTGCCATGCGCAGACGCTGAACTTCCTCGTTCTTCAGTTCGATATAGGCATCGATCTGATCGTCGGTGAAGACGCCGCCCTTGGTCAGGAATGCGCGGTCTTCGTCGAGTGAAGCCAGAGCCTGATCGAATGAGAAGCACACCTGTGGGATCTGCTTTTCTTCTTCAGGTGGCAGGTCGTACAGGTTCTTGTCCATCGCATCGCCAGGGTGGATTTTGTTTTCGATACCATCCAGGCCAGCCATCAGCATCGCGGCAAAACACAGGTATGGGTTTGCTGTGTTGTCACCGAAGCGAACTTCGATACGGCGTGCTTTAGGGTTAGATACGAAAGGAATACGGATCGATGCAGATCGGTTACGCGCAGAGTAGGCTAGCATAACGGGTGCTTCGAACCCGGGAACCAGGCGCTTGTAGGAGTTGGTCGAAGCATTGGCAAATGCGTTCAGTGCTTTAGCATGCTTGATGATACCGCCAATGTAGAACAGTGCGGTTTCTGACAGGCCGCCGTAGAGGTCGCCCGTGAACAGGTTTTCACCATTTTTTGCCAGAGACTGGTGAACGTGCATGCCGTTACCGTTGTCACCGACCAGTGGCTTGGGCATGAAGGTTGCTGTTTTGCCATAGGCATGTGCAACATTGTGAATTACGTATTTCAGCTTCTGTACTTCATCGCCCTTCTTGACCAGGGTGTTGAACATGGCGCCGATTTCACACTGCCCCGCTGTTGCAACTTCGTGATGGTGAACCTCAGTCGTAACACCCATATCTTCCATGACCAGACACATCGCAGAGCGCAGGTCCTGCAGTGAGTCTACAGGTGGTACGGGGAAATAACCGCCTTTTACACCCGGGCGGTGACCCAGGTTGCCGGTTTCAGTCTGTTCGCCCTTGCTCCACTCCGCTTCTTCAGAGCCAATCTTATAGAAGGCTTCGCCCATGCTGTCTTTCCAGCTGACGGAATCGAATACAAAGAATTCATTTTCTGGACCGAAGTAGGCGGTGTCGGCAATGCCGGTTGACTTCATGTACTCTTCGGCACGCCTGGCAATGGAGCGAGGGTCACGCTCGTAGCCCTGCATGGTGGCAGGTTCGATGATGTCGCAGGTGATATTCAGCGTGGCTTCTTCACAGAAAGGGTCCATGGTAGCCGTTGATGGGTCTGGCATCATAATCATGTCGGACTCGTTGATGCCTTTCCAGCCTTCGATTGAAGAACCATCAAACATCTTGCCTTCTTCGAAGGTGTCTTCGTCTACGGTGTGGGCGGGTACAGAAACGTGCTGTTCTTTACCGCGAGGGTCGGTGAAACGAAAATCAACGAATTTTACGTCGTTTTCTTTCATCATATTTAAAACGTCAGATGCTGACATGTGAGGTCTCCAATGAAAATTAGAATTGTGATTAACCGGGAACAAAATTAATGGCGGCAATGCGCACGAAATATGCCACAGGTAAACTGCGCTAACAACTCGAGGTCGAGGTTAATCCGGCTCAAAGCCGCACTATCATAAACTATTGGCGTTAAGCTTGTAACAGTTTAATGTGCATAATCCGACCGACTTGAAGCGGATCAAATTGTCTACTCTGAGCAGTTTTGTAGCCTGTAGTTGCCAGCCGCAGGGGGTTTGCGTATGGTAGAGGCAACTGGCGTCAGTGAACGCATTGCTGTTCTCGGGGGTCGATATCCAGAGCGCTATAATCTGAGTGCTACACTATTAGAAAAAGAATATAGAAGCCGCCAAGCCATGCTCAAATTTCAGCAGCCGCCAAAAGAGTACGGGGATGTCTTCCTGGAAGACACCGATCGCCCATTGCCCGAGGTGCTTAACCCTAACACTCGTTACATGGTAATAGGCACCATTGCCAAAGGTGGGAAGTCGCTGATCAAGTCCTGTAAAGATATGCACCTCAACCGTGTGGTCGCCTACAAGACACTGCGTCCCGAATTTGTCGATGACGAAATTGAAACGACACGCCTGTTACGTGAGGCGCGGATCTGCGCCATGCTCCAGCACCCTAATACCGTGCCGATCTATGAGATTGGGCGCGATAATCGGGGCTACTACTACTTCACCATGAAGCTGGTGCATGGTTATACCCTGCGCGAAATCCTCGATTATCGTGAGCGTTACGACCTGACTCAGCTTATTGAAGTTATTGAACAGATTGCCCATGCACTGGCCTATGCCCATACACACCGCGTTGCGCATCGGGATATCAAGCCAGAAAATATACTGGTGGGCCCCTATGGCGAAGTTCTGTTGCTTGACTGGGGGCTTGCCAAGGTGTGGCGGAAAGATGGCTCGGACTCAGAGGAGGATGCACAGCAGAGCAGTAGTTCCATTGTTGCAGATACCGATAAGTCGATGACAGGTCATGGAAAACTTCAGGGTACCCTTTGCTATATGTCGCCTGAGCAGATTAAGCGCGATCCGGGTATTGGCTTCAGTACCGATATCTACAGCCTGGGCTCGGTGCTGTATGAAGTGCTCGCCGGAAAGCCACCGTTTGACAGTGACAAGGCCTATGAAATTCTCGATATGGTAAAGAATGACCAGCCGCAGAAGCCTTCAGAGGTGAGTAAGTACCCGGTACCGAGGACCCTGGAAAAGTTGTGCCTCAAGTGCCTGGAAAAAGAGCCGGCCAATCGGCCTGCATCTATGGATGATGTATTGCGAATCCTGCAGGAAGACTGGTCATCTGATCTGAAAAAAGCCAGGCGATAGTCTGGCTGTTGGCTAGCCTGGTAAGCATTTTGGCAAAATAAGGCAGGCATAAAAAAACCGAGGCAACGAGTGCCCCGGTTTTTTATCGTTCAGGTAAACAGAATTACTTGTCCAGTGCTTCTTTTGTTACCTTAACGATGATAGCAGCAACCTTGTAGGGATCTGCATTCGATGCTGGGCGACGATCTTCCAGACGACCCTTCCAGCCGTCTTCCACTGTGCTGACAGGGATACGGATAGATGCGCCACGGTCAGAAACGCCGTAGCTGAACTGGTCGATAGACTGAGTTTCGTGCTTACCCGTCAGACGCTGTTCGTTGTGCGCGCCGTATACGCCGATGCATGCACCAACGTTCTTGCCGAATTCTTCACAGATCTGTGTGAATACGCCTTCATCGCCAGACTCACGCATCGGTGTGTTAGAGAAGTTAGCGTGCATACCAGAACCGTTCCAGTCTGTGTCACCCAGAGGTTTAGGATGCCAGTCAACCGCAAGGTCGTATTTCTCAGCAGTACGCTCCAGCAGGTAGCGAGCCAGCCAGATTTCGTCACCGGCACGCTTGGCGCTCTTGGCAAAGATCTGGAATTCCCACTGGCCAGCAGCCACTTCTGCGTTGATACCCTCAACGTTCAGGCCGGCTTCCAGACACAGGTCCAGATGTTCTTCGATCAGGTCACGGCAGTAGGCGTTACGCGCACCCACTGAGCAGTAGTATGGACCCTGTGGAGGTGGGTAGCCGCCGGGAGGGAAGCCGGGTGGCAGGTTAGTGACGGGATCCCACAGGAAGTATTCCTGCTCGAAACCAAACCAGAAATCATCGTCGTCATCTTCAATGGTTGCACGGCCGTTTGACTCGTGTGGTGTGCCATCTGCGTTGAGAACTTCACACATAACCAGGAAGGCGTTATTGCGTGCAGGATCAGGAATGATCATGGCAGGCTTTAGCAGACAGTCAGAGGCATTGCCTTCAGCCTGCTCTGTAGAACTACCGTCAAAGACCCACATTGGGCAGTCTTCCAGCTTACCGCTGAAGTCGTTACGGACCATGGTTTTACTGCGCAGGCTCTGAGTTGGCTTATAGCCGTCGAGCCAGATGTATTCCAGCTTGCTTTTCATAACGTTGTATATCTCCAAAAGAATGATGTGTTACGCACTTGCGTAATCTATCAGAAATTATCATCCGTTAACCCATTAAGTTGCAGGGTAACGGACGCTATTCAACAGCTCATGTGGTCCGGCATGCAATCCGCATGTTTTTATTATCCCTGCCGGATTGTCATCCCTGTAAAAAATAACCGCATGAGCAGGATGCCATGAAGAATGCACCAAAAGTGCCACTTTACTGATTTTGCTATTAGAAACAGTAGGATAAAAAATATGCGAGAATATAAAAACAGCAGAAACGCACCGTAATGGTGCGATTAATTGCCTGTATGCACTATTTTTGTGCTATTTGTACAGGATGTCGATACCATCAAGCCAGTCAAGCGGTTCGCAGGCGGTGTTAATCTGCTGTTTAAGCTGCTCTGCCTTTGTGCCGCTCTCAAGGAGTGATAAGGGGAAAATCAGCTCCAGGCTGATAGCGCCATCGAGGTAGTGCAGATGCAGGTCGAGCAAGTGCCGGGTTGCTTCGATATCCTGCCACTGGGCATTGAGCTGTTTCAGAACTTCTTTACGCAGGGGCAGGTGCTTGCAGCTGTGGTCCGTGTGTTCATCGTCTTCCGGGTCGATATGTACCGTTACATCGTTGATTTCATCGAACTGTTTTTTTAGTAACCCTTCGACCACTTCAGAAATCTGGTGACCTTCCGACACGCTGAGTCGAGGGGGAACCAGAATATGCAGATCAACCAGTGCATTCTGGCCCATGCGACGAGAGCGTAGCATGTGCAATTGTTCAACGCCGTCGATCGCCATTACCAGATCTTCGATGTCCTGAAGCGTGTCTGGCTCAAGGCCGGTATCGACCAGCTCCTGGAAGCTCTGATGGCCCAGCTCCCAGCCGATTTTACAGATCATCAGTGCAACGATAATGGCGGCCACGGAATCCAGTATCGGGTAACCCATCATGGCACCGGCTATCCCCACAAACACCACAATAGAAGAGATGGCATCGGAGCGATGGTGCCAGGCATTGGCTTCCAGCAGGCTGGATTTAACACGTCGTGCAACCCGTATGGTGTACTGAAACAGGAATTCTTTGCTGGCAATCGACAGGCCCGCTATCCACAGTGTTAACATGCTGGGAATGATGATGTTTTCCGGTTCCATCAGGCGACTTACGGCATCAATGCCAATGCCCAGACCTACGGCGATGAGTAAAATCGCCAGTGCAATCGTTGCAAAGGTCTCATAGCGGGCATGACCGTAGGGGTGGTCTTCATCAGCATCGATGTTTGCATGGTGGGTGGCATACAGTACCAGGCCGTCGGAAACCAGATCGGAAAGTGAGTGGATACCATCCGCGATCAACGCCTGGGAGTGGCCAATATAGCCAATAATCAGTTTACCAATGGCCAGTACCAGGTTGACTACGATACCCCACCAGGTGGCGATATCCATGGCTTTTTTACGTTGTTGATTCGCGTTTTCCACTGTGCATATAAGATGGTTTAGAATAGAGACGATATTGTCGTGTGTTAAGCGGGAGCTTGCAAGTAGGCATTGTTGATCAAGACGGGCATAACAGAGAGGTGTAAACCGTGCAGATTGAAATTCAGGTCGAAAATATCAAATGTGGTGGCTGTGCAAGTTCTATAACGAAAAACCTGCAGGCGGATGCGCGTGTATCAGCGATTGAGGTGGACGTTGATCAGGGGCTGGTAAAGATCGAAGCGGCTGAAGATGCACGGGATGACTTTGCTCAGGCGCTTCTTAAAATGGGCTATCCGGAAACGGGCACTGCAGAAGGCATCGAAGCTGCAAAGGCTAAAGCCAAGTCGTTTGTGAGTTGTGCAATTGGCAAAGTCGACAATATGGTTAACAAGTAGTCGGTTGTTTTTTTAAAAGCTTTTTTGTCCGCTAATGGACGCTAATAAACGCGAATTAATACTAATGGTTTTTTAATGCCAGCGGCACTAAATTACCCTATTCCTGGCATTAAGGTGCAGAAGATTTGTTTTCCTCTGTTTCTCAACTTGTGTGTATTGGCGTCCATTAGCGGACAATGCCCTAGTCTTTTGCTGTGTCACTAAACTGTCATAAAACCTTCATAACACGTTCAATATTTGTGTTGATACTACGCCCTGAAAAATGTCACATTCAGGAGAATGTTATGAAATTTTATATACGTGAGTGGAGTAAAAACACGATTGTATTAATGACAGAAAGCGGGCACGTGCTTGCGTATTTTAGTTCTATATCAGAAGCGCTTGATGCGTGTAGTGAATGGTATAGCTGCAATCAGAACGAGCA
>JBFHWF010000068.1:0-13033 GCA_041589175.1 Gammaproteobacteria bacterium
ATGGTCGTATCAATGTCATTGTTGGTATTCGGATTAAACACGAGATTCGCTAATGCCGTGTTTACATTCGCCACCGTATCGGTAATCGTCCACACACCGGTGCCCGCAGTATAGGTTGCACCATCATTCGCACTCAATGAACCCGTCGCTGTATTAGCAAGGGTGAGAGTAGCGGTGATGGTGTCACCGGTATTGACATCACTCACTACAATGTCAGTAATCGAGACAGTAACATCATCCTCGTTATAAGCAGAAGTCGAATTAAGATTGGTAGCGGTTGGGGCACTATTCCCGCCGCCACCAGTGGAATCCACCAGAGTCAGCGCACTAACTTCCTGATTAAGATTAGTCAGGTTAACATCACTGCCATCGAAAAATAGCGCGGCATCCCCCACGGTGGTATAGGGTGGACCAGCACCATCCAGATCCGATTGCGTAATACTCAGTGAGAAAACATCGTAAGGCGTTACCGGTTGCAGATTATTACCAACACTCTCAGAAACATCATTCACTGCCAGAATCGTGCCCGCTGAGAGCGTGGTACCGCCAATGGTCGTGTCAGTTTCGATTAAATCTATACCTGTTATATCACCCGTAATTCCAATATCAGAACCATCAATAAGTACCTGTCTCGTGCCACTGGTTGTACCTGCACCGACTTCAACATTGGTAAAGATGTGAATGTCATTACTCAGCAGAGTGCCATCCCCTTTTTGTGTAAACAAAAATGTACCGGCTGTTAAAGTTGTTGAACCCACCGTTGTATCCTGTTCAACCAGTGATATACCCGAAACTTTTCTACTACTGGATGTGAAGTCATCCAGTAACATATAAAAATTACCTGCACTGTAATCACCTGGCGTATCGGGGCGAAATACAAAGACATCACTTTTTTGTACAACGATTGAGTTAGTACTGGTTAAGGTTTCATTGGCGTCAGGCGAAGGTGAAATTGCCATAATTAAATCACCTGCCTGTAAATCAAATGTAAATGTTGTGCCTACAGTGAGATTCTGACTAACATAATGCATGGCTGCCACGTATACATCATCGTCACCACCGCTACCGCTGGGATCAAACAGATCCATGTTAACAATAGAAGAGAACGTACCATCGGTAGTATCTGCTGGCACGCCAGTGGGATCGAATGTCAGATTAGGATCAGCAAACTCAATTACCTCTCCCGCTGTCCAGGATGCCAGTCCAGGTGTCGTACTACCACTGACATCAAACGCTGTTGATAGAAATAAACTATCCGCTGCCAGGGTAAAATTCCACTGTATGCGGCTATCATTCGAAAACGCAATATCGCTTTCAATGTCTCCTGTTGTATATTCCAGATCCCAGTCACCACCTAGCTCATAATCACCTGTCAAATCATCGCTAGCCGCGACATCCGCGCCCGTCAACGCTGCCAGTTGATTGATCAGGCTCACACCGGCTTCCCCGCTTGCCAGGTTACAGCCGTAGATCAGAATATCTGCCTGCTCGGTGAGTGCTGTTGACCAGCTCGCCAGTTGTTCACTATAGGCAGCGAGTGAATCCGTTGACAACCAGCTGCTACCCAGCTGGATACCTGAACCATTAGCATGACTTACCAGGTGTATCGCATCGATAGACTGCAGGCCAGATAAATGCTCGTTAATTTGTTGAATGCCGTCGACAGCGGATTCGATCACCACAACATGATACTGCGTAGTACTATCCTGTTGTATGCCATCGATCAATTGCTGGTAGCCAGGTGTGTCGGCATCAACGAAGATAACTTCCTGCCTTTGCGCTGACTGTGTTTGATCACTGAGTAAATCGCCGATGGATTCGAGGGAAAGACTATCAACAGCGCTATAGGGTGTTGCCTCGGCAGCAATCATCTCCAGGCTTTGCTGTAGATCCAGTGTAGAGGGCTGTGACTCCTGCAGGTGATCACTCGTAACCACACCACCAAGGGCATCGGCTGATAAAAGCAGACGCGGCTCCATGCGTTCGAATACCAGTCGAGGCTTTGGATCTCGTCTGGTAATGCGTGTAACTGAGGAGTTTTTAGGTTTATCCATAGGCCTGAGTCGAAGGTCTGGTCTGTGTAGAGCCAGACTACTTACCACCCTTTCACGTTATATTGAGCTAAATGCCAGCTATGTATACAAAGTAGACGCAAGCTGGCCCTCCTGATACCAGGTTATATCTTAATTCTGGTTGACGATTAGCATGTGCTCAATACACCCGGTAGGTGATTTAGTACCGTTCACGAATAATTCCAGTAATTCCAAGCTTTTCAATTGCTTGTAAACGATTTTGTGCCCCAAACGGGGTACTGAACAGGCCCATCATGATATAACCGGCATGGGGCCCCTGGTCGACCTGGAGTAAATCAGTTAAGCCGGCATTGCGCAGTTCAACAATCAGATCATCCGTATTCTGCTGGGTGTCCATCTGGGGAATCAGCACCAGGTAACCGGTTGGTGATTGACTGGAAGCCTGATCGACTTCGGCAGCTGCTTCTTGCATTTGCCCCACTGGCTCTTTGTCGTTTACGTCCACCGCATCTGCAACCATCTCACGACTATCACTATTGGCAGCAGAATCTGTTGTCACCGAGGCATCAGGTTTTTCTGTGACTTCTGATGAAGTAATGGGCTCTTTTTTAGCCGTATCTGTAACCATCTCATCCTCAGCACTGACAGCCACCGCGCCTTGCCCATGACTCGCCTGTTCCATTTTGTTGAGCTCTGCAGCCTGCTGGGCAATTGCTTCATCACTCTGCTGGTAAAACTTCACCATGCACTTGAGGCCTGCTGGCACCTGATATTCACCATTATTCACCACCAGCCTGACACCAAAGGTATTACTGGCCGTATCACCAATTCGGTCTACGATGGAAACGATACCGGTCATTTTAGTATCACCGACGATTTCTGGAATCACTTCGGCCTTGGCACCGACTCGTATTTCACCAAAATATTCCATCGGCACGATCGCCTCAACAACCAGCGGATTCAGTTGTGCCATACGAACAATGGCCTGGTCTTCGACATATTCGCCCTTGAACTTGAAAGTATCGAGGATATAACCGGAAAACGGCGCACGGATGGTTTTCTGTGCGAGTTGTTCTTCTGCTCGCTGCAATTCAAGCTTGCGCACTTCGGACAGCTCTTTTGCCTGCTCCAGCTTCCAGCGGGAGAGACGTGATTCACGCTCGGCTTCATCAGCATTATCATCCGACAGGACATTTTCTCGATGCAGTGAGTCCACTCGCCCTTTACGCCTTGAATCGATATCGTGATTGACCAGCCCCAACTGAATTTCGGACTGTATACCGGCACGATAACGTGCAAGCTCAACATTTGCCCTTTCGACCCGGGCGTCGAGCTGAGCCAGGGCTTGGCCAGCCTCAACCTGCTGGCTGCGTTTCACCATGATTGACTCAATAACACCACTCACCGGGCTGGCAATATCGGCCACCTGATAAGGGTTTATAACACAATCAACAGCGGGTACCTGGCTATAAAGATACTGGGTATTGGCGCTCACTGACATGACAGAAGACAGCAAGACCACTAATGGAATTGAGCCCCACTGAAGCATGAATGACGTGCTACGCATTCTGGACGTTAACATATTTCAACTATTTTATAGAAAGTTCACGTAAGTGTAGCATATATATACTATTTTTCACCTGAATACTACTTTTGGCATTAGATTTCGAGCGCGGAGAAGACCAATAGCAATTGATGAGTGTAGTCCAGGATATGATCGAATACCGTGCGATCCCCATGGATAAAATGCAAATGCACCCGCTGACCGAAGTATACATTGGCCGATTGCGGCAAAACGACTTCCAGCTGGAAGACATTATCCATCGTCTTCAGGCCACTGCTATCGCGCATATCCACTGCCACATGTCCGCCAGCGGCAGTACCCAGGTAACGACTTGGCAACTGGTTTGTGGCCTGCGGCTTTTCAAGCGACAGATGCCCCTGCAGCACATGGTCAAGTCGGCCACTCAGTCTGACTTCGATCCCTTGTCGAGACTCTCGTATACGATTTATCTGCGTCTGATCAACGACCACCACGACCCTGGTATCATGGATATCAGTAATATAGCCAAACAGGTCACCCCGGCGAACATATCGCCCCGGAAGATCAGAGGCCTGTATCAGCGACAGTTCGCCACCCACAGGTGCCAGCATATGCAATGAAGCTATCTGGTATTCGATATCAATCAGGCTCTCCTTGAGTGCAGCCAGTCGGGTTGCATAAATTTCTGACTGGGTCCTGTCTTCAAGGATGACCGACTTATACCTGGACTGCATTTCTTCAATCCTGGCAAGCATGACTTCACGCTCTTTATACAAAACAGGATTCTCAAGTACCATCAATCGTTGACCTTCTACTACCTGCTGCTGATCACTGACATTAATCGCTCGTATAATGCCATCTGCAGGGGCACGTATCATTGACTGCTCGGGTACCGTCACAATGCCTTCAGCATAGCTTCGATGCTGCACTGGCATTGCAAGAAGCAGCATAACACTCATAAATATGACACTAATCATCGCCCAGTATCGAAATGACTTTGAAGCGTCATATGCCTGCCTGTGCAAACGATAGAGATTACGGATCAGCGGATAGCACCACTGGGTCAATATAGCCCATAGCCCGAGCGCAAGCCCCAGCACAAAAAACTGGGTCGAGACCCAGCTGGCAATAACAAGGGTAATAAATAGACGGTAAATGCCAGCAGCCAGCCCATAGACAACAAACCATGCGCGCTCTCCCCGTGCTGTTACCGGTGAATGCGCATCGGGCAAGGAAATGATGTAATGCTTGATGAGATAGGCCAGATACTGATTTGCTCGGGAGCCAAGGTTCGGTATTTCGATAGCATCACTCAGCAGGTAGTAGCCATCAAAACGTAACAGGGGATTCGCATTGAACAACAGGGTTGAGACGCCCCCGATCACCATGGTATCGAATGCAAGGTCACGTAAAAAAACATTATCCGTATTCAACCACAACATTAATGCAAGACTGGCCAGGAAAATCTCAACCATGATACCAGCAGCGCTTACCAGCATACGCTGCCGCTTGCGCTTGAAACCATGCGCTGCCGTACTATCGACATAGGGCACTGGAAAGAACACCAGCAACATAACACCCATCTCATGCACAACGCCACCCCAGACTCGGGTAGCAAAGGCATGACCAAGCTCATGCAGCACTTTAATCAGTGGATAGAGAATGATATACCAGACAAAATTGAGCGGGTCGGCAAAGCGCGACGCACCATAATCCATCAAGTCTGCCCAGTGTAGACCACTCAGTACCAGGCCTGTGAAAACAACCAGCAACCAGAGCAAGAAAAATGGCACACTAAACAGGGGGCGGACTACGGGAAGCAGGGCAAGTAAAAAGCGGTCCGGGTCAACCACAGGTATTCGAATTGAAAAAGGTTTCATCAAGCTGTTAAGCCATGAGCCTGGTGCTTTACCCGTTCGCTCTGCTGAAACTAGTAAACCTGCTGACTGAAGATTGGCAAACAGTACCAGGATATCTTCGTGACTGACGGTATTCGTAGCTGTCTGGCATGCTTCATATGCCTGCTGAATACTATTTTTACCATCCAGCTTATATAAAAAAGGCGCAACATCCGGCGCACAACGAAAATAATTTTCCTGACCATGATCAGCCACGATCAACCACGGCTGATCACGATACTGATGCTGGTAAACCTGAACTTCAGGTATCAGTTGCACAACCTGGTCTTTTAACTTCAGCCAGGCGGCATCAACCTCATTCAGTATTTCATCTACCGTGGTGTTTAATTCAGCCATGTCCACAGCCAGGTACGCAAGGCATCATAGGGGCGATGAAAATAAATCCAGGCGAGACTACGCTCATCGACAGCAATCTTTGCCTGCCCCTGCATGCCTGGCCTCAGGAATGACGGTTCACTGTCTAGCTGTGCTTCCACACGGAAAGCAATACTATCCGACTGTTCTTCGAATACCGGTGAAATTCGATTGACCGTAAAACCGAGAGTCTCTGAAGATTTTGCTTTGAGTGTTAACTCACCCTGCTGCCCTGCCTTAATGTCAGCCACCTGCCGCTCATTTACCAGCACGATAAGACGGTACTCATCCAGAGGTGCAAGTTCATATAAGGTATCGCCAAGTTTTACGGGGGCTCCCTGGGAGCGATCCAGGTCACCAGAAATAATGACACCATCTAATGGCGCGAGCAAACTTGAGCGTTGTATCTTTTTTTCAATAAGACGCAGTTGTGCATCCACCTGCTGCATCTGTGACTTAAAAATTGCAGCCTGAGCCATGTCCCGACGTGCCAGTGCCTGTCGGTACTGTCGGCTATATTCAGAGCGCTGCGCAGATTGCTGTTGTTGTTCCAGCAACCACTCTCGCGTATCCAGTTCGGCCAGTAAGTCACCTTCACTGACCAGTTCACCTGCACGCTTGTGCGCACTTGCAATAAAACCATCAAACGGTGCGACCACCACGCGCTGGATACGTCCTTCCAGATTAGCGGGCGCCGTAACCCGATAGGTTGTTTTCACGACAAACATAACAAGTATTATGCATAGCAGAGCGACGAACAGAATAACACCCGGCCTGTAGAACAGGCCCGATATTGTTTGCTCCGGCTTATCGACCTGATCAACAGGGGAACGAGCCAATGTTTCTACGGGCAATAATTTAAGCCACTGCTGCCCCCAGCCTATCAACTGCATAACAACAGGCTGCTTATCTGCATCCAGTTTTAATGCAATAGACAATATAACCCTGTCTCCACTCCTTAATTCGAGCGGCAACGCGATAATTCGGTCAAAGCCCTTATCTATCTGGTCACGACGCAATGATTGGGTATATATATCCTGACTCAGGCTGGACTGTTGAGCGGCAGTAAGCAATAAATCATCCACCTGAGCATTCGCAGGCCATAATGCCAGCTGTTGTGCGGACGCGTCACTTGATAAGACAACCGCATGGCTGACGCCAGGTATCATACGACATAGTGTATCGAGCCATTGTGCTAAGGCGTTGGGAAGCGACATATCAAGCAGAGGGTTATTTAATATCGATACTTTATAACACATCGAGATTATAAAAACGATATAACGGCTTTACAGGCATGACTCAAGCCATATCCTCACATGCGCCCCGCTTAACCATCGATAATGTTATACGTACAGCGCGCACTCTGGCCCAGCACCTCGACTAACCATGGCAACAGGATACACAATGACGTTTGCAAATGCGGTGGTGGATTAACGAGACTTATCATACTGCCATTCATTGATCCGTAAGGTGTGTCCTGAACATCCTGCAGAATATAATGCGAGATTTCCAGGGCACCCCACCCGGGTTCAACCGGGTTAAATGATGGTGGGTGTATTCCGCTATAGCAGGGCTGCCAGATCAGTAGACTTGCATCATCCCGAAGATCGAGTATGCGACTCACCAGTTGAGTAACGCAAGCGGCTTCATCAGGGTCAATATATGGTGGATCTATTAATATAGCAGGATGAAAGGCCTGGTCTAGCAGGAGCTGACTATCGAGCGTATAGCCATCCCGCCTTTGCACTTGCACACGCGAGTCATTCGTCATTATCGATAACAATTGCGTATAGCTTTGCTGTTCGATCTCATAACAGCTTAAGCGATCGATATCACGCATAAACCTGGAAATTAGTAACGGAGAACCAGGCAGCCACATTAGTTCTGCGTGATTATCACCGCGTAACTGTTCAATATAAGGCGCGACACTTTCAGGCCCTGCATCCGTCAGATATATTTTATTTACGCCATTTCGATATCGCGCCTCTGAGTGATGAATATCTAACCTATATCGACCTGCACCTGCATGAGTATCAATAAAGCGAACTGGGCTATTCATAGAACCCAGTGCCTGAACAAAAAGCATAAGGCTAATATGTTTCAATACATCGCCATGATTACCTGCATATCGAGCATGATCATAGACCATACTGTCTAACGTCCATCTTTACCATACAGCATATAATAACGTTGATATGTTTCAGTATTGAAGGTTGCTGTAAAACCATCACCAGACTTAAGTGTGCCAACAACCACACCAATAACATCCGTCATCTGCTTAAGTTTTTCCGCATGAAGACGACACTGATAAAACGCAGCTTGTGCACGTTGATACTGCCCCGCATGATGTGCCATATGTGTCCTGATCAGTGCATCATAGAAATGCACCATGGACTCGCCATACGTAAAGCGCTTCTCCAGCCAGAACAAACGACTCCTGACTTTATGACTCAGTTCGAGTGAAGTTATTTGATCCAGTAACTGCCGTGCCTGTTGAATGTCTCTGACCATGTCTTCGATATCACGCCCATCATTAAATTCACTTTGCGTTGATCGATACTGCAAATGGGGCGATAAAAAAAGCGATTTTTCATTATTTTTCAAACGCTCATCCAGTGAGTAACTCTGCTGCAACGACCTACCCGCCCAACGGATTGTTTTCATGGATGACATCGCCCGCTCCAGCGCCTGGTAAAACTCCCGTATCAGGGGTTCCGCCAGTTCACCATAATACTCAACATAAAGCTGGTTAAGCAACGCATCGACATTTTGCCGGGGATTCCATAATAGCGATGCAAACAGGTAGTTCGTTAACATCATGGTGCCCCAGTTTCTGGCTTCAACATGCATGTAATGCATATGTCGTATGCCTGACCGGTAATAAAAGGGTATATCCTGCCTCATCACCGAGGTATAGATAATGGGCAATGAAGCAAGCAACGAAATATTATAATACTCACCTAAAAACAGTGTACCCTCATAGTGGCGATCTTCTTTGAGCAACCAGTCGCTCATATCATTAAAATGATAATGGTTGATATCAGTACACTGCTCATCGTTGAATGCATGGGCATAGCATCGCTCTATCGGAAAAAAAGTCATTATATTCCTGTTATAATCGAAACCCGCAGGCATCGCACGTGTGGGTGCTGAGCGGGTTTCAAGATAAGCCGGTGCTGTAAGAATAATATCGCGATTTAAACGCCCCGCTTTTTGCACTTTATCTATAGCACCTCGAACCTGGTGCAACAAAAGCAGCATTCGATCAGTTGGTGAACCGATAGCCTGACAGTGATCACACTCACACCATTTACCGACATCTAGCGGCCAGAAATTAATCATATCAGCCTGTGAATAGTCACCATCGATCAGATCTCTGATAAAATTTTTAGAAAGTTCACGTACAGCATCCTGATTAGATGTGCAGAAATTAGTTCCGTACTTGAATGACTGATTGAAGTTTCGCTCACCGTCAACCATACCAAACCATTCAGGATGCGCTTCTCGATAACTTATTAATCCATCACCATCAACATCACCCTGAAAGTCTGCCGATGCCTCATAAGGCTCGATAATGAAGTCACTACTAACATGATGATGTTGCAGCTGATAAGGATAGGCTTTATCAACAGGTAGAAAACGCTGTTGAATCTGATGACCACCCGTTAAAAATCGTATTCCCCGTTTACGTAACGCTGCGCGTTGTGGCTGCGCATAGGACCACAGATTTATACGGTTACGAGCCATCCAGTTAAACAGCGCCTCGTCCCCCCTGTCATCCCGGGCCCAGAACCCTCTTGTAATAAAGCCCGGATTTTCAACGGAATCTATTGTTATTCCATAAAGGGATGGGGCTGCAGCAGGTAGCACTTCTCCATCCGGTTCAGGTGTATACCAATGCACGCCCAGATGACGCAGTAATCCATAGGCACCGTAAAGCGCACCTTCCCTATCTGCCCCATGAATATTGATACGCGTCCTGCCTTCGTGAGTCGAGGACTGAATTTGATACCCCTGGGGTTGCAGTAACTGGTTTTGCGGATCCGTGCTAATAGAAATCAGAATTCTGGCATTTATCGCGTCTCCCGGGCTGCTATAGAAAACCTCCGCCTCATGTCCATAGAGTTGATCAAGGTAATGCACTAGCTCCTGTGCAGCAAAAGCCTGTGTACATCGCAGGTCATCCAGCAGGTTTTCATCGTACCAGTCGATATCATTTTCACACACCCCTGCCTCTTCAAGCCGCCCATAATTACCAATATCAGTGACAACTGCTATTTCATACGATGCTTGATGACTGAGCGTAGAGCAGGCCAAGACACTACAACTCAACATGATGGGTAAAAGACTACGATAACTAAACATGAAATTCAGGGGCCTGCGTTTATTGTTATTTCTTTTATAACGGCGAGTTTAACGTCCCGTGCAATTATATCGAATTTGCATACAGCCTATCCATAGGTCATGACATATCTTTATACCTCGATAAACAGCCCCTATCAGACGACAGACAAAACCACGAAGGATAATTAGAGTTATCTAATATACCTTTGATCTACCACAATTAATCCAGGGTTAATCACTGGTAGATTCTTTTTAAAGCACAAACAAAAACTAAAAAGCATACATAAAAACTTCTACTGGATTTAGGATCGGATGAAAAGGCTGATACCCGCGATACTGGCAACACTGGCGCCCCTGACTCTCCTGTTATCGTATCCTGCTACGGTCAATGCTGCATCCACTCACCACGCCGACTGGATTGATCTTACCCTGCACCCTATTGGATTATTCGCCATAGCCCTGTTTGTACTGGCATACATGATGGTCATGTGCGAAGAATGCACTCAGCTAAGAAAGTCCAAGCCTGTCATACTGGTTGCGGGCATTATCTGGGCAAGTATCGCTTACATATATAGTGTTAACGGTGTTAATGATGTTGTGATCGAGGCTTTTCGTCATAACCTGCTTGAATTTTCCGAGCTATTCCTGTTTCTGCTGGTTGCCATGACGTATGTAAATGCCATGGATGAACGAGAAGTATTTAATGCACTTCGATCCTGGTTAGTCCACCGATCATGTAGCTATCGTACATTATTCTGGATAACAGGTGCGCTGAGTTTCATGCTATCACCTATTATTGATAATCTTACCACTGCACTGGTAATGTGTGCCGTAGTACTTGCCGTGGGCAAAGACAGCCCCAAGTTTGTTAGTATCGCCTGCGTAAATATTGTTGTAGCTGCAAATTCTGGTGGAGCTTTCAGCCCCTTTGGCGATATTACAACACTGATGGTATGGCAGAAAGGACTGGTACAGTTCACAACCTTCTTCCTGCTATTTGTACCTTCACTAGTTAACTTCCTCGTTCCTGCAATCATTATGTCACTGTTCCTTCCCAAAGGAACACCAGAACCTGAAAATGGACGTATTGAGATGCGCCGTGGTGCATGGGTCATATTACTACTGTTTGGATTAACCATTGCAACCGCTGTAAGTTTCCATAGCCTTTTCCATATGCCACCCATGCTAGGCATGATGACGGGCCTCGCCTACCTGCAGTTCTATGGTTACTATCTAAAAAGAACACATATCGAAACCCCTTTAGATAATCCAAACTATGGCAACCTGGGCGATGTGGTGCCATCAGGCCAGCAATGTCGTCCCGCCTTCGATGTCTTTGGTCGAATCGCGCGCGCCGAGTGGGACACATTATTATTTTTCTATGGTGTTGTACTATGCGTTGGTGGACTGGGATTCATTGGTTACCTGGGACAACTTTCCGGCTTCATGTATGAGGACCTCGGAGCAACCAAAGCCAATATACTGGTTGGATTTCTATCGGCCATTATCGATAACATACCTGTGATGTTTGCTGTACTCACCATGCAACCCTATATGTCACTGGGTGAGTGGCTACTGGTAACATTGACAGCGGGTGTTGGCGGCAGCATGCTATCGATAGGTTCTGCCGCTGGTGTTGCCCTGATGGGCCAGGCTCGTGGTCAGTACACATTTTTCTCCCACCTTAAGTGGACCCCCGTAATCATGCTTGGCTATGCAGCAAGTATCCTCACTCATATGTGGATTAATGCCAGCACTTACCAGATATCCGTAGGAGGTTAGCTGCAATGCTAGATAATCATACCGTTAAAGACCTGTATGTTCAGATTGATGATTACCCGAACGTAATGACAGGCACACCCATAGGGCATGCAATTTATATCATGCACCATGTGCTGGAGGATCAGCATAAATACCGCAATATTCTGGTACTCGATGAAGAGGACCAGCTTAAAGGCTACCTTTCACTCCGTGACCTGATTCGAGCGGTTGGCCCCGAATATATGCAGAAAAAGAAACTGGGTACCAAGGGCAATCAGCCGTTACATGGTTTTGAGCAGGACCTCTCTGCACTTTCACTCATCTGGCAGGAACGCTTCACCAACATGTTGCACGAAGAGCTCGCCAAGCCCGTGCTAGATCATATGACGCTAATCGAAGATAGCGTTTCACTGGATGACTCACTCGCCAAATGCATACACATCATGCTCGACCGCGATGTACTGATGCTTCCTGTTGTTGAAAATAATGAAGTTATCGGTGTTGTTCGACTGGTCGACTGTTTTGAATGTATTGCTGTTCATGTTGAACAGGTATGGCTACCTAAAAATAAGAAGGCTGACGATGAATGATACAAGCACCAAACGCATCCAGTACTTTGAACCCTTAAAACATCTGGATTTCAAACGCCTTGCGTTTATTTCGCTCGGGCTTTTCCTGTTTTTCTGGCTATATCTGATGGACCCTCTCCCGGATGCTGTCGATCCACTGGGTGAGCACTTTGAACTGACACGAGAAGGCAAGGCCGCTATTGCCCTGTTTTTATTAGCTGGCACCTGGTGGGTATTTGAAGTCGTCCCCATCGGGGTAACCAGTCTGATGATTGGCGTGGTACAGGCACTGTTTTTTATTCGCCCGGCAAAAACGGCCTTTAATGATTTTATGGATCCATCTGTATTATTCATTTTTGGCTCGCTGGTCATCGGCATGGTATTCACCAAGGTGGGTCTATCCCGGCGTATATCCTATAAAATGCTAACCATTGTTGGTGAAAAAACCAGCATGATATATCTGGGCACCTTTCTGGTAACCGCCGTACTTACCCACTTCATGGCACATAC
>JBFHWF010000069.1:0-12410 GCA_041589175.1 Gammaproteobacteria bacterium
CATTTCAACCGCTTCTAACAGGTAGGGCATAAGAATCCGGTTAACCAGAAATCCTGGTGAACTCTTAACAGGCAGAGGGAGTTTGTCAATTTGCCGGCCAAATGCGAGTGATTTTTTCATGGTGTCATCGCTGGTATTGGTACCGCGTACGATTTCAACCAGTGGCATCAGTGCGACTGGATTAAAGAAGTGTATACCGACTAGACGATCAGGTTGTGCGAGGCATCCAGCAAGGTCTTCAAGGGGGATGCTTGATGTATTTGTGCCGAGTATGGCGCCTTCTTTCATCTGTGGCTCAATGGATTGATACAGAGATTTTTTAACCTCCAGATCTTCAAAAATAGCTTCAATGATAAGATCTGCGCGCCCCACACCAATACCATGAAGGTCGGGTACCAGTCGATCCATTGCCTCTCTGATTGATCGCCGGTCTTTCTTGAATTTCTTACCGAACATATCCATTGAACGTTTCATGGTAGCTGCAAGGGCATCAGGTTTCTGATCCTGTACGGTGACGCTGAAGCCACGAATGGCACACCAGGCAGCAATATCTCCACCCATAACGCCACCACCGATGACATGGATATGTCGCGGCGTAAAATCTTTCCTGTTGCCCTGCGTCTTTAACTGTTCCTGCAGGAAGAATACACGTACAAGATTGCGAGCCGTATCATCAGTCACCAGGCTGGCGACAGATTCAATTTCCTTTTGCAGCATTTTTTTAGGGGAGTCCATGTACTGCTGCCACAGATCGATCATTTTATAGGGAGCCGGGTAATGTTCCTTACGCGCTTTTTTAGCCACCTGTTTACGCATCTGTGATGCAATGATTGGGCGGACCAGTTTATGATTAGCAATTCTATCTTTAACCGGCAGTTTTCTACCAGGCGGGCGGTTAAGAACAAAGTAACGTGCGGCGCGTTTGAGCTGGCGTTCAGGTACCAGTTCATCAACCAGACCAATAGCCTTTGCACGTCGTCCCTGTAACATACGCCCGGTCAGCATGGCATCCATCGCGGCAAGAGGTCCGGCAAGTTGAATGCTACGAACGGTTCCACCATAACCGGGGTGAATGCCAAGTTTAACTTCTGGTAAACCCACCCGGCTGTTTTTATCATCACACAGGATACGGTAGCGACAGGCGAGTGCCAGTTCCATGCCGCCACCCAGACAGAAGCCTCGTATCATGGCAACCGTCGTACAGGACAGGGCTTCAATACGATTCATTATGCTGTGGCCGCGTGCCAGCATCTGTTCCGCTTCTTCCTGTGTGTTTATTGCGGTGAATTCGTTAATATCTGCACCGGCGATAAAGCCATTGTCTTTATCGCTGAGAAAAACGACGCCCAGAGGAGGAGAGCTTTCAAGTGTATCAAGTATGTTTTCCAGCTCATCCAGCACATCTGAACGTAGAATATTGGTGCTGCTCTTACTGACGTCCAGGTGTAGCCACTGGATATTGTCGTCATCGGTTTCAACATGCCAGTTCTGGTAACTCATGCTTCACCTCCCGCTGCTTCAATCAACATGGCGCCTCCCTGACCACCGCCGATACATAAGCTGGCAATACCGCGTGTGGCGTTATTCTGTTTCAGTGTATTCGCCAGGTGCAGGACGATACGTGCTCCACTGGCACCGACCGGATGCCCAAGGCTAATGCCTCCGCCGTCTACATTGAGTTTGTCATGGGGAATTTCACCAATGGCATCTTTCATTTTCAGTTCTGTCTTGCAGTAGTCATTATCCTGCCAGGCGTGCAGGCATCCGAGCACCTGACCGGCAAAGGCTTCATTGATTTCCCAGTAGTCAATATCGGTAATAGCCAGCTTGTTGCGCTTCATTACAGGGGCCATCGCATGGGCAGGGCCCAGACCCATCTGACGGGGATTGAGGCCGGCCCATTCAGAGTCACAGATTTTTGCCAGCACCGGCAGATCATATTTTTTTACAGCTTTATCAGATGCCAGTAATAACATAGCCGCACCGTCAGTAACCTGTGCGCTATTACCCGGTGTGACCATGCCATAGGTACGATCGAAATAGGGTTTGAGTTTTGCCAGATTCTCCACCGACGAGTCACGGCGTATACCGTCGTCATGATCGAAGTAATTACCGGCATTGTCATAGATCACTTCAATCTCTCCAAGTCGCCCATTGTCAGCGGCATCAGCCAGTCGTTGATGACTGGCGACCGCAAAGGCATCCATCTGTTCACGTTCGATACCAAAACGATAGGCAATTTCTTCAGTGGTCTGGCCCATAGACAGGCCTACAACGGGGTCGGTCAAACCGCGTAAAAGAGCGATAACAGGCTTTAGGTGACCGGGGCGTAATTTAATGAATGCTGAGAGCTTCTGGCCCAGGGTTTTAGCTGCCATCATGCCACTGAGCCAGTTCACCATACTGTCGTTATACAGAATGGGGGCGCGGCTCATGGCTTCGGTGCCACCGGCCAGTACCAGGTCTGACTGACCCGATTTTATATTCCGATAGGCGCTATCCAGTGCCTGTAAACCGGATGCGCAGTTTCGTTGTACCGTCCAGGCAGGAACACTCTCCGGTATACCCAGACGTAGAGCTACCACGCGAGCAATGTTCGCTTCGTCGGCGGTCGGCATGACACAGCCGAGAATAACTTCGTCAAGGTCTTTGAGTTCGATGTGCTGACTCAGTAGCAGAGGCCTCGCTGCTGCAACGGCAAGATCAGATGCCAGAAAAGCGCCTGGTTTACCTTTTGCTTTTAGAAAAGGAGTACGTCGTCCATCTACGATAAACACTTCGCGTTTACTTGGCATTGATCAGTTCCCATCCCGAATGAGTGAATTCATCGACACGAGTTGCATTACGTGTCGCATCATAAGCTTTACGTATCAGTGTAGCTTCGTCTTCATTGATAATACCCTGTTTAAGGGCTTCATCAATGCTAGAAGGGTAGTCCCGTGCATTAATCAGGCCGATACGAATCGCATCCTTTAGTTTACGTTCGGCATCTTCCGCTTCGAGTACACAATGCAGGGCATATTCGAGACGACCCATGCCGTCATCAGGGTCATCCGTAAGGTAAATGTTTTCTGTCAGCCGATCGCGTGCAAGTGAAGGGGTTAACAGCAGGCGGGCCACTTTGTGACCAAGTTTGTCTGATGGCCCACCATAGGGCTTGGTCAAGGGAAAGATCACCATATTTAGTATGGTGCCAACTACCGGTATCGGGAAGTTACGCATCACCGACTTCATGGCTTCCTGGGTTTCGTATAAACAGTGTTCACAGGCCCATTCGAATAGTGCGAGTTCATCGTCTTTATAACCATCATCTTCAAACTGTTTCAAGACCGCAGTTAACAGGTACATATTTGAGAGAGCATCGGCAAGTCGGCCAGAAATTTTTTCCTTGCGCTTGAGTGAGCCGCCAAGGATTAACACACAGGCATCGGCCAGTAGCGCAAAGGCAGAACTCATACGTGTGAGTTGTTGATAATAGCAACGAGCCTTACCACGGCCGGGTGCCCCTGTTAGTTTTGCAGCGGTCAGGCCCAGCCAGAGTGAGCGGAAGAAGTTGCTGGCAATGAAACCAATATGCCCGAATAGTGCATCATCGAACATATTGAGCGATAGCTCTTTGTCCGGATGATTAACCGCTTCAACTTCGCGTAACAGATAGGGGTGAGAACGCAGTGCACCCTGACCAAACACAATCATTGTTCGTGTCAGAATGTTTGCACCTTCTACCGTAATACTAATGGGTATACCCTGATAGGCACGTCCGAGAAAATTGTTAGGCCCCATGCAGATACCATGACCCCCATGAATATCCATCGCGTGATTGACCAGTGTGCGCATGCGTTCCGTCATCTGGTATTTCATGATGCCTGATATTACCGACGGGCTTTCGCCGGTATCCAGCCCGGTGAGGGTAAGCTTACGAGCAGCATTCATAATGTAGGCATTGCCGCCGATAATTGCCAGAGACTCTTCAACACCTTCAAAATAACCAATGGGTATTTTGAACTGTTTGCGAACACGGGCATAAGCACCGGTATACCGAGCAGCATACTTACCCGCACCTGTTGAAAGAGCAGGCAGGGAAATGGCGCGGCCATCGGCCAGGCAGTTCATTAACATGGTCCAGCCTTTACCTGCATACTTTTCACCACCGATAACCCAGTCGATGGGTATAAATACATCCTTGCCGCGGTTAGGGCCATTCATAAACATATGGTTGGCTGTGAAGTGTCGATTGCCAATTTCAACACCGGGTGTTGTGGTTTTAATTAACGCCAGTGTAATGCCAATATCGTCATCTTCACCAATCAGGTGTTCCGGGTCATAGAGTTTAAATGCCAGCCCCAGTACCGTAGCCACAGGGCCGAGAGTGATATAGCGTTTTTCCCAGTTAAGGCGAATGCCCAGTACATCCTTTTCACCATCAAACTCACCCTTGCACACCACACCGTAATCGGGCATGGCGACAGCATCGCTGCCATTATCCGGACCGGTTAAACCAAAGCAGGGAATTTCATCACCACTGGCAAGACGCGGCAGATAATAGTTTTTCTGATCCTCGGTGCCATAGTGCATGAGTAGTTCACCGGGGCCGAGTGAGTTGGGTACCATTACAGTCACAGCGGCGGTGATACTGCGCCCGGCAATTTTCATGACCACGCTGGAGTGACCCAGTGCAGAGAATTCCAGTCCACCGTAGGATTTTGGAATGATCATGGCGAAAAATTTATTCGCCTTAAGAAAGTCCCACACGTCTTTTGGCAGGTCATGGTCGTGTTGTGTTATCTGCCAGTCATCCAGCATCTTGCATAATTCTTCTACGGGGCCATCGAGGAATGCCTGCTCTTCATCACTTAGCTGGCTCTCTGGAAGCTCACGAATTTTATTGTAATCTGGCTTGCCGCTAAACAGATCGGCCTCCCACCAGGTTTTACCGGCTTCCAGGGCTTCCTGTTCAGTTTTCGAAATACTGGGCATTGCACTGCGCATGAAATCGAGCAATGGTAGTGAGAAATATTTTTTACGAATATCGGGCAGGTTAAGTGGTACCACGACGATCAGGAACAGCGCCCACAGTATGACCAGTGTGGTCATGCTGGCGATTCCGGTGAAGGTAAATATAAGCAGCGCAGCACCCAGTATGGCATTCCATACGACCATCGGGAGTCGTAAGTAGGCGGCACTGCCGATGATGACGATGAAGATTAGCAACCAGGTTAACATGGGCATCTCCTGTGATGATTTTGTCTGTTATGCCAGTTTATTATTGGCCTGATCGATGTCGATCTGATCGGACGCATTTTGTTCTGTATCACTGATGTCATTATGGCTGACCTGATCGTCAACTATTTTCTCTGACACCGTCTCTCGGATCGCATCAGGTACCGGTAAGCGCATATCGTGTTCATCATTGAGTTCGATTCCATCCTTGCCCCATGGCATTTTGCGGTAAATAGCAAGTTCATCGAAATCTAGTATAGGGTATTTAATGACATCGAAATAGGGGGAATAATCGAAGTCTTTGGGTGTTATCAAACGCGTGTTGCGTTTGTATAACACCAGCTGCCCATCTTCATTTCGGTGGAGTACAGGGAGTATCGGGTAGTGCACCGACGCAAAGGCTTCAGCCAGCATGGTTGAGCATACCGTATGTGTTGGTGTGCCTGCATTGTGCTCGAACAAACTGGAGCGCCAGCGGCGGGGCAGGAAACTGTAGGGGAACAAAAACCTCGCCAGGTCGAGTATCTGGCGCACATTATAAAAACTGCCAAGTCGATTTATGGCGTAGGAAATAACCTTCTGTGAATCTGTGCGCGTAATACTGGTAGGCCGACAGATGCGCAGATGGTCGTTACGATACTTGGAAATATTATCAACGATAGTGCCAGAGCCAAGTTGTGATTCGATAATGAGCTGGTCGTCAGGCTCGCCCTGATAAAACTTCTGAATGTAGTCACGTAACACTGGATCATCGATATTATGCAGTCGACCGATATAAATGGCTGAGTGGGTCCAGTTACTGAGGGTAATGCTTTTAATTATTTCACTGACCGGGGCACGGCCTTCCACCAGGATAACGTCACCTGGGCGGATCTCGTATCGCAGGCGATCGAAATCCGACAGGGGCATATGTTCATCATCACGGTTATGGGTTAACCAGTGAACGATCTTTTCCCAGATGCTATTTCGGATAACGCTGAACGGGTTTAACCTCATAAGCTCCACGCGGTGACTTTATAGTTATTCTGATGGTTACTGTCTGGATCGGCTCTATTACCTCTAAGTTTAGTCAATGCATTGCATTTTTACCGTGCAGTATTGCTATATAACTGTTTTTTATGTGAATTTTTCCACAAGTTCGACGAGTGTATGTAATTGATCGCGGGGTGTGTAGTAATGGGGTGAGAAACGAATGCCGCCACCACGTGGCGCACACACCACGCCACTATCCACAAGCTGCTTATAAAGTACATCATGGTCGGCTGACTGATGCGCAATCGTGACAATACCCGCATGACGGTTTCGTTGCTGTGGGCTAAGCACTGTAAATTCGGGACGATTAGCAAAGGCATTAATCAGAAACTGGATATTATCCAGTACCTGTTGCTCAACCTGATGCATACCCCGTTCCAGCAGTAATTCGATACTCGGCAATAAGGTGTGTGTGGCCAGCATATTGGGGCTGCCACATTCAAAGCGCCGGGCATCTGTAGCCGGTTTCCACTGGCGCATTGCCGAGAAATCCGACAGGTTATCCACCATATGCCAGCCAAACTGCTGAAGCTCGAGTAACTCTAAGCGAGATTGTTTGCAGTAAAACAGCGCCAGACCTTCCGGGCCAAGCATCCACTTATGTCCATCGGCCACGGCAAAGTCGGCGTGGATCGCCTGTACATCGAAATCGAGTGCGCCAATCTGTTGTATGGCATCCACACAATATAAAATATCCCGTTGCCGACAGGCCTCACCCAGCGTATGCAGATCCATACGTAAGCCACTGGCATACTGAACGGCGCTAATACTGAGCAGGCGCGTATTGTCATCCATCTGCTCAATGAGTGCCTGTTCCGGCTCTTCACCACTGATATCTGCAATACGTAGCTCGACACCCTGACTGCGTAGTGCATCCCACACGATAAAGTTAGAGGGGAACTCCTGGTTGCTGATAACAATATTATCCCCAGGCTGCCACTGGATGCCCTTTGCAATAATCGACAGGCCTTCAGACGTGTTCTTTAGCAATGCAATTTCATCACTGGATTTTGCATGAATAAGTGTTGCCAGTGCCTGCTTGAGTTTTTGTTCGGTCTCCATCCAGCGGTCATAGTGGCGAGAACCGAGTCGCCCGTTCTCAGCGGCAAATGCCTGAACCGCCCGCATGGTGCGTACCGGCCATGGAGCAACCGCAGCATGATTTACATAGATAAGTGAGGGGTCCAGATCAAAATCGTTGTCCATGGCTGCCTTTATATAATGTCCGTGAAAAAGAGTTGCGTGTTATTACAGGGTGTTTATGACAAGATATCACCGACTATAAACGGGGTGAGAGCATTGGTGAAGTATGCCAGTAGAAATCGAACGTAAATTTTTATTAAACAGTGATGCCTGGCGCAATGAAGTTAAGCGTTCAGTTCGTATTCGCCAGGGCTATCTGGGTAAGATCGACAAGGCCTCGGTACGCGTGAGAGTGCAGGGCGAGCAGGCCAACATCAACGTAAAAAGCGCCACCCTCGGCATGCGCCGCATGGAATACGAATACCCCATTCCGCTGGACGAAGCCGAGGAAATGCTCGACCAGCTCTGCGCCACACCGCAAATAGACAAAACCCGCTACTTCGTACAGCACGGCAAACACCTGTGGGAAATCGACGAGTTTTATGGTGATAACCAGGGTCTTATCGTTGCCGAAGTAGAACTGGGCGCCGAAGACGAAGCCTTCGAAAAACCCGAATGGGCGGGGCAGGACGTAACCGAAGACCCGCGCTACTACAACGTAAACCTAATCAAAGCCCCATACAACACCTGGTGACCTGACCTGTTGGCAGAGCCAACAGCTCAATTCTTTAATTGCGTATATTTGCGTCCATTTGCGTTGACGTGCATGGATGCACTAAGCCAGCGGGCGCATGGATGCGCAGGAGCTGCCATTAGCGGACCTCTGCTTTATTAGAGTGCCTAAAAAACAGGTGAACCCATTTAGCCCAAATGAATGATGGCGATCTGTCCCATTTGTCCTACAATATGTAGGACAGAAACGGCTGGTTTTCCTACTATAACTTGCGAGTTTCTTACATTGTCCTACAAAGTGTAGGACTGGTAATATCTTCCCACACAAATGACAAAGGGAAACTCCAATGGCCAAAATACGCGTCATGCTGGTTGATGATCACGATCTGATTCGTTACGGGTTGCGCAGGCTGCTCGAAGATCAGGCAGGGATAGAAGTGATCGAAGAAGCAAATAGTGGTGAAACCGCGCTCGACAGGGTGCGTAAAACCAAACCGGATGTCATCCTCATGGATATCAATATGCCCGGTATCGGTGGCTTTGAGGCCACCAGTCGTCTCAGTAAAACCCATCCCGAATGCCGAGTGATCGTGTTGACCGTTCACAGTGAGGGCCCGCTGCCCAAGCGTATTCTCGAAGCGGGTGCGGTTGGCTATCTCACCAAGGGCTGCCCGGTGGAAGAGATGGTGGAGGCCATCCAGAAAGTGCATGCCGGAAAGCGCTATATCGCACCAACGATCGCCCAGCAGCTGGCACTGTCGATGCTACCCGGTGAAGAAAGCCTGATCGATCTGCTGTCGCAACGTGAACTGCAGGTGCTCATCATGATCAGCCGCGGCATGCGCACCAACGCGATATCGGAACAGCTGTCGCTCAGCCCGAAAACCATCAGTACCTACCGCAAGCGCCTGCACGAAAAACTGGATGTATCCAACGACGTGGAAATGATGCACCTGGCGATTAAACATGGCTTGCTGGATTCTGAGACACAGTGATTTGTTTTTTTGTTAGGGTGAAAAAGAAAACGCAAATGAACGCAAATAAACGCAAATATGGCTTAAGGGTGGTGCAGGCCACGCACAGTACTACTTAAAGTAGTTTATAGAATATATATTTATAGTAATATCAATAATATATATCACTTATTTAGCGTTATTTCTCACTCATGTGCAAAAGCTCCACTAGCTAGAGATACCACAGAAAAATAACAATCAACGATACTGCTTTAAAAAAATTGCGTACATTTGCGTTCATTCGCGTTCATTTGCGTTTTCTTTTCAAAAACCCAAACCAGAACCCACTATTGTTACAATACCCATATGCAGCAACCCCCCGACACCACTGAGGCGTTCGACGCCGATCTGTTCCTGAAGAATGCCAGCACCCAGGCGGGTGTGTACCGTATGTACGACGACAATCAGCAGCTGCTGTATGTGGGTAAGGCGAAGAATTTAAAGAAGCGGTTATCCAGCTACTTTCGTAAGACCGGCCTGAGCATCAAGACACAGGCACTGGTGAAGCAGATCCAGCATATCGAAACCACCATCACTCATACCGAGAGCGAAGCGCTGTTGCTCGAGTCTAACCTCATCAAGGAACACCAGCCGCGCTATAACATCCTGCTGCGGGATGATAAGTCCTATCCCTATATATATGTATCAGACAAGGACGACTTTCCGCAGATTGTCGTGCACCGGGGCGCGCGTCGGCGCAAAGGCCGTTATCTGGGGCCATACCCCAGTGCCACCGCAGTGCGCGAGAGCCTGCAGTTTATTCATAAGCTGTTCAAGATTCGCCAGTGTGAAGACAGCTACTTCAGTAATCGCTCGCGCCCCTGCCTGCAGTACCAGATTAAGCGTTGTACTGCGCCCTGTGTAGGCTTTATCTCAAAGCAAGATTACCGAGCCGATATTGATCACGCGCTGATGTTTTTGCAGGGCAAGAGTACCCAGCTTATTGAAGACCTGGTCGAACAGATGGAGCAGGCCTCACAGGATCTGCTGTTTGAAAAAGCCGCCGAGTACCGCGACCAGATACGCATGCTGCAAAAGGTAGTGGAGAAACAGTATATCTCCGGTGATGAGCGCGATGTGGATATCGTCGCTGCCTACTGTAATGGACCGCAGGCTTGCGTGCAGGTGTTCTTTATCCGCGAGGGCCGCAACCTGGGTAATCGCAGTTATTTCCCTAAATTGCCAGAGGCGGTATCTGAGTCGCAGGTGCTGGAGAGTTTTATCGCCCAGTACTACCTGCAGCAGCAGGGGCGCGAGTATCCCACCGAGATATTGCTTAGCCACGGGTTAGAAGGTGGTGAGGGCCTGCAACAGGCTATCAGTGAGCAGTCCGGGCGGCAGGTGCGGCTTACCCATCAGGTAAGAGGTGACCGTTCACGCTGGATTCGAATGGCAGTAAATAACGCCGAGACAGCACTAAAAGCACGCCTGAATTCCCGCACCGGCATGCTCAAGCGTTTCGAAGCCTTACAGGAAATACTGCAACTGGAAGAGTTGCCTACGCGAATTGAGTGTTTCGATATCAGCCATACTCAGGGCGAGGCCACCGTAGCATCCTGCGTGGTGTTTACCCTGGAAGGTGCCTACAAGCAGGACTACCGCCGCTTCAATATCGATGGTATCGAGCCGGGAGATGATTATGCCGCCATGCGTCAGGCCCTGCAACGCCGCTATTCCCGCCTGAAAAAACAACGGGCGGAAGACGATGCCGCCGGCAAGATGCCCGATATATTACTCATCGATGGCGGTAAGGGGCAGTTACGACAGGCGGTGGAAGTGATGGATCAGCTGCAGATCGATGACATACTCTTAATTGGTGTTGCCAAGGGCGAAGGCCGCAAGGCCGGGCTGGAAAAGCTGGTATTCAGTGACGGGCGAGGGGATGTGTATCTGCCGCAGGATAGTATCGCATTCCATCTTATATTGAATGTGCGTGACGAGGCCCATCGCTTTGCCATTAGCGGGCACAGGGCCAAACGGGAAAAGGCGCGGCGTACTTCACCACTGGAAGCCATTCCCGGGCTGGGGCCAAAGCGGCGGCAAAATCTCATTAAACACTTCGGCGGATTGCAGGGTGTGCAGCAGGCCGGTGTAGAAGACCTCGCAAAAGTGCCGGGTATCAGTAGCAATCTGGCACAAATCATTTATGATGTGCTGCGTTCAGACTAAACAAGAATTATGCATTTAAATATACCTAACATACTCACGTTGAGTCGGCTGGGTTTTATCCCGGTGATTATCGTGTTCTTTTACCTGCCTTACGACTGGGCGCGGCCTGCTGCTGCCTGGCTCTATGGCCTGGCCTGTGTCACCGACTGGTTCGATGGCTATCTGGCCCGTAAACTTAACCAGCATACTGCGCTAGGGGCGTTCCTCGACCCGGTGGCCGATAAACTTATCGTGGTGGTTGCGCTAATATTGATCGCCTCGGAACAGGCGCCTTATCACTGGGTGGTTGTGCTGAGCACCTGCGTGATTGTCGGCAGGGAAATTACGATTTCAGCACTACGTGAATGGATGGCCACCGTGGGCAAACGCTCCGCCGTTGCCGTATCGATGATGGGTAAAATCAAAACCTCGGTACAGATGCTCGCCATCGGCTTCCTGCTGCACAAGGTTCCGTTCTATGGCCTGGATACTCGCACTACCGGCGTTATTCTGCTGTTAATCGCCGCTACATTAACGGTTGTCAGCATGGCGCTGTACCTGAAAGCCGCCTGGGAAGAAATGCGCCATTCATCTTAATCGACTGAATTGGTTAAAAAAATTAAAAATAGGCTTGACGAGTAACAGCGGATACTTATAATAGCGGCCTCTGTTGCGGGAATAGCTCAGCTGGTAGAGCACAACCTTGCCAAGGTTGGGGTCGCGAGTTCGAATCTCGTTTCCCGCTCCAAATTTTCTTCATCCAGATTCCAGCCGGTTGGTCACAATCGCGGTAACTGGATTTAAAAAGAACCTCGGAATCACCGGGGTTTTTTTTTCCTTTGGCGGGATGGCAGAATGGCTATGCAGCGGATTGCAAATCCGTGGATCTCGGTTCGACTCCGGGTCCCGCCTCCATATTCCTTTTCTTTTGGTTTGAATCATACCGGAAATCACATTTTTTCAACAAGTTATTGTTTTTTGAAAAAATAAATTCACATCAACGCTGACTTCTCTTAAAATACGCGGGTCTTCACGATGACCCTCTGAAAAAGCCCAGGTGGCGAAATTGGTAGACGCAAGGGACTTAAAAATTTGAGCACCTGGTTTGGAAACGGCCAGTGTGAATGGAGTCAAATTCGGGGAAACCTGACAGGTAAAGCTGTTGGCAATCCCGAGCTAAGCTTTGGTACGGTTCTTACTTCGATACGTCGGAGTTAGAGCGTGGCAATTAGGGCATAGCAG
>JBFHWF010000070.1:0-12167 GCA_041589175.1 Gammaproteobacteria bacterium
GCAGGACGCCCGAGTAATCCACTCGCGCCTACCAACTTTCCAGTTCCCGGCTATTATTTCAAGCCCATTAAAAATCCGAATGATATAAAAGTCACCAGCGCGAGTGGGTTCGAACGCTGTTCGGCTGAGTTTTTACTCTGCCCCGAAATATTGCAGTGGCTTTTGTATCGTTATAAAGTTTTTTTCGCGTGGCAAGCTCTAATTCCCCCACGGATAAGCGCTTGCCCATAACAGCTCAGATTCTCACAACAAAAGAAACACTATCTAGTGTTAGTAAAATATCAATGTGACAAAAGTTACAGTTATCGTTGAAGAACTTAATAGCCAAAAGCAGCCATTTAGCCTTTTTAAATATAAGGCTGATGTCGATCTATTTCAGAAACTGATTTTATGTTTTTGGTTATTGATTTAACTCATTATATGACGAGGCTGTCGTATGGTATGACTTACTGTGACGTGCGTTTAGCTCGTGAAATTTTGTACACAGGAGGTATACAATGTTTAATCTTAAGGAATTCTATTGGAGTTATTGTTTTAATACACTTCTATCTATCAGTTTATATTCACTATCTTTGTTTTTTCTACCAGCAACGGTTTCAGCAAACCTTATTACAAACTCGAGTTTTGAAGATGTCCCATCATCTGCAGGCGGACAGGATCTAATGCCATCAGATTGGGTAAGTGTATATTCGACGCCAGATACTTATAGCAATGATGGATCGTATGGTCTTTCTCCTTCTGGCTATCGTAATTTTCCGGGTGTCAGTGCTTATGACGGTATTCGTTGGGTAGCAGGCTGGTCTTCACAGCCAGAACAGTTTGGTCAGATGCTAGCACAACCATTGATTGCCGGTCATGAATACCTGTTTACGGGATTTTTGCACCAGGCTATCAGAAGCGATCTGAATTATGCTGGTGGCTATAATGTATATCTTGCTGAATCATCGACCTATGAGGCTAACCGAGTTTTACTTGGATTTTTCGGATCTACTTCAACGAATAGCTGGGAAGCTTTTGATTTTCGCTTTATAGCCCCTGATGAATCTATTGAATATCAGTTTCTACTATTTGACCCGATTGTAACTGCAGGTACAGGCAGTGCATATGCAGGCGTCGATAATGTTTCCCTGAGCCAGGTTCCATTACCAGCATCAGTATGGTTACTGGTCAGCGGACTTTTAGGTATGGTTTCTGTAGTAGCGAAATTCAGAGTGAACTAATTCTGGCGTATTATAAGGGGTTGATTATGAAAATGTGCCATATAATGCATGCATTATGCGTGAGTGTTTTTGGCTATAGTGCAGCGACTAATGCGATTACGGTTATTGAAACAGATCATGGACAATATAGAGATGACGGATTTCATGACCCATCAAGTGTAAGCAATATTGTAGGAAGTTTTTCTAATACTGAATATAGGAACTGGTTTGTATTCGATTTGTCAGGTATTACGGATACTATCACGAGTGCAACATTAAGATCTTACAATCCGCCAGGGTCTACACAAGGTTATCAGAGCTCTGATCCCACCGAAACCTGGTCACTATATGATGTCTCAACTGATGTAACAGCATTAACTGATGGAACAGCAGGTGTTTCTGCGTTTAACGATTTAGGTGCAGGCACTAGTTATGGGGCATATGTTGCTTCTATAGCTGACAATGGAACATATATTGAGATTGCGTTAAATTCTAATGCGTTAAATGATCTTAACACTAACGCTTCTCGGTTCTTTGCTATAGGTGGCGCCATTACAACACTAGATGGTACAGGCACTCAATTGTTGTTTGCAAATGGAACGAGTGCGAAAAGTGAGTTGCTGCTGTCTACGATTCCTGTGCCTGCCGCAGTCTGGTTATTCGGCTTTGGTTTGCTGGGTTTGATAGGGATGGCACGCCAAAATAAAGCAGCTTAATTTCTTTACATATTAATCTCATTAATAGCGGCTCCTTCGGGAGCCGTTTTCGTTTAAAATCAATGGTGTCAGATTCGATTGATTTAATATTAGTGAAAGCTGACGCATTTTAAATTAAGTGTAAAGTGCTGCTTCAGGTGTAAGCGGTACTAAGAATCTAATATCCCCGAAATTATAATCGCGTTTATTAGCGCTCATTAGCGGATAAATCTGCTTTGTAACAACACAAAAAAATGGCCCTTAAAAAAGGGCCGTGATTTCACTTGTGTAACCTCTCAACACCAGGTGCGTCTGCGGCTAACCGCAACAAGCCCTGCGAGGCCCGAGCCGAATAACCAGATAGCGGCTGGTACCGGTACGACAACCGGATCAATATGAAAGTCTACGATATTGAGTGCAATACGTCCCTTGTCATTTAGCGGATTAAAATTCGCACCACCGAATAAGCCGGATATGAGGTCAATATCGGTGGCGATGGTTAGCGAGCCCGAGCCAGGTGCAAGTACGCCGTCATCCCAGCAGGCCATTGTGATGTCACCATTTCTGCCGACTCCGCAGATGGTTCCACCCGCAAGCATGACATCGAATCCATCTAGCTTGCCGCTGTGGCCAGCCGTAGAAATAGGTGCGGCCGGGCCAAAGGGACCGTTTGCAATTATGGTGTTGAATGCGGTTTGTTGTGAGATATTCGTATTGGTGGTTGCAAAGCCCAGGGCAGCGCCAAGCCCATCACGATCGCTGCTGTCCTGAAACAGCATTAAATCTCCACCATTAAAGAAAAAATGTAGCAAGCTGGCCTGGTACATCGCTGATGAAGACTCATGCCACCAGCTACTGATAAACAGGTCGACGCCCTGTAATGAAGTGGTGTTGATATTGGTACCCAGGTCGAGCGTTGATATGGCCTGGGTAACCGTGCCGCCAGGTCCAAAATTACTCGTATTTTCGAGCGCTTGTCGGAATTCGACATGCTGGTTGCCATCCCAGGCCCAGCCTGATGATGTTGAGCCAGCGCTCAGGTTGTTACCGGCTATAACATAAGCCGCATGAGAGGGTATAGAAAGCGCAAGTAAACCCGCGCCCACCAGAAAATGGGGGATGGTTTTCATTTGAATAGTCCCTTATATATTGAAAGAAATACTGCTAATCCTTACAGCATTGCCAATTATTCACCGGCAGAGTCACTTGTCATCCCCCGAACGGGTGAGTAGTCTGTGAAATATTCCGCAATATTGCGGGTGGAGGTTTTGCAATAGCGGTGCTTTATTATAGAGTTGAGCTTTGTTGATGTGATAAAGAGCGAAAATGACCCGATTTGCCCCATATTTGATAGTCTTTACCCTGTTTTCGCTGATTTGTACCCCTGCGAAGGCGAAAGATGTGCGCTATGTCAGTGATGACCTGACCATACCCATGCGTACCGGAACCACTACCAATCACAAAATTCTCAAATTTCTGAACAGTGGCATGGCGGTTGAAATTCTCGAAGAAAATCCTGAGCGAACTCACGCACGAGTAAAGCTGATTGAAGATGATTCCAAAGTCGGCTGGGTGGAAATGCGCCTGTTGATGACGGAGCCCAGTGCCCGTATTCAGCTTGAAGAACTGAAAAAGACCAATCAGATCATTCGTCGTAAACGTGATGAAATTAACCAGCAGCTGAAGGATGCGCGTGCGGGTGCCGAGGTGTTGAAAAAACAGCTGGTGGATCAGTCTCGGCAACTACAATCGGTTGAACAGACACTTTCGACGTTGCGTACCAGTGCGGCTGAGCCGATACGTCTGGCAGAAGAAAACCAGTCTCTGAGTCAGGCGTTAGCCGAAGAAAAAGCACGCAATGCGGCACTGGTAGAACAGAATGCTATCCTCGCTGACCAGAACATCAAACAGTGGTTTATGATTGGTGCTGCGGTATCTCTCGGCAGCCTGATACTGGGCCTGTTGATAACACGAATCAACTGGAAAAAGCGCGATAGCTGGGGCGGCAGTTTCTGATTTTCTATCTGGCGCCTGCAACAGGCGCCCTGTTTATTTCCAAGTGATTGAGTCTACTCAGTATTTTTATTATTTAACGGCCATTGTAATCTCCCCTGAGCCTCGTTAGACTTCACCTCCTGATGTCGTGTTAGCGGCACTCACTCAATTATTACCTGTCTGCTGAATTGTGTAGGTTTAGCAGATACACACGTGGCCTTACGTATGGGTCACCACTGAAGCCAGGAGCACACCATGCCTGTTATTACACTGCCTGACGGAAGTCAGCGTACATTTCAATCTCCCGTGTCTGTTTATGATGTTGCAGCTGAAATAGGCCCTGGCCTTGCTAAGGCAACACTGGCCGGTAAAGTCGATGACAAACTGGTAGATGCCTCTTATGTCATGGAGAGTGACGCCAACCTTTCGATTATTACCGAAAAGAATGAAGAAGGTCTGGAAATAATCCGTCATTCAACCGCGCACCTGCTGGCGCAGGCAGTTAAAACACTGTATCCAACGGCACAGATTACAATCGGCCCCGTGATTGACGATGGTTTTTACTACGACATCGATTATGAAGAGAGCTTTACGCCGGATGATCTGGAAAAAATCGAAAATAAAATGGCAGAGCTGGCGAAGGAAGACTTTAAGGTGTCCCGCTCGGTAAAGAGCCGTGATGATGCCGTTAAGTTTTTCCGCGATATGGGGGAAGAGTACAAGGCGCAGATTATTGAAGATATTCCAGCCAATGAGGATCTGTCGCTCTACACCCAGGGTGATTTTACCGACCTGTGCCGTGGGCCACACGTACCCAGCACGGGCAAGATCAAGGCCTTCAAGCTGACCAAGCTGGCGGGTGCCTACTGGCGCGGTGATTCAAATAATAAGATGCTGCAGCGCATCTATGGCACTGCCTGGCCCGATAAAAAGCAGCTCAAGGCGTATCTAAAGCGCATTGAAGAAGCTGAAAAACGTGATCACCGTAAAATCGGCAAGCAGCTGGGTCTGTTCCACGCTCAGGAAGAAGCGCCTGGTATGGTGTTCTGGCATAAAGATGGCTGGGACTTGAACCTGACTATCCAGAACTATATCCGTGGCCGTCTGCGGGATCATGGCTACCAGGAAATCAATACACCCCAGGTGGTTGACCGCAGCCTGTGGGAGAAGTCTGGCCACTGGGACAAGTTCGGCGACATGATGTTCACTACGCACTCCGAGAGTCGCGACTATGCAGTCAAGCCAATGAACTGCCCCTGTCATATCCAGGTATTTAACCAGGGGCTGAAGTCCTACCGTGATCTGCCGCTACGACTGGCAGAATTCGGTTCATGTCACCGTAACGAGCCGTCGGGAACCCTGCATGGCCTGATGCGGGTGCGTAATTTCGTGCAGGATGACGCCCATATTTTTTGTACTGAAGAGCAACTCCAGGATGAAGTGTCAGCATTTATCGACCTGACCTATGATGTGTACAAGGATTTTGGCTTCGAGAATATCGAAATTGCCCTGTCGACCCGCCCGGAACAGCGTGTGGGTTCCGACGAAATCTGGGATCAGGCGGAAAAGGCGCTGGCCGATGCGCTCACCGCCAAGGGCATCGAGTACAAGCTGCAGCCGGGTGAGGGTGCGTTTTATGGGCCGAAGATAGAATTTACCCTGAAAGACTGCCTCGAGCGTGGCTGGCAGTGTGGCACCATGCAGGTGGATTTCTCCATGCCGGGCCGTCTGGATGCCCAGTATGTGGCAGAAGATGGCAGTCGTAAGGTGCCAGTTATGCTACACCGCGCTATACTGGGGTCTGTGGAGCGATTTATCGGCATCCTGATCGAGCATTATGAGGGTAAATTCCCGCTCTGGTTGAGCCCTGTTCATGCCGTCATTATGAATATTACTGATAATCAGGCCGATTTTGCCCGAGAAGTCGAAAAAATGCTGCACAATCGTGGGTTTAAGGTCAAAGCGGACTTGAGAAATGAGAAAGTAGGCTTTAAAATTCGCGAGCATACTTTACAGCGTGTTCCCTACATGTTGGTCATTGGTGACCGGGAACTGGAAAATAAGAGTGTGGCCGTGCGTTCCCGTAGCGGCGAGGATCTTGGCAGCATGACCGTAGAGGCCTTTGCTGACCACCTTGCAGATGCAATCGAGAACCACGGTCTCGCTATTTCGGAGGAATAAAACCATCGCAGCAGACAAGAAAAAAACGCTCGTCAATGACGCCATCAAGTACCCCGAAGTCCGGGTAATCGACGACGAGGGCGAGCAGCTTGGGATTATGAGTTCTGCGGATGCATTAGCAAAGGCTGAGGATTCAGGATTAGACCTGGTAGAAGTTTCGCCAAATGCACAACCTCCGGTATGCCGTATCATGGATTACGGCAAGTTCAAATTCGAAGCCAAGAAGCAACAGAATGCGAACAAGAAGAAAACCAAGCAGCAGCAGGTGAAGGAAATCAAATTCCGTCCTCGTACTGAAGAAGGTGATTACCAGACAAAAGTTCGCAAGCTGCGCGAGTTCCTTGAAAAAGGCGACAAAATTAAAGTCACGCTACGTTACCGTGGCCGTGAATTTGCACACCAGGAGCTGGGTCTTAACCTGCTCAAGCGTGTGAGTGCTGACCTTGAGGAAATGGGTACTGTCGACCAGATGCCCAAGATGGAAGGTCGCCAGATGGTGATGATGATGTCACCTAAGAAGTCCAAGGCTTAGGCCTGCCACTTCTATAAGATTTGCCTGCCCGGCTTGCCGGGCAGGGAGATGGTTAACCAGGGTTTCCATACGATGCACCTCAGGTGCATTAAAACCCGGAAATAATCACCCGCAATCGCCACCGAGTTTCGGAGGTTGGGACCGGGTTTTTTTTAAGTATTATTTTGGAGCAAACCAATGCCTAAGATGAAAACCAACCGCGGCGCTGCAAAGCGTTTCCGCCGAAACGGTTCAGGCGGCTTTAAACGCGGCCAGTCGTTCCGTCGTCATATTCTGACCAAGAAGTCTACCAAGCGTAAGCGTCACTTACGTGAACCTTCACAAGTTGCGGCCTGCGATGTTCGTATGGTTAACCGCATGCTGCCTTACGTATAGGAGACTGAATCATGGCAAGAGTAAAACGTGGTGTTCAGGCCCGTGCAGCGCACAAGAAAGTTCTGAAAAAAGCCAAAGGTTATTACGGTGCACGTAGTCGTGTATATCGTGTAGCTCACCAGGCGGTTATTAAGGCTGGTCAATATGCATACCGCGACCGTCGTGTTAAGAAGCGTGAATTCCGCAAGCTGTGGATTACTCGTATTAACGCAGCAGCGCGTATGTTCGACATGTCTTACAGCCGATTTATGGACGGTCTGAATAAAGCTGATATCAGCCTTGACCGTAAAGTGCTTGCAGACATCGCTGTTCATGACATCGATGCGTTCGGTCAGCTGGTTGAAGCCGCTAAAGCTGGTCTTGCGAAAGCTGCTTAATTAGTTTTAGATTTTAGTTTTACTAAAATCGCGAACTAATGCGAAAGGGGAAAGGCCACGGTCTTTCCCTTTTTTTATTTAAAAACTTTGTGGAGAATTTCTTAACAGAGTTTTTAAATAAGAAACATAGCCGCTACTGCGTAAGCAGGAATGGCATTAATGACTGATTAAAATCAAACAGAAAACGGTAACCAACGTGGCTGATCTACAAGACGTTTTAAAACAGGCGCAACAGGCCGTCGCTGATGCAGCAGATCTGCAGGCATTAGACGATGTACGAGTTCAATACCTGGGAAAGAAGGGTGAATTCACCGCGCAATTGAAAACATTGGGGCAATTGCCCGCCGAAGAGCGTAAGTCTGCGGGTCAGGCAATCAATGATGCCAAACGTGCTTTCCAGCAAACCCTGGAGGAACGTAAACAGTCACTGGAAGCAGAAAAACTGAATGCCATGCTGGCATCAGAAACCGTTGATGTGACCTTGCCTGGGCGTGGTCAGCAACCCGGTGGCTTACATCCGGTAACGCGAACGATGAACCGTATTAAAGAATTGTT
Organism: Gammaproteobacteria bacterium; assembly: GCA_041589175.1. Classification (GTDB taxonomy): domain Bacteria; phylum Pseudomonadota; class Gammaproteobacteria; order SZUA-229; family SZUA-229; genus SZUA-229. The sequence continues at coordinate 7,910 of JBFHWF010000070.1, forward strand.
TAGTGCGCTTGGCTTTGACGTTGCAGAGGGCCCGGAAATCGAAGACGATTTTCATAACTTTGAAGCGCTTAATATTCCTTCGCATCACCCCGCTCGTGCTATGCACGACACATTTTACTTTGATGCAAATACACTTTTGCGTACACACACCTCACCCGTGCAGGTGCGTTCAATGGAAAACAATGAGCCACCACTGCGCTTGATTGCACCGGGCCGGGTATATCGTTGTGATTCTGATTTAACACACACGCCAATGTTTCACCAGGTCGAAGGCCTGATGGTAGATACCGATGTGAGCTTTGCAGATTTAATGGGAACACTCGATCAGTTCCTGCGCCTGTTTTTCGAAAACGAAAATTTACAGACGCGTTTCCGACCTTCTTATTTTCCATTCACTGAACCTTCATCAGAAGTGGATATTCAGTGCGTGATGTGTGAAGGCGAGGGTTGTCGGGTGTGTAGCCATACGGGATGGCTTGAAGTGCTGGGTTGCGGCATGGTGCATCCGGAAGTTTTTAAACACGTGAATATCGATAATGAAAAGTTCACAGGCTATGCCTTTGGTATGGGTGTGGAACGTCTGGCGATGCTGCGTTACGGCGTCAATGATCTGCGCCTGTTTTTTGATAACGATATCAAGTTTCTAAAACAGTTTGCCTAATGACGGAAATCGTCGTCCCCGAATGTTTTTATCGGGGATCCAGTGACTTTTATAGTCTCAGGGCGTTGGATCTCCGATAAAAGCATTCGGAGATGACTGGAAATTAATGTCGTAGCTGTTATCACAGACACGACTTCAGTGAAAAAAGTTCGTCACAACGAACGAAAGGGTTTTAATAGATGAAAATCTCACAGAACTGGTTGCACGAATGGGTAAATCCGCAGGTTGATACGGATGGCTTGTGCGCCACCATTACTATGGCAGGCCTGGAAGTTGACTCGGTAGAGCCTGTTGCCGGTGAGTTTAATAATATTATTGTTGCGCGTGTTACATCAGTTGAAAAACATCCAGATGCGGACAAGTTAAATGTATGCCAGGTTGATACCGGCTCAGATACATTGCAGATCGTCTGTGGTGCGTCTAATGTGCGTGAAGGGCTCGTTGTTGCCTGTGCCATGATTGGTGCAGTTTTGCCCGGTAACTTTAAGATTAAAAAATCCAAACTACGGGGTGTCGAGTCTCATGGCATGCTGTGTTCCGAAAAGGAAATGGGGCTGGCTGATTCTGCAGACGGCCTGATGGAACTGCCGGAAGATGCGCCGATAGGTACGGATGTTCGAGAGTATCTACAACTGGAAGATAGCGTCATCGAAGTTGATTTGACGCCCAATCGCAGTGACTGTTTGAGTGTCGCAGGTGTGGCGCGTGAAGTCGCAACCCTTTACCAGTGTGAAATGAATGTACCTGAATTTAATACTGTTCCCGTATCTATCGATGACACATTCAATGTCAGTGTAAGTGCTACTGAAGCCTGTCCACGTTATCTCGGAAGGGTAATTCGTGATGTTAATGTTAAGGCACAAACTCCTCTGTGGATGGTAGAGAAACTGCGTCGTTCAGGTATTCGCAGCCTCGGTCCCGCCGTGGATGTGACTAACTACGTCATGCTTGAACTTGGTCAGCCCATGCATGCCTTTGACCTCGATGTGCTTGAGGGAAGTATCCAGGTGCGTATGGCAGACAAGGGTGAGAAAGTCACTTTGCTTGATGGCAAGGAAATCGAAGCCGTTGCCGACACGTTAATCATCGCAGACGAGAAAAAACCACTGGCACTCGCAGGAATTATGGGTGGGGAGCAGTCGGGTGTGGGGGATAATACCCGCCATCTGTTCCTGGAATCTGCTCACTTTAATCCACTGGCTATTGCAGGCAAGGCCCGGGAGTATGGTTTGCATACCGATTCATCTCACCGTTTCGAGCGCGGTGTCGACCCGGAAATGCCAGCCAGAGCTATCGAAAGAGCCACTCAGCTCCTTATCGAGATCTGTGGTGGGCAGGCTGGTCCTCTGGTTGATCAGACATCATCGGCAGATCTTCCGTCCCGTGAGCCCATCGAGCTTCGTCTTGAGCGGGTAAACCGCATGCTGGGGCTGACATTTGAGGCAACTGAAGTTGAAGGCATCTTAAGCCGCCTGGGTATGTCGCTGTCTGCAATTGATGGAGGCTGGATGGTGACACCTCCCAGCTTCCGCTTCGATATTGCGATAGAGGCGGATCTGATAGAAGAGATTATCCGTATTCACGGGTATAACAATATACCGCGCACGATGCCTAGCTATCAGCCACAGATGAAGCCGCTAAAGGAGGCAGACGTTTCTCTGCAGCGTGTTAAGGATACCCTGGTTGAGCGTGGCTACTTTGAGGCGATCAGCTACAGCTTTGTCGACCCGAAATGGCAGGCTGCTATCAACCCGGATATTGCGCCAGTAAAGCTGGCGAACCCAATTTCGGCTGATCTTTCCGTTATGCGGACTTCTATCTGGCCGGGGTTACTGAAGGCTGTTCAGCATAACCTGAATCGTCAGCAGTCACGTGTTCGCCTGTTTGAAACCGGCCTGACTTTTGTTGAGCGTGACGGCGAACTGGTACAGAAACCCATGCTCTCGGCGGCAATTACCGGCCCGGTAACAGCAGAGCAGTGGGCCGAGGATGACCGAAAAGTCGACTTTTTCGACGCCAAGGCCGACCTCGAAGCCATAATATCGCTGACAGATCTTGAATCAATAAAATTTGAAAAATTCACTCATCCGGCGCTACATCCCGGTCAATCTGCTAAAATAATTAAAGAAAATCAAACAATTGGCTGGATTGGTGCGATACATCCAAATGTACGAAAAACACTCGATATCGACCCGCCAGTTTACCTGTTTGAAGTGGATCAGCAGGCCCTGCTAAACGGCGCTGTACCGGCGTTTAAGCCACTTTCCAAGTTCCCTGAGGTGCGTCGGGACCTGGCCCTGCTAGTGAAGCAGGAAATTTCGGTTGATGAGCTGCTTACATCAATAAAATCAGCAACTTCTGAAATTTTCCAAGAAATTTTGTTATTTGACGTCTATACTGGTACTGGAATAGAAGATGGTCTAAAAAGTGTCGCTTTAGGCTTGATTTTACAGGGATTTTCCGCCACTCTTACGGATGAGGACGTGGAATCTGAAATAAGCAAAATTGTCACCATTTTGAACGAGAAATTTGGTGCTACACTACGGGAGTAGAAATGGCGTTAACCAAAGCCGATATGGCAGAGCGACTGTTTGAAGAGTTAGGGCTCAACAAGCGAGAAGCCAAAGAGCTGGTTGAACTGTTTTTTGAGGAAGTGCGTGAGGCTCTGGAAGATACATATAATGTAAAGCTTTCAGGATTTGGGAACTTCACGCTGAGAGATAAAACACAACGTCCGGGCCGCAATCCAAAAACAGGGCAGGAGATTCCGATCTGTGCTCGCCGTGTTGTAACATTTCGCCCTGGACAAAAACTAAAACAAAGAGTTGAGGCCTATGCTGGAAGCCAGCAACAATAACGAATTACCTGCAATTCCAAGCAAGCGCTATTTCACTATCGGTGAAGTGAGTGAATTGTGTGGTGTAAAACCCCATGTTCTCCGATACTGGGAGCAGGAATTTAGCCAGCTGAAGCCGGTAAAACGCCGTGGTAACCGCCGTTACTATCAGCGTCACGATGTCATACTGATTCGTCAGATTCGTAGCCTGCTATATGATCAGGGCTTCACCATCGGTGGTGCACGTCAACAACTGACCGGTGAAACCGCCAAGGAAGACACATCACAGTCTAACCAGCTGGCCAAGCAGATCCGCATCGAGCTGGAATCCCTGCTACAAATTCTTAAGAAGTAATTCTGCAAAGGGCGGATTTAGCGTAACCCCTAAATTCCGTCCGAAATCAATGATTTCCCACTTTATCCTGTCATTCACACAGTGTAGAATGCACAGCCTCATCGGGGCGTAGCGCAGTCTGGTAGCGCACCACACTGGGGGTGTGGTGGTCACAGGTTCAAATCCTGTCGTCCCGACCAATAAAATCAAGGGCTTAGGTTCTATTTGTTAGGCCTAAGTTTCTACTTCTCTCTACTTTAAGTCCCTATTAAGTCCCAAAAATAGAATCTTATAGGTGATTCCTTCCTTTTTATGGACTCAGAAAACTACCCATACTAGTAATGTAAAACAGGTTGAGCTAGTGCTGTAATTGTTTAAAGTTGCAGCAGATCGAGTGAATATTGACTTGATTCCCTAAAGTGTCCGA
>JBFHWF010000071.1:0-12046 GCA_041589175.1 Gammaproteobacteria bacterium
CGAAAATTGTATGCCTGTAGGGTCAAAATCACATGGATGTGATTTTGAGGACTGATAAGCCAGGACGGCGCATCAGGCCGACCCGGCAACGAAGATAATGCTCTCAACGACTCTCAAGAAACCAACCAGTGGCCCCTTACAATTTTCGGGAACCCCATGCTTTTTATGGGGCAAGGGTGGTGGAGTGGCATTTTCTTGGTGACTTCTTTGTTGCTACTGACAAAGAAGTGACTCGCCAGGAAGGCGAAAAACCAGAATTCTAATTCTCATACAGATAAGAGCTTGCCGAAAAACAACTCTAATTCTCACAGCAAAAAAGTCACTGGATCCCAGCTAAAAGCATGCTGGGATGACGGCACATGAGATACTGAAAAAATCCTGCATAGCCACCAGGAAATCAGAGGCTTACAAGGTTAGTTGGGACGTGCCCTACGGAAGGGAAAAGAAATACAGATCAGGCAACCTGCACTGGTACCTGGTTACCGGTACGGGTAATCTTGTTATCTTCGTCGAGATACACCAGCGTCGGCTTGAAGCTCGCCGCCTCTTTGGCATCCAGCTGCACATAGCTGCAGATAATTACGCGATCACCGGGCTCGGCCATGTGCGCTGCCGCACCGTTCACCGAGATCATGCCGGTACCGGCTTCGCCACGAATCGCATACGTCGTGAAGCGATTACCATTGGCCAGGTTATAGATCTGGATTTGCTCGTATTCGTGAATACCGGCCGCATCTAGCAGGTCACCATCAATCGCGCACGAACCCTCGTACTCCAGTTCTGACAGGGTCACCCTGGCCTGGTGCAGTTTGGCTTTGAGCATGGTTAGATGCATAGACAGTTCTCAATCAAATCAAGCAATTAAAACACCGAATTATGATGGATCAGGGTATTTCAATCAAGTTAAGAAACTCCTGATATACCCAGTTATAGTGGATTTACGACGCATTTTCCCGGCATTGGCGGGTTTTCAGTCCACCGGCAGATTGTCGATCAGCCGTACATCTCCAAGCCATGCAGCTGCCAGCAGGCGGCGCTGGGGATCGTTTTCCGTGGCGATCAGCAGATCATCAGCGCGTCTGCAGCTAATGTACTCTACCTGGAAGCCTGCATTTTCAAGGGTATTACGGGCCCAGGCTTCCACCGAGGCAATACTATCTCCCTGAAGCAGTTTCTCCCGTGCTTCATCAAGCACTTTATAGAGCTGTGCCGCCTGCAGGCGCTGTTCCTCGGGGAGACGTGTGTTTCGGGAACTCATGGCAAGGCCATCAGGCTCACGGAACGTCGGCATGGAGAGGATGTCGATGGGCATATCCAGGTCCCTGACCAGCTGCCGCACCATCTGCAGTTGCTGATAGTCCTTTTCACCAAATACCGCCAGATCTGGCTGCACCTGGTTAAACAGCTTTGTCACGACCGTTGCTACCCCTTCAAAGTGCCCGGGGCGATGCTCGCCCTCCAGCATCTCGGTGATTTCTGGCACCTGAACACGGGTAATGGCACCCTGTCCTTCGGGATACATAATGGCTTCTGTGGGTGTGAATAACAGATCGGCAGCGGTCGCCTTCAACTGCTCAATATCCTGCTGCAGGGTTTTGGGGTATGCGGAGAAATCGGCCGCCTGGTTGAACTGCAGCGGATTGACGAAGATGCTAACGACAACACGATCGGCGTGCTGCTTTGCCGCTTCGACCAGCGACAGGTGGCCCGCATGCAGATTGCCCATGGTGGGTACAAAACCAATACGCAAGCCGGATTGTCGCCATCCACTGACAGCCTCACGCAGTTTACTTATCGCATCGACAACGATCATGTCTATTAAGGCCTGGCTGTCTAGCTGAAGGTGTGTTCGGCGGCAGGGAATTCGCCGGACTTAACAGCAGACACGTAGTTTTCCACAGCCTGTTGCAGTGAGTTTGCCTGCTGCATAAAGTCTCGGGAAAATCGCGGCATACCACCGGCAGAAATCCCCAGAATATCGTAAAGCACCAGGATCTGGCCGTCGGTGACGGCACCGGCACCGATGCCAATAACCGGTATACCCGCCTGCTCAGTGACTTCCTGGGCGAGGGATTCGGGTACGCATTCGAGTAACAGCATATCGGCACCCGCCTGTTCGAGAATACGCGCATCGGATAGCATCTTTTTCGCCAGCTCCGGTTCACGACCCTGCACGCGATAGCCTCCCAGCTTGTGTACTCGTTGAGGCTGGAGGCCAAGGTGTGCACAGACGGGAATGCCGAGGCGAGTGAGTTGCTGAACCAGCTCAGCCTGATCGGCACCACCTTCCAGCTTGATCATATTGGCACCGGCTTCTTTCATAAAGCGCCCGGCATTATCCACCGCCTGCTGTAATGAGGCATCAGACATAAACGGCATATCCAGAATCAGAAATGCACGCTCAAGACCACGGGATACAATCTGACCATGATAAACCATGTCATCCATGGTTACCGGGATAGTGGATTCCAGCCCCTGAACGACCATACCCAGGGAATCCCCAACCAGTACAATATCGACACCGCAGCCATCCAGCAGTTGCGCAAAGCTGGCATCATAGGCAGTGAGACAGGCAATTTTCTCACCCTTCGCTTTCATTTCACGCAGTGAATTAATCGTTAACCTGCCCTGTTTTTTGCCCTGTGCACTCATAGCCTGTCCAGTTTAAATTAATTCCGGGTTGGGATTATAAAAGTGTCGCCCACTGTTTACTTTACGTAGTCGCTGCAATAACTGTTCATAGTCTTTATCGTTATTCGCAAAATCAATTTCTGCGGCATTCACAATCAGCAGCGGTGCATCGGTATAGTGATAGAAAAAGTCCACATAAGCATCGGATAAACGTTGCAGGTACGCACCTTCGATTAAACGCTCATGATCGATACCACGATTTTCAATGCGGCCCAGTAAAACATCAACCGGCGCCTGCAGGTATACCACCAGATCGGGTTGTGGCACATCGATCGCCAGCTGGGCATACACCTGTTCGTATAATTTTAGCTCATCATCATCCAGCGTGAGCTGTGCGAACAGGCGGTCTTTTTCCATGAGAAAATCAGCGATGCGCACCGGATTAAACATATCATCCTGTCGCAGCTCCTGCATCTGTCGCGCCCGTTGTAGCAGAAAGAATAACTGGGTTGATAAAGCTGCGGCTTTCGGGTTGGCATAGAAGCGCCCCATAAACGGATTTTCCGCAGCCCCTTCCAGCAACAACTCACTACCAAAACTTTGCGCAAGCTTTTTCGCCAGCGTGGTTTTACCGACGCCGATAGGCCCTTCAATCACAATAAAACGGGGGTCACTCATCAAACTCACTCACATGGATTAAGGCATCACCTTCACAAACAGCCAGTAACTGGTCGATAGATCTACCATCGGGCAATGCCAGCATCGGTGCAATCTGCTGCAGAGGCTGCAGTACAAAACGCCGCTTTGTCATTTCCCCGTGGGGCAATGTCAGACGAGGGGTATGACAACACTCATCACCATAAAGCAGGATATCGAGATCAAGCGTGCGTGCACCCCAGCGTTTTTCACGTTTGCGCCCCTGTGTATTTTCTATCGTTTGCAATGCATCCAGTAAGGTTTCTGGATGCAGTTGTGTATCTATTTCAATAACGGCATTCAGGTAATCATCCTGCGGCTCATCATCCAGCGTCAATGCAGAACTGCGATAAATGGATGAAGCTGCGCACAGGTGTGTATCGGGTAACTGTTGTAATGCCTGGTAAGCCTGCCTGAGCTGCTGTAATGGCTGCTGCAGATTACTGCCCATACCTATAAAAGCTCGGGTCATTTCGTTTTAGCCGGCTTGCGCTTGCGCGGGCGTTTTTTTGCCGGCATCAGCATCTTGTCCTGATCTGTTTCACTTAGTGTCTGGATATGAGTCCACCACTCACAACTGTCATCCTGGAATTCACCGGCTTTACTGCGCAGGCACATGAAGTCGTAGGCGGCGCGGAATTTTTTATGCTGCAACAAGCTCCGTGCACGCTTACCATGTCGATACTTGAAACGATGCTGCATGTGCCAGATATCCCTGACGACCATGCTAAAGCGGCGTGGAATTGAAATCGCCGCACACTGACTCGACAGCACATCCGCACTGGCATTCTGCAGGGCAATGGAGCCACTCTCACCCGCATCCCGGTAATCCGCATCCCTCGACGTAACAGGGCCCCACAACATGGCGGCAAACAGGAAGGCCGGTGTTACCGGTTTGTCATCATTAATACGAGCGTCCGTGCTTTGCAGAGAAGCCTCAATAAAACGCTCAAACACGTCATCACCCTGTTTGAGGATAGAATCCGTCTGTGCAAACAGGTATTGCAGCAGGTCATACTGACGTAACAGCTTCAGGCATTGCACACCCTGCCCGGAATGGAACAGCTTGATGACTTCATCGTAGAGTCGGGCCGGTGGAATATCGCGTAACAGATGACCGAGTGAGAATATGGGTTTTTCAGTCTCTTCATGCAGGCTGAAGCCAAGTTTTGCCGCAAAACGAATCGCCCGTAACATGCGTACCGGGTCTTCGCGATAGCGGGTCTCCGGGTCACCAATCAGACGTAATACCCGGTGTTTGATGTCATCCATCGCCGAGGTGTAATCGACGATCGAAAAATCAGCGATATCGTAATACAGTGCATTGACCGTGAAGTCACGACGCCAGACATCATCTTCCAGCTGTCCATAAACATTATCCCTGAGGATACGCCCACTATCACTGTGTTCGCGGTCGTCATGACTTTCTTCCTGGTCGGCACGAAAGGTGGCCACTTCGATAATTTCCCGGCCAAAGAACACATGCACCAGACGAAAACGGCGACCAATCAGGCGACTGTTGCTAAACAGTTTTTTCACCTCTTCCGGGTGCGCATCGGTTGCCACATCGAAGTCCTTAGGGGCATGACCGAGCAGTAGATCACGCACACCACCACCTACCAGCATGGCGCGATAGCCTGCCTTGTGCAGTCGGTACAGCACTTTCAGTGCATTGTCGTCGATATTGTCCCTCGAAATGGAATGCTCGGGACGGGGAATAATGGTGGCCTGCGTCATTAACTGTGTGTCATTAACTGGATGCGTTATCACTTAGTCGTGTGCGGCATAGTACCACAGCAGAGACAAAGTCATAAGGCCGTATGCGTGTCGGTGTTACACAGGTAACACCGACATCGCGGCAAGATTAGAGGTCGTAGCCACGCTCTTCGTGGCTAACGATATCCAGACCTTCAATTTCCTGCTCTTCGGTAACCCGCAAACCAATGGAAAGATCGAGGATTTTCAGTAGCACCCAGCTCACAAAAGCCGTGAACACGATCGTTGCGATCACACCAATAAACTGGACTTTTAACTGACCAGCCATGGTTTCAATGCCATCCGCAAAGCCATAACCGCTGAATACGCCCAGGCTGGTGGCTGAGAACACACCCGCTAGCAGCGTACCGAGAATACCGCCTACACCGTGAACCGGGAACACATCGAGTGAATCGTCGATTTTCAGGACACGCTTAATATACTGGGTTGCGCTAAAGCAGACACTACCCGCCAGTAAGCCGATAATCAGTGCACCACCCGGCCCGACGAATCCTGATGCTGGTGTAATCGTACCCAGCCCGGCCACCATACCCGTAACCACACCCAGTGCACTGGGCTTACCGAACTTCAGCCATTCAATCGCCATCCAGGTCATCGCACCGGTTGCTGCGGAAATATGCGTCACCAGGATTGCCATGGATGCATTACCATCAGCCGCCAGTGCGCTACCACCATTGAAGCCAAACCAGCCGACCCAGAGCATGCCGGCACCGGCAATGGTCATGGTCATGTTATGGGGCATCATCTGTGTAGACGGGAAACCGCGGCGTGGGCCAAGCACCACCGCAGCCACCAGCGCCGCAACACCCGCGGTTATATGTACCACTGTACCACCCGCAAAGTCATACAGCCCCATTTCACCGAGCCAGCCGCCACCCCAGACCCAGTGTGTCACCGGCGCATAAACCAGTACCAGCCAGGCACAGCTGAAGATCAGCATGGCTGAAAACTTCATACGTTCCGCAAAACCACCCACAATCAGCGCTGGTGTGATCACCGCAAAGGTCATCTGGAACATCATAAACAGGGATTCAGGTATGCTTCCGGAAAGCGTATCTCTATCGACACCCGCCAGCATGACCTTGCTGAAATCACCAATAAAGCTGTTGCCTTCGCCAAACGCGAGGCTGTAGACAAAAACAAACCATAGAATCGATGCCGTACCCGCAATCGCGAAACACTGCATCAACACCGAGAGCACGTTCTTGGAACGAACCAGCCCTGCATAGAATAGTGCAAGGCCAGGCAGTGTCATAAATAGCACCAGCGCGGTCGAGGCCATGATCCAGGCAGTGTCTGCACCGCTAAGGGCATCGGCAAACGCCTGCGATGGCAATGCGGCTAATAAAAAAGGCAATAACAATGAAGACAGTTTTTTCATCGTTTTCAAGTCTCCTGATGTAATGTATTTTTCAAGTAAGGTAGGAAATGGATGAAACTAGATGGCCTCTGAGCCGGATTCACCGGTGCGAATCCGCACCACCTGCTCGAGTGGTGTCACAAAAATTTTACCATCACCAATTTTGCCGGTATTGGCGGCATCACGAATGCATTCAATAACCTGATCCAGCTTGTCTGAGTCCACGGCAATTTCCAGTTTGACCTTGGGCAGGAAATCGATGACGTATTCGGCGCCTCGATAGAGTTCTGTGTGCCCCTTCTGGCGCCCGAAACCCTTGACTTCGGTTACGGTAATGCCCTGAATCCCGAGCTCATGGAGAGCTTCACGCACGTCATCCAGTTTAAATGGCTTTATTATTGCGGTTATCAACTTCATTCATTTCCCCCAAAAGCAAATCGAATTGCACTAAAAAGGTGCCATTATTGCACCATATGGAGGCTAATGCACCCTGAATGAGCCTTGCAGATGACGGTAGATTCTTTACTGGATGATGAGCCCATACAGGCTCACCCGAAGTAGAAGGCGATAATTAATGAGGGGATAATCAACTAGAAATGATAAACAGCGCCAACACCAATCGTTAACGCGTCGTAGTCCAGTTCAAGATTGGTAAACTCAAAATCAACTTCATGATGCTCAAGCAGTAGTCGCAACTCGAAGCTCTTATTGAGGCCATAATTGAGCCCCACCCCGAACAACATGGCTGAATTAGTATCGGAGAACAGCTGTTCCTGTACGATATAATCTGGATCTGAGGAATCCAGCGCGGTATTAACCTGTGTCTGTGAGTAATCCAGATCCCACACGGAAAAGCCCAGACGTGCACTGAACGCCCAGTTATTCTGGATCGGCCACAGGCCTATAAAAGCGGCATAGTAATATCCGGTTTCAGAAACTTCCCTGGCTTCCCCACCCGTATTGAGATTGCGAATGGGTGATATTAACTCCTCACTCGAGACAAAACCCACTTCCAGAGAGAAATCATGTGCCAGCTTATAACCCACGTATAATGATGTCGACAGGGCACCATCATCTGGTGACTGATAATCATTCACATCATCGATATTAACGGTTGGATCAAGACTTGTGTCGACAACACGAAAGCTGCCCGACTGGTCCAGGTTTCCAAGATTAAGACCGATATAGTAATTATTCGCCTGTGCCGATGCTGTATATACAAATAAGGCGAGAAAAAGACCGATTATTTTCATCATGCAGTGATTCCACTCTTGCAAATTGGGCTCCTTGAGTCCACTGATGTTACACGACATACCGATTTTTATAAACTGCTTCGGCGGAATTGAGAAGAGCATCACACTTGACAGGATAGAAGCACGCAACCAACCGATATGCGGAATATAATTATTAGTTAATAAATCCTAAACTAAAATCGGTTACATTAATGAAATACGGGCTGGATGCCTTAATTTCTGATTTTCATGGATATCTGGAGAAGCGCTGTGACTCACTTACATCCTATTTTCAAGCCACTGCTTGCTGTTATATTTTTACTGACTTTCTCATTAACTGCTCATGCGGGTAAAGCCCCTGATTTTTCTCTTGATGGCGCTACACAGAAGGTACAACTTTCCAAATTTCGTAATAAGGTTGTCTATGTGGATTTCTGGGCATCCTGGTGCAAGCCCTGCCGCAAGTCATTTTCCTTTATGAACGACATGCAGACTCGCTACAGCAAAAAAGGGCTGGAAGTGATTGCGATCAACCTGGATACAGATCGAAAAGCCGCAGAGAACTTCCTGCGCAAGCACCCTGCTCACTTTACTGTTGCCTTCGACCCTGAAGGAAAAACCCCTGCCAGTTACCATCTAAAAGTCATGCCAACTTCATATTTGATTGACAGACGGGGAAATATTATTAAGGTACATAAAGGCTTCAAGGAAAACCAGAAGCTGGAACTTGAAAAAACCATCAGTTCCGCACTTGCCAGAAGCTAATTAAACACGAAGCTAAATAAACTCATAGCTAACAAACCGAGTACAACAAATGGGCCGACTACTTTTTATGGGGTTATGTTTGTCGTTGCTCTCCGGCTGCTCAATCTACAGAGCCAGTGGCGAAGCTTTCTCTACCGAGGCAGTTCAACCCTGGCAGCGAGACATACTTGCCAGGGATGACATGCAACTTGATCCAGACAGCATGCGCAGCTTTGCGGATGATCATATTTATTTCAGTAAGGAAGCATCTACCGGGGGCCGTGGTGTAGGCGGCGGTGGTTGCGGATGCAACTAGTCCAGTAACATGAAAAATATTAAACACAAACTCTCTCTTGCCACCTGCTCATTACTGGGTGGTGCCACACAGCAGGCACATGCAGCCGAAGCCGTCGATAATGCATGGGAGCTTGACTCCTCGCTACTTTACTATGCAGAAGAAGATGATCGCGTTAGCGTTACCAAAGCGGTTGCGTTTTTAAGTGGTGATCTCTCTTCAAACGATAGCGTTGATGTGAAACTGGTGCTCGACACCATGTCCGGAGCAACACCAACTGGCGCCGTGCAAAGTGAAAACTCCAGCGTTGACTCTTTCTCCGGCGCATCAGGTGCCAGCCTGCGTACCGCATCCGGCGATTCGGTCGATCGCGTAACCTTTAGTGATACTCGACTGGGCATTGCCATCAGCTGGAACCACTTACTTGAACGTCTTAGCTCGATCACCTATGGCGCTAGCCTGTCAGTTGAAAAAGATTACCAGTCATATGGTGCCAGTGTTAATTACAGGGTTGAATCTGACGACCGCCAGACAACATACACCGTTGGCCTTGCGGGCACATATGACCTGATATACCGCAAAACAGATGGTACACCAGAACCCATGTCAAACGTGGAAGATAACAGTATCTTCAGCGATGGTGACCGTTATACCTACGATGCCATTTTTGGCATCTCAAAAGTTTTTAATCGTAAGACCGTAGGCCAGTTAAACTACACTATTTCCTACTCTGACGGCTATCATACCGACCCTTACAAGGTTATCTCGCAAGTTAGACTGGTAGAAGATACCGACACCGGGCAGTATGTCTGGCGAGAGCTCGAACGTTACTTTGAGTCACGTCCGGTCACGCGTACTCGCCAGACACTATTCACCAGCATGGCTCACCAGCACGGTGAGATGGGCGAAACCGTTCACCTGGGTTATCGTTTTTATACCGACGACTGGGGTATCACCTCGCAGACCTTTGAAATGCGGCATCGAACCCCGCTATCGGATGGTAGTTATCTGGAACCCCACTTCCGCTATTACCTGCAGTCAGCCGCAGACTTCTTTATGCACAGCATTTATGATGATGGTGTAAATCCAGTAGTGCTACCTGAGTTTGCCAGTGCAGATTATCGACTGGATGAAGGCACAGGTCTGACACTGGGCCTCGAATATGGCACCAGCCTGGGTGACGGCAAACTGCGTTTCCGCACCGAATATATCAACTGGCAATATGAAGACGCCGAGTATGATGAAACCCGGGCATGGGTGATGCAAGTGAGCTATCAGAAGCAGTTTTAATAACAGCGCTATCGTGGCTCAGTCATCACCTAGCGATGTTGTCAGCACATCGATAAACACACAGACAGGTATTGGTACTGGCCGCTTCAGTGCCATGGCCTGTCCCTGTGAAATCCTGCTTGATGCTACCGATGCAGAATTATTACAGCAGCTCACTCAACTTGCTCAGCAAGAAGCGCTGCGTATCGAAAAAAAATACAGCCGCTATCGTGATGACAATATTATTCATCGCATCAATACCAGTCCGCATGCGCCGGTTAATGTCGACAATGAAACATCCCGCCTGCTCGACTTTGCAGACCAGTGTTACCAGCTCAGCGAGGGTAAGTTTGATATTACCTCAGGGGTTCTACGCCAGGCCTGGAATTTCGATACCTCGGACAGACTCCCAGAGGCATCTCAGGTAGACGCTCTACTATCTCGAATCGGCTGGCAGAAAATCAGCTGGCATTCACCAAGCATTCAGTTACCTTCAGATATGGAGATTGATCTCGGCGGCATAGGCAAAGAATATGCTGTCGACTCGACACTAAAATTACTTTCATCAGCCACGGACAAGTCCTTACTGGTTAATTTTGGTGGGGACATTGCCTGTAACGGCCCACGTGAAAATAATATTCCCTGGGTAATCGGCATTGACGACCCTGTCGATACGGGGCAGAAAGCCGCAGGACAACTCAAACTCTATCGTGGTGCATTGGCAACCAGCGGTGATAGCCAACGCTTTCTGCTCAAGGATGGGATTCGTTATAGCCATATCCTTAACCCACTGACTGGCTGGCCAGTTGAGGGTGCACCCCGCTCGGTTAGCGTCATCGCGGACACCTGCCTCGAAGCTGGCATGCTTGCCACCTTTGCCATGCTTGAAGGCCACTCAGCAAAAGACTTTCTTGAGCAGCAGGGCGTCGAGTACCTGTTAATCAAATAACCACGATAAAAAAACCCGGACAGATTATCATCTAGCCGGGCTCGTTTTACACAAGACTGAAAACACCTTAGAAAAGCGGGGATTCTCCCGCAACCGTTTCATCTATCTTGTCATCACCCGCCGGATTAAATGCCGCATCGCGGGTCATCTCATAGGGCCGCTGCACGCCAAAATAGGAATAGACCGTAGCAGCAATTGACATGGGTTCAGCCTGGTAACTGTCATCGGTAGGATCGGTAAACTGCCGATTCTGACCCGGTGTACCTATCCGCCGAGTTTTACCCACAACCTTACCCAGTGCGCCGGGTGGTCGAACCGCAGCACCACCAAAGGTGTAGAGATTCTGGTTATTACCGTGATCCCAGCCCATGGAGCCATTCAGGTTTACATTTCGACCGAAGTCACCGTGTATATTGATCACAATATTGTCGGTACTACGTCCAGCCACACTGGGTAATAAACCAGTTGTATTATTAGTAATATTTTCTGCATCACCCGCATACTGAATATGCAGCATCGCTGCCCGCATAGCCTTCATTAACTGACGCATACGCTCTTCATACTTGGGAATGGCGTTATCGTGATCGTCCCAGCCACCGAGGCCACCAGTACCAACAGCAATGAACATGGTATCTGGATTATTCAGTGCCAGTGTCACGGCCGCTTTTAGTCGATCAGCAAACGGGTTGTCCGGATATTCGACCACACCACCCGATGCGGCCGTTGCAAACTCTGGAATGCCCGAACCATCAACGGGACCTAAATCTTCTGTTGCTGTCGATGGAATGGAAGGCGTTACATTCAACTGCCCATTAAAGTCATCCAGCAGATTCTCTAGACCCTTACGGTTATTGAGCTGATCCACCACATCCAGATAGCGATCTTTTCGTGTAGAAGGTGATACCATTTCCGCCAGCTGCTCGATTCGCTGACTCAGGCTGGTGGTACTATCACCCGATCGCTTATATGGATTGGAAAGCCGAGTGTCGAGACTAATGCCCTTGAGATTCAGATACGGCAGATCAATACTCGCATCAGTAGCGAGTGCCGTCGTACTCCCTTCGAAGGAAACAATCGGCATGACCAGATCACGA
>JBFHWF010000072.1:0-11819 GCA_041589175.1 Gammaproteobacteria bacterium
TCACCATTAAACAGTGGCAATTCATAATCAAACCAGCCCCTTAAGCCAGTTTTCAGAGAGTAGACATTTTCGTAGCCCATGAGTTGCTTTGTGTATGCGGCGAGTGCGCTACGGTTGCCAGAGCGGCAAATGACGACGACTTCTTTCTCACGTGCTGCTGCGAGTTCTGGAACAGTGTCTTCATAGCCCCAGTCGCAACCGGATTCGAGTACGCCTCGAGGAACGTTTATCGAATTTTTAATGTGTACCGTTTTAAACTCTCGAGGCTCGGTAATATCAATCAATAGAGTATCACTGGACGATTCCAGTTTTTCTTCCAGGTCCCAGGGAAAAATCTCTTTGATATTGGGCAGGATATCATCAATAAGTGATCTAAATGTTTTCATAGTTTAATCCGGCATTTAATTATCGTTCGATTGCTTCTGTTTCAGCCCCTGCTCTACAGCGATTACTGCGGCCTCAACACGGGAGTGTACTTCCAGTTTACGAAGAATTGCCTTTACATGGAGTTTTACTGTGCCATCGGATATACCGAGGTTGCGCGCAATGACCTTGTTACTCTGACCATCAGCTAGCAGGCATAGAATTTCAAGTTCACGTGGTGTGAGCTCTGAAAACGGTGTTTCCTTGGGTTCTACTTCAATAGGGTCCCCCTGGACCATCTTTGCCAGGACATCGGTCAGGCCATGGGCAACGACACTTTTACCCTTTTCAATATCACGTAGAGCGCTTACCAGTTCATCGGGTTCCATGTCCTTGAGGAGATATCCCTGTGCACCATTGCGAAGTGCCTCAACCAGGTCCTGCTCTTCATTACTGGTGGTTAGCATAACGATAGGAATTTCGATATTACGCTCTCTCGCCTGTGTTAGTACTTCAAGGCCACTCATGTCGGGCATGCGAAGATCGAGTAAAACAATGTCTGGCGTAACTTCTTCAATAAGTTGCAGGCCTTTACTGCCTTCCGCAACAGCATCGATGACTTCGATACCACGCTGTTCTAACAGCCCCTGTAATCCCACGCGAAATAGTGCGTGGTCATCGATTATGAGTACTCGCATGCTCAAGAGATTATCTCCGATAAACGTTGCAATGGGTCATGCTTGGTTTCACTGCTATAGGTAAAATACAGTTCAATTCGCGTGCCTTCGTCGGGTTCGCTTTCAATACGCAAGTCACCGCCCAGATAGTTTGCTCTTTCACGCATAATACTGAGTCCCACATGCTTGCCCGGGTGATCACTGACATTCGGTGTTTCGAAACCCTTGCCATCATTTTCAATTAGTATCTGATGGTTACCGTCTTCATCGCAGCGGAACATCAGGCGCACGTTATTTGCCTGGCTATGTTTGCGTATATTATTCATGGCTTCCTGTACGATACGGAATATATGCATTTCCAGGTTGGGTGGTAAATCTGAGTGGTCCCATTCTTTCTGTAGCAGAATATGCATGCCAGAATCTTTCTTAAGTCGAGAGATGAGCTTTTCAACGGCTGGTATCAGGCCCTGCTTATCGATGGGGGTACGACAATGTGCTATGAGCTCACGCAGGTCAGAGTAGGCTTCATCCAGGCTGTTTTCAACCTGTTCAATGCCGCGTATCGACTGAAACTCAGAAGTCGGTTGCAGCGTTTCATCCAGTACGCGTACCTGGAATCGCAAGCTGGCGAGTGTCTGTGCCAGGGAGTCATGAAGTTCGTTTGCTATCAGACTTCGTTCCTGCATGATAATGATGCGTCTTGATTCCTGATCCTGTTTAGCTTTTTCGATAGAGCTACATAACTGTTGAGAGAGCGCCTTGAATAGCTCGTATAAATCATTTTCGCTTTTCAGAGGTGATTTATCGAGTTTGATACGAATCACACCCAGTGTGCGGTTTTTGATATGCAGGGGAAGGTAATAAGAATGCACATCGTCGCTCACATCACACTGTAGTATTTCTGCCAGGCGTGTAACGTGTTCGTTATCGTGGATGATCTGGTTGTTAACGAGTACATCACGTAGCTCGTGTGTGATTTTTACTCTGCGTGGCTGTGAAACGACAATTGGGTCAATGCCTGACCCGGCAATATATTCGAGCCAGTCATTTTCGGTAATGAGCCAGACAGACACATTCTTGGCATGCAGCTCATCATTGGTCTGCCTGCAGAATAAGCTTAGCAGTTCTTTAAGTTCACGCCCGGTATTAACTGTGCTGGTAATGTTGTAGAGAATTTCCTGGGTTTTCTGCTGCTCAAGGTTATTATGAGTCTGTTGTCGCTGGTTGGAAATTGCAATTAGCGAAATACTGGCAAAGATGATAGTGATCAGTGTGATGTGTATAAACAGCGCCAGGGGTTTGTTATCACCTGCATCCGCGAGCCACAGGCTACTCAGGATCAAAATAAACAACAATATAAATAGCGCAGATATGCAGTTAAACAGGTGTCGAGTCGACATCTGCTTAAACTCCATATGTATGCGCTCGGTAAAACTCATCGAGATGACAAAGCCTTCTTATTTATCAGAAGGGGGGACGTAAGCCGGGTCATTTGGATTCATAAAGATAAACTGAGGTTGACCTTCTTCGATTTCAACATAGTCGATCTTTGTGCCATTTAAGAACTCATTGGCAGTGACAGAAACAATAACATCGACGCCTTCAGAGGTATGGGTGATGTCATCTTCTTTCACATCGTCAAAGCCCATGCCGTAGTGGAAAGAACCATCTTCAAGACGTGTACAGGCCAGACGTAATGGCAGTCCATCGAGGTTGGATTCTTTGGCTGAGTGTTTAACCTGCTTTGCAGCGGCAGGAGTCAGGGTGATCATAGTGATTACTCCGCTTTCGATTGTTTACAATGTTCAACAAACTGGACAAATCGTTGTGCCCAGTGATTACTTGCCGTGTCACGCATATGTGCATAACAGGCAAGGGTGTTCTTTATGACGATGCCATCGGACTTACCATCGATACCAAAACCACGTTTGACATGATACGCAAACTGCAGTTCTGTATCGATATTTTCAAGAGCCGAATAGTGGAACTCATGACCCGCTATTATACTGTCTGTTGACGGTTGATAGTTAGCCCAGGGGTGATGTTCTGTCTGTTCCAGGCGGATATAGCCTCGACCCTGGGGGGTTTCATGCATCACACAGTCAGCGGGGATAAAGCCAACCATGTTACCGGTTTTACCATGCCAGTTCAGGCTGCGGCTTAGGTACATGAGTCCTCCGCATTCAGCATAGCAGGGCAGGCCGTTATCGAGCGCATCATGAATCTGCTGGCGTATGCTGCTATTGGCTTCCAGCTCATCGATACGAGTCTCCGGGAAGCCACCGCCGATAAACAGTCCATCAATTGCAGGCAGCTGCTGGTCGCGGATAGTATCGATACTAACCAGTTGTGCACCGGTTGCCTCGATTGCCTCGAGGTCATCAGGGTAATAAAAACCAAAAGCATCGTTCTGCACAACGCCGATTTTTATCGGTGAGCTAACCCTGATCACGTCTGCAGCAGAATAATTATTGTCTGGCAGCTCGGGTGCGTCATTCGCGATGCTGCGTAACAGTTCCAGGTCAACCTGTTGTTTAACAATATCCCGGATCTGTGCAATCTTGATATCGGCAGAGTTATCCTCGTTGCTGGGCATTAAACCAAGGTGACGTTCCTCGATTGATAAATCGGGGTTTTTGTAGACGGAGCCGACAACTTTAACGTCGGTGTAGTGTTCTATAACCGCGTGCAGTTTATTTTCATGGCGACTACCGCCAAGCTGATTGAGGATGACACCCGCAATTTTTATATGCGGATCGAATGCCTGGTAACCGAGAATAAGCGGTGCAATGCCACGAGTCATTCCCCGTGCATCTAGAACGAGAATCACGGGAGCATGAACGAGAGAGGCGAGGGCGGCATTGGAATTACTGCCATCCAGGTCGAGTCCGTCATACAGGCCCTTATTACCCTCGATGACAGTAATATCGGCCGATTCTGAGTAATGATGCACCGTGTGGATGATTTCATCCTTGCTCATGGTATAAAAATCAAGATTATGGCACGGCCGACCACTGGCCCGACCCAGCCACATGGGGTCGATATAATCGGGTCCCTTCTTGAACGGCTGTACGATCTGTCCAGACTCGGCAAGAGCCGCACACAGGCCAATGCTCAGGGTTGTTTTGCCCGAGGATTTATGTGCTGCTGATATGAGGAAGTGGGCCATGATGGTTAAGCTTATTTTGTCCGCGAATGAACGCAAATAAACGCAAAGTGTGTTTCACTCAAATATACAAAGTCACTTCGAGTCAGCTCGTCAGCTGCAAAACGACAGGTAATCTTATGTGACTGATTATCTGTTTGTAAATATTTGCGTGTATTAGCGTTCATTTGCGGATAAATCAAAATATTCAAAAACACAAACGGCCCGGAATCAGATTCCGAGCCGTTGGTTTAGTCAATTTAACAGACTAATTATTCAGCTTTGGCATGTGGGTCCGTAACTGAATCTGCCAGTGTTGCAGGCAGGAAGCCAAGTACTTTCACACCCAGTGCAATTACGATCAGAGCTGTCGCAAAGCCACCCAGGCCAAGCAGAATCTCTGGCATGGTTGCAGAGTATTGTGAAACGATACCATCATTGAAACCTGACTCAAGTACTTCCATACCTGGGAAGATATCGAGTGGGTAAGCCTGACCACCAATGATGATAGTGTACATCTGTGCCAGGCCTCCGAATATAACCAGTGCACAGGCCATCGCCAGTGTACGACGACATCTGGCAACCGCAGGTGCATAGATCATCGCCAGTGGTACCAGGCTACCGATCAGGATCTGGCCAATCCAGAAAATGTTGGAGTACTTCTCACCACCGTTTTCACCCAGCAGCATGAATTTTTCAAAGCCATGGTGCTCAGTCGCATACAGGTTTGAGATATGGTACACGACTACGAAGTACAGCACGGCCATCACGAAGATACCCAGCAGCTTGCGTAAACGCATAACGATCGCATCGCCGAGTTCACGGCCAGTCCAGTTATAGGATGCCAGTAGAACCAGGATAAAGATCGCCAGGCCAAAGGAGAATGACATGATGATGAACATAGGTGCCATCATCGCCATATCGTAGCCCGTACGTGCAACCAGAAAGCCGAAGATAGAACCGGTACCTGTTGTCAGTGCCAGACGCCATACGAACGCTGCAATACCTGCGTAACGGCTATACTGCTTCATGGTGCGATCCAGCATGAACCATGCGTAGATACCGACGATCACGAAGAAGCCGTTATACAGAATCATGTTCCAGGCAAAGATCGATTTAAAGTTGTAGTAGGTCATCGCGACAATCAGGCGGTCAGGGCGACCCAGGTCGAGAACCAGAATCATCAGGCCACCAACCAGTAGTGCAATTGCTACTAGCGTCGACAGTGGTGCGAGAGGCTTGTAAACCTTCTTGTTGAACACGGAGGAGATCGAAGCCACGTTTAGCGCACCGGATGCCGCAACAATCAGGAATACCGCGAAAACGTGTGGCATGCCCCAAACGACCTGGTTATCCATGCCGGTTACCCAGTGGCCATTGGTTTCCATATAGTAGAAAGAACCCATACCCGCTGCGATAAACGCACCGAGTAGTGCCAGCAGGCCAAGGTAGCCAGAACTATTACCATCAATTGGTTGTAACTGTATTTTTTTCATAGTGATGCTTATTCAAATGAATATTTATCGAATATGTCGCCTTAGATTCCTCTGTAGCGAACACCAGTATTCAGACCCAGATCTGCACGGATTTGTGTGCCACCGTGCTTAACCAGCGCCTTGGAGATGTTGCTTTCGGGATCTTTCATATCACCGAAGATCATCGCACCGTGTTCGGCCTTACTACAGGCTTCTACGCACGCTGGCGTACCATCTTCATCTACACGGTGTACACACATGGTGCAGGACTCAACAGTGCCTTTACCACGTGGCTGGTAGTCACGCTGGTTATCAACCACTTCATGTGCAAAAGAGCGAGCCTTGTAAGGGCAGGCCATCATGCAGTAGCGACAACCGATACAGATGTGACGGTCAACCAGTACAATACCATCTTCACGCTTGAAAGAAGCGCCAGTCGGGCATACGTCTACACACGGCGGGTTTTCACAGTGCTGACACATCATTGGCAAAGAAACGACGTTCTGAGTCAGTTTGTCGCGCAGTTTAACCTTGCGGATCCATACCTGGTCAGTCAGTGGACGACCATGTGAAGCAATGCCGTTTTCTTCGTGACAGGCAGTTACACAGTCATTACAGCCTTTGCCGCATTTGTCTGTGTCAATCAGAATGCCCCATCGTTTTGCACTGGTTACGGCTTCGTCAGCTGGCTTTGCGTGAACCTGGTTAAGGATCACACCTGGTGCGATAGTCAGTGCAGCCGCAGCTGTAGCTGATTTTTCTACGAAGCTACGACGTGAGATATTTATTGTTTCTTTTGTGTTACTCATTGCTAGCTCCCACAGTGATGTCCGCCACTTCAGCCTTAACCGGCGTAGTTGCCTGGGCATTAGACTTGTTGTGTGGGTTTTTACCCATAGGGCGGTCAGTATGGCACTGGAAGCAGTCAATGCTTACACCTGCATAGTTATGACAGCTGCTGCAAAAGTGCTTGTCGTCACCATAGCGTACTTCTGAATTCTCGGGCACGTGACAGTTAATGCATTCTTTCAGACTGTATGTCTTGGTACGAATACCTTCGTGCATTGTTGCATCACGTTGATGAAGTATGTACTTCATGTGATTCTTTTTCATTTCATCTTCGGGCTGTACGCACTCGGTCGATCCGTTAGTTGGATGCGGTACGTGAGGGCCGAAGGATGCTTTTTCTTTATCATCAGCAACAGCAAAAGAGGAAAGGGCGATGGCCACTGTTCCTGCAATTGTGATTAAAGCTTTTTGCATGAGATGTTTCATCTGCAGCAGTAACTCCACTTGTTAAAGAAGTTGTAACCCTTCAGAGGCACACTGCCAGCAAATGCTGGCAGTGTCGTTCCGAGTTGTTACTCACCCATACCCATGTCGATGTAGCCAGTAGGACATACATCTGAACAGATATGGCAACCGATACACTTGCTGTAGTCAGTGTCTACGTAACGACCAGTTGTTGCCTGGTCTTTCTTAACGCGGAACACTGCGTCCTGAGGACAGAAGATAACACAGTTGTCACACTCGAAGCACATACCACAGCTCATGCAGCGGTTAGCTTCTGCAACAGCGGCTTCTTCAGCCAGACCGTTCATACGCTCATGGAAGTGACCCAGTACTTCGTCAGAAGAAGGTACATCTTCGGTACGCATGTTACGTGCAACGGCTTCGAAGTGACCCAGGAACATCAGATCAGTTGAAATGATTTCCTGCTTAGAGCGGTCTTCGTAGTTGTGAACCGCATAGTCAGCATTACATGTGCCACGTTGCTGATCTTCTTCCAGACCCTTGTCTGCGAAAGACGATGGATCCATGCCAGACTCGTGCAGCTTGTTCAGCATGTTGAAGTGATGAACGTCAACCTTAGGACGTTTCTTCATTTCAGTCTGATCCAGGAACTGCTTGATAGTCTCAGCTACAACAGAACCCTGACCAATCGCTGTAGTCAGCAGGTGAGGACGGATGATGTCGCCAGCTACGAAGTGACCAGGCTTACCAGGAACCTGGTAGAACTTGTCAGCATCGATCAGTGCACGACCGTTGTCCATGTCTTCAACACCTTCCAGGTCACCGAACTGGCCGATCGCAGATACGATCAGGTCACATTCAACGATGTGCTCTTTACCACCTTCAATAGCAACTGGTGCATTGTTTTCAAACTTACAGTCAACCAGCTTCAGTGCAGTCGCACGGCCGTTTTCATCAGTGATGATTTCAGTTGGCATAACTTCGTTCATGATGATTACACCTTCGTGTAATGCGTCATGGACTTCATGCTCAGCTGCAGTCATTTCTTCCTGTTTGAACAGGGCAGTCAGAACAACGCTATCACAGGCTTTCTTGTCAGCGTCAGCAACGTCACCGTGCTTGATACGACCTTCAGCTGAATCTTCTGGTTTTTCACCAGCCATGTCTTTCAGAGTACCGATACGGCGAGATACAGATACAACGTCGATAGAGGTATCACCACCACCCACACATACGATCTTGCTGCCAGTGTACTTCATTTCACCTTTGTTGAACTGCTCAAGGAAGTCAACAGCGGTTACTGCGTTAGGAACGTCTTTCCAGTTGTCGATGAACAGACCACGACCTTTCTTACAACCCAGTGCCCACAGGACTGCGTCGTATTCTTTTTCCAGGTCTGCAACAGGAACGTCTTTACCAACACGTGTGTTCAGTTTTGTGTCGATGCCGCCCATTTCCAGGATACGCATACATTCGTGATCCATAACGTCACGTGGAGTACGGTAGCCAGGGATGCCGTAGCGCATCATGCCACCCAGTTCTGCGTGATCGTCAAAGATTGTGCTGCCGATACCGAATTTACGCAGGTGGTAAGCAGCAGACATGCCTGCAACACCACCACCGATGATTGCAACTTTCTTACCGCTCAGGTCTGGTAAACCACCAAACTTGTATTTTTCAGCGTAAGCACTGTCACCGATGTACTGCTCAACAGAGTTGATGCCAACGAAGTCATCAACGTCATTACGGTTACAACCGTCCTGACAAGGCGCTGGGCATACACGACCCATCATTGCTGGGAATGGGTTTGCAGAAGTTGAACGCTGGAAAGCGTACTCTTCTTTAGTCATGCCTTCAGGTGGAGTCTCGATACCACGGATGATATCTAACCAACCACGGATATCCTCACCTGATGGGCAGCTACCCTGACAAGGTGGCGTACGGTGCACATAGGTAGGGCACTTGTGTGAAGTATCTTGAACAAATATCTTCTCACTAAAGTCATCCCATTTGTGGTCACCGTCTTCAAATCGACGCCAAGATATTTCTTTGTTTTGCATGTCTTCTTTAGAGGTCGCCATGCTGGTCTCCTATATGCTGAAACGTATAGTTAAAAATTCGTTGTGTTAAATCGTTCTGTCTGAGCTCAGTTTCTAGTCTTCTGGATCAACCTGGCCTTCCAGGATAATCGCATTGCTGACTAGTTGATGAACACTGACAATCTGGTCCATGGTAAAGCCGTAGTACGGCAACACCTTGGTAAACTGGCTCTTACAGATCGCACAGATCGCAGCCATATGGGTTACCCCATGGTCTTCTTTAGCATTAATCAATGCTGTTGCACGCGGTAATATACCTTTGACGCGTAGCTCCATCAGGTCGTCTGTTAACAGACCACCGCCGCCGCCACAACAGAATGTTGCGTCGTGGATGGTATCTTGCTCCATATCGACGAAGTTATTACATACAGCTTTAATAACCGCACGTGGAATCTCGAACTGACCGCCTGGCTTATCGCCCATGCCTGATGCACGTGCCACGTTACAGGAATCGTGGAAAGTCAGTGTCATGTCATCGTTACGAGACTTGTCGATATTCAGCTCACCCTTTTCAAGCTTGTCCAGCGTGAATTCACAGATGTGCTGAGGAATAGGGTAGTTCTGGTCCAGGAAGTCAAAAGGACCTGCCAGCGTATTCAGGAAGCTGTAACCCACGCGCCATGCGTGACCACACTCACCGTAAACAATACGCTTAACACCAAGCTGAAGCGCCGCTTCACGAATACGCATCGAAATACGCTGCATATTTTCGTATGAACCGATGAACAGACCAAAGTTAGCGGCTTCTGAAGCAACCGAGCTCAGTGTCCAGCTCGTGTTGGTTGCATGGAATACTTTTGCATAACCGATCAGGCCGTCAATGTGTGGTTCTGCGAAGAAGTCAGCTGATGGCGTAACCAGCAGGATGTCTGCACCTTTCTGATCCAGTGGGAATTTAACTTCCACTTCGATATCGTATTCGACGTCTTCTTCCAGACCTTCCAGTACGTTAGCCAGTGCTTTTTCAGGTAGACCCAGGTTATTACCAATGGTGAATACTTTACCGATAATTTCGTTAGAGTATTTCTGGCCTTTACCAATGTGCGCCATAATTTCACGGGCAGCCATGGTGACTTCCGCTGTGTCGATGCCGTAAGGGCAGAAAACTGCACAGCGACGACATTCAGAACACTGGTGGAAGTAGCTGTACCAGTCCTGAACAACTTCTTCTGTTAAATCTTTTGCACCAACCAGTTTTGGAAAATATTTACCGGCAAATGTGAAGTAGCGACGGTAAACGCTACGCAGCAAGTCCTGGCGGGCTACCGGCATGTTCTTTGCGTCCTGAGTACCCAGGAAGTAGTGACATTTATCAGTACATGCACCGCACTTCACACAGGAATCCATGAATACCTGTAAGCTACGGTAACGACCCAGTAAGTCGCCCATCTTGTCGATAGCTTTTTCTTTCCAGCCATCAACCAGAACGTACTCAGGCATTTCTTCTTCTGATTTCTGTACTTTCTTACCTACGTAGTTCAGTGCTTCCTGAAATTCCGGCTTTGCCACAAAGGGACTAAGATGCTTCATCACATCATCTTTGGGCACTGGAACAACAGCGTACTCTTTAACTTCAGGAACTTCGTAATCAGCCACTATGGATTCCTCGTTATACTCGCAATATATGCTCGTTATTTATTCGTTTAGTCTTACTCAGCGTCTTTCGCTTCTGGCTTGGCCTGAAGCTCGGGGTAGTTACCGCGAGTTTCATCCAGTGGCTTGGCCCAGTCTACGATATGACGCTCTTCGCGTGGGTTATCAACCTGATTACGCGTTGGTGCGTAGAACACACCTGGAATGTGTAACAGCTTGCTTATGGGCAGTACAAATCCAAGTACTGCAACCAGTAACAGATGTACAACAAGTGCTGTGCTTTCAGGCAGAGCCTGCAGATCAAAATTCATAATGCCCAGCATGAATACCTTAACCTGTGTCACGTCAACGAAAGACACGAAGCTCATTACAAAGCCGCTGATGGTAATAGCTAATAACAGGATCAGCATCAGGTAATCAGAAGGGGCAGAGATATAACGTACACGCTTCACCAGGAAGCGGCGTGCCAGCAGGCCGCCCAGGCCGATGATCATGCCGAAAACAGCATATTTACCGGCAGTCTGTACAGGCCATGAGCCGATGATTGGCATCAGGAAACCGAACAGGCCGTTTGGGTCGATGATGTAACGCAGGTGGCGGATAAATGCCAGCAGCAGTGATACGTGGAAAATCCAGCCAAAAATCCAGATCCACTTGTTTGAGCGGAACAGGGACGCAAAAAATACAACTTCCTTGGCCAGACGTAGAACAACACCACCTTTGGTCTTAGGTGCTGGTGTTACAGGGATCTTTAGTGGCGCTGGAGTCGCGCGGTACTGACGGGCTTTTCGTGCCAGACCAACAATCATCGCAATCGTGGCAAGGGTTAACAGTACTGCTATCAAAGTGGACATTAAGGCGTACTCCGCAACAAAATCTATTTAATGTTTAAATTCTTTTTCCAGTTGACTTTCTATAGCGCGTACAACGCGCTCGTTTGTTAAATACACCTTATTTAACAAACAAAAACTCAAAAAAACATGTTTGAGCTTGTAGAGAATCTAAAGCTGAGGGGAGAGCAGCTCTCCCCTCAAAGGTTTGCAATTATACGCAACCTGTTGGCTTAGGCAGACCAGCATACTTACATGCTTGCTTACCAGGGCCGTATGGGAACAGTTCGTACAGGTACTTGCTGTTACCCTTGTCTTTACCAAGCTTCTTACCAATTGCTTTAGTCAGTACACGTACTGCTGGAGCGATCTGGTATTCGTCA